>CAVKIG010000018.1:0-26574 GCA_963656415.1 bacterium | reverse complement strand
CGCTTATCACGTATATCCGTACCGACAGCGTGCGTATCTCTCCCGATTTTGCAAAAATCGCGCTTTCGTTCATCGCAAAGAATTACGGTGAAGAATTCGCGCCCAAGACGCAGAATATCTACAAAACCAGCGAGAACGCACAGGACGCGCACGAAGCAATCAGACCTATCGATTTGAACCGCACGCCTAAGTCTCTTGAAGGAAAAATGGACAGAGACGCGTTCAGACTCTACAAACTCATATACGAGCGTTTTATGGCGTCTCAAATGACTCCTGCGCAGTACAATACGATGAGAGTCCACATTCTCGGCGAATGCGGCAATGAAAAACTCGGTTTCGTCGTAAGGGGCAAGAGTGTCAAATTCAAGGGCTTTACCGCCGTGTATTCCGCTACGGTGGAAGAAAGCGACGACGACAACAAAGAACTCGACACGATGCCCGATCTCAACCGGGACGAACATCTCAATCTCGACGACGTGAGTTGCGAGCAAAAATTCACGAAACCGCCGGCGAGATACAACGACGCGACGCTTGTCAAAGCACTCGAAGAAAACGGCATCGGTCGTCCGAGCACGTACGCCAGCATCATATCCGTGCTTGCAAAACGCGATTACACCGAAAAGGTGCAGAAAGCGATTGCGCCCACGCAACTGGGCGAAGCGGTGTGCGAGTATATGGAGAAGAATTTCCCCGACATAATGAACCTGAACTTCACGGCTCGTCTGGAAGGCGCACTCGACAAAGTGGCGGACGGAGAGCAAGCGTGGCAGGAACTTATCGGAGCGTTCTATCCGCGACTTATGAAATTCGTTGAGCGCGCGGCAAAGAGCGGCGGCGGAAGTTATATGCCCGACGAAGAAAGCGACGTGATTTGCGACAAATGCGGAGCGAAAATGGTCGTTCGCCACGGCAAATACGGTCCGTTCCTTGCTTGCCCGAATTATCCCAAGTGCAAGAACATCAAGAAAATCGTCGAAGTGGTCGGCAAATGCCCCAAGTGTGGCGGAGACGTCAGCAAACGCGTGTCCAAAGCAGGCAAAACGTTCTACGGATGCACCAACTATCCCAAGTGCGACTTCATCAGTTGGGACGTGCCCGCGCCGTATTTCTGCCCCGAATGTGCGTCAACTATGAAAGTTGTAAAACGCGATGACAAGACCTATTACGTCTGCACGAATCACAACTGCAAACACAGAGAACTCGTCAAAGACGAAAGCGAACAAAATCAATAAGAACGAACGATGAGCGAGAAACGACTTGTAAAAATCATAGGCGGCGGGCTTGCCGGATGCGAATGTGCATTGCAACTTCTCGAGCGCGGATACGCGGTGAAGATGTACGAGATGCGCCCTGCTCGCACCACGGGAGCGCACAAAACGGAAAACCTTGCCGAACTCGTGTGTTCCAACTCGCTCAAATCGTCCGAGCCTTGCACGGCTTCGGGACTTCTCAAAGAAGAACTTGACCTTTTGGGATGCAGACTTTTGCCGCTTGCAAGAGAGAACGCCGTGCCGTCGGGCAGCGCATTGTCGGTGGAAAGAGAAGGTTTTTCAAAGTCGGTTGAAAACGCGTTGAACGCATATCCCGATTTCACTCTCGTGAGAGAAGAAGTCACGAGTCTTGACGAAGACGTTCCCACCGTGGTTGCGTCGGGACCGCTCACATCCGACTCGCTTGCAAAAGTCGTCGGAGAACTCACGGGGAAAGACAGACTGTTTTTCTACGACGCAATCGCTCCTATCGTGGAGTTTGACAGCATAGATATGTCGAAAGCGTATTTCGGCGGGAGATACGGCAAAGGCGGAGAAGATTATCTCAATTTGCCCATGCAAAAAGACGAATACGAAGCGTTTTACAACGAACTCGTCAACGCCCAAACCGTCTTATTGCACGACTTTGAAAAGAGCGAGCTTTTCGACGGTTGCATGCCCATAGAAGAGATGGCGAAGCGCGGAAGCGATACAATCCGTTTCGGACCGCTCAAACCCGTCGGACTTCGCAATCCCGACACGGGCGAAAAAGCGTACGCCGTCGTGCAGTTGAGAAAAGAAAACGTTGCAGGCGATTGCTACAATCTCGTTGGTTTTCAAACGAATCTCACCTATGGTGAGCAAAAAAGAGTTTTCCGCATGATTCCCGCTCTTCACGACGCCGAATTCGTAAGATACGGCATAATGCACCGCAACACCTACATAAATGCTCCGGGCGTTATTGACGAGACGTTCAGAGTCAAAGGCGACAGACCGCTTTATATAGCAGGACAATTGTCGGGTGTCGAAGGTTACGTCGAGAGCATAATGAGCGGCATGATTGCAGGTATCGCGCTTGCAAAAGAACTCGACGGCGACAGATTGCAAGTGCCTGCCGACGTGACGATAATCGGCTCGCTTTGCAGATACGTATCCACTCGTGCGCTCGATTTCAAGCCTATGAACGCAAATTTCGGCATATTGCCGTCGATTACGGGATTCAGAGACAAACAAAAACGCAAACAGGCGTATCACGACAGGTCGATAGACGCTATAAAAAATCAAAAATAAGGTTACAATATGAGCATTATTGCTCGCAGAATATATCGATAGATTATCGGAAAACGGAAGTGAAAGGCACTTCACAAAGATAAGGAGAACACAATGATAGAATTTCGCGGAACTACAATTTGCGCCGTGAGAAGAAACGGCGAAACCGCAGTTGCGGGCGACGGTCAGGTCACGATGGGCGAAAGCGTCATCATGAAAGGCAACGCCGTCAAAGTGAAACGTATTTACAACGAAAAAGTGGTGGTCGGCTTTGCAGGTTCGGTCTCGGACGCGTTTGCATTGTCCGAAAGATTTGAAGCGATGCTTCAAAAATACAGTGGCAATCTTATGAGAGCGGCTGTCGAACTTGCGGAACTTTGGAGAAACGACAAGGGTGGCAGGAAACTCGAAGCGTTGCTCATTGCGGCGGATCATAACAGCATTTACGTGATTTCGGGCACCGGTGAAGTCATCGAACCCGAAAACGGAATCGTTGCAATCGGCAGCGGCGGAAACTATGCGCTCGCGGCGGCTCGCGCACTTGCGGACGCAACCGATTTGAGCGCAAAGGAAATCGCAACTCGCGCACTCAAAATCGCAAGCGAGATTTGCGTGTACACCAACGACCATATCACCGTCGAAACAGTGTGACAGGAGGCTTTTTATGGACAACAACGTTATGACTCCGAAACAAATCGTGGCTGAACTCGATAGATACATCATCGGTCAGCACGACGCAAAAGTGGCGGTGGCTATCGCTCTTCGCAACAGATACAGAAGAAGCAAACTTCCCGAAGAAATGAGAGAAGAAATCACGCCGAAAAACATCATCATGAAAGGCCCGACGGGCGTAGGTAAGACGGAAATCGCAAGAAGACTCGCAAAAGTGGTCAAAGCGCCTTTCGTGAAGGTGGAAGCGACCAAGTTTACCGAAGTTGGTTACGTCGGCAGAGACGTAGAAAGCATCATTCGCGACCTTGTGGAAGTTTCAATCCGTCTTGTCAAAGATGAGAAATTCAAAGAAGTCATGCCCAAGGCGACGGAAATTGCGGAGAACAAACTCTGCGAAATCTTGCTCCCTATCCGCAAAAACGCGGCAGGAGCAACCGAAAAGAGCGACGCGCAACTTCGCGAAGAACTCTTGCAGGAAATCCGCGCGGGACACCTTGACGGCATCACGATCGAGATGGAAATCCGTCAACAGCCCAAGCCCATTCAGTTGCAACCGGGCAACGCTCCCGGCAACGAAATCGATCTCGGTTCTATCTTTGGCGGCATGATGGGCAAAGCACCCGTGAAAAAGAGAAAACTCACCGTCAAACAGGCGATGGAGTTTATGGTCAATCAGGAAGCGGAAAAGATGGTGGATCAGGACGCAATCACGCAAGAAGCACTGCAAAGAGCAGAGCAGGACGGCGTAGTGTTCCTTGACGAAATCGACAAAATCGCAACCAACGACAACGGACAACAAGGCCACGACGTATCCCGTGAAGGCGTGCAAAGAGACATCCTGCCCATCGTTGAAGGAAGCACCGTTCAGACCAAATACGGCGCAATCCGCACGGACTTCATTTTGTTCATTGCCGCGGGCGCGTTCCACATCTCGCGCATGGAAGACCTTATTCCCGAACTTCAGGGCAGATTCCCCATCCGCGTGGAACTCGACAATCTCACGAAAGACGATTTCGTGCGTATTCTCACCGAACCCGACAACGCGGTTTTGAAACAATACAAAGAATTGCTCGGCGTGGACGGCGTGTCTCTCAACTTCTCGGACGAAGCGATTGACGAGATTGCGAGAGTGGCGTTTGAAGAGAACGAAAACAGTGAAAATCTCGGCGCGCGCAGACTGCACGCCGTGCTCGAATCCTTGCTCAAAGACGTGCTTTACGAAGCGGACGACAACGTGACGAAGGAAATCAATATCGACAAGGCGTACGTCGAAGCACACCTTAGCGCAAATCTCAAAGAAAGAAATCTCAGACGTTATATTATCTGATACGAAAGGTATTGTAAACGAAATAAGAAGGACAAAGATGATAAACATACCCAAGGGCACAAAGGACATGTTGCCGCAAGAAGCATACAAATGGCATTACGTCGAAGGCGTCGCAAGAGAAGTGGCGAGCGAATTCGGATTCAAAGAAATCCGCACGCCCATGTTCGAGCATACCGAACTTTTCCTTCGCGGAGTTGGTGAAACCACCGACATCGTGACGAAGGAAATGTATACTTTCGACGACAAGGGCGGAAGAAGCATGACGCTTCGCCCCGAAGGCACGGCAGGCGTTGCGCGTTGCTTTATCGAAAACGGTTTGCATCAGGGCATTATGCCTATGAAAGCGTATTACATCGCAAGCATTTTCCGCTATGAGAAACCGCAAAACGGCAGACTTCGCGAACACCATCAATTCGGAGTGGAATGCTACGGAAGCGATTCTCCTGCCGCAGACGCGGAAGTCATTTCGCTTGTTTCGACTTTCTTGAGAAGAGTCGGACTTAAAGAACTCGAACTCAACATAAACAGCATCGGTTGTCCCAAGTGCCGCGCGGAATACAACAAGGCTTTGAAAGAGTACATAGGCGCAAATTTGCACCTTATGTGCGGTCAATGCCAGGCGAGATTTGACAAAAATCCGCTTCGTATTCTCGACTGCAAGGAAGAAAAGTGCAAAGAAATCGTGAAGAACGCTCCGAGAATAACGGATTATCTTTGCGACGATTGCAAAGCGCACTTTGAAAAGGTGCAAGAGATATTGACGTCTCTCGGCATCTCGTTCAAGGTCAATCCCGGCATCGTGCGCGGTCTCGATTATTACACACGCACCGTCTTCGAGTTTATATCCACCGATATAGGCGCGCAAGGCACGGTTTGCGGCGGCGGAAGATACAACAATCTCGTCGAAGAAGTCGGCGGAAAGCCCACTCCCGCAGTCGGATTCGGTCTCGGTCTTGAAAGATTGCTTCTCGTTCTTGAAAACACGAACAATCTCAAAGCGGAAGAAGAGACTATGGACGTGTATATTGCGCCGCTCGGCGAAAAAGCGCAGGATTTTGCAAGAAAACTCGTCAGAGACCTTCGCAACGCAGGCGTGAAAGCCGAGACGGACATTATGGACAGGGGCGTAAAAGCGCAGATGAAATACGCAGACCGCACCGGCGTTAAGAACGTGGTCGTAATCGGCGACGAAGAACTTGCAGCCGGCGTCGTCAACGTCAAGGATATGAAAATCGGAACGACCGAACAAGTGGAAATCGCAAAACTTTGCGAATATTTTGCAAAATGACCGAACGCGGAGTAGTTTCAAAAATCAAAGGCAATAAAGCCACGGTGCAATTCGAGCGTCACAGCGCGTGCGACAAATGCCATATGTGCGCCGTCACGAAAGACACCATGAAAGTCGAAGTGACGCTTGACAACACGCTCGGCGCAAACGTGGGCGACTTTGTGGAAGTGGAAATGGGCGAAAGATACGTGCTTACGGCGGCGGCTATCGTCTACGTCATTCCGCTCGTCCTAATCGGCGTCGGCATAGGCGTTGGAACGCTCATAAACGAACTTGCGCAAGTGCTTATGGCTCTTGGCGGACTTATAATAGGCTTTGCGATTGCGATTCTTCTCGACAAATTCGTCATACGCAAGAAGAAAGGTTTCAGTCCGCGCATGAAGAGCATTTGTCCTGCAACCGCGCAAGATTATATCGAAAACAACAAACAATAAAATCAGGAGTTTATTATGGAACGTATTTTAAATAATAACAATTTTGACGAAACAATCAAAAACGGCGTCGTTTTGGTGGATTTCTGGGCGACGTGGTGCGGACCTTGCAAAATGCTTGCTCCCAACGTTGAAGAAATTGCAAAAGAATACGAAGGCAGAGCAGTCGTGGGAAAGGTCGACGTTGACGAAAATCCCGACCTTGCCGAGCGTTTCGGCATTATGTCGATTCCCGCGCTTTTCGTTTTCGTGAACGGCGAAGTGAAAGAAAAACTCATCGGCTATCGCCTTAAAATGCAAATAGCAGAAGTGCTTGACAAATACTGCTGAAAAAGCAAAACCGAGAAAGGAAGATTTACGAATGATAGACCTTAAAAGTATAAAAGAAGCGGACGGCGAATTGTACGAGTCGATGCTCAAAGAATTTGAACGTCAGCAACACAATCTCGAACTCATCGCAAGCGAAAACATCGTTTCCGAAGCAGTTTTGGCGGCGGCAGGAACTTTCTACACCAACAAGTATGCGGAAGGTTATCCCGGCAAACGCTATTACGGCGGTTGCGAGTACGTAGACGTTGCGGAGCAACTTGCAATAGAGCGTGCGAAGCAACTTTTCGGTGTGAAATACGCCAACGTACAACCGCATTGCGGTTCAAATGCAAACTTTGCGGCGTATTACGCGCTTTTGAAGAGCGGAGACACAATTCTCGGCATGACGCTTGCCGACGGCGGACATCTCACGCACGGTGCAAAAGTGAATATGAGCGGCAAGTTGTTCAACTGCGTCGGATACGGCATAGATCCCGTGACCGAGTGCATAGACTACGACAAGGTGCGTGAAATAGCATTGGAATGCAAGCCGCAACTCATCGTCTGCGGCGCAAGCGCGTATCCCAGAGAAATAGATTATAAGCGTTTCAGAGAGATTGCCGACGAAGTGGGCGCATACCTTATGGCGGACATTGCGCACGTTGCGGGACTTATCGTCGCAGGCGTGCATCAAAGCCCCGTCGGATACGCGCACGTCATCACGTCTACAACGCACAAGACTTTGCGCGGTCCGCGCGGCGGTCTCATTATGTGCGACGACGAAGAGATTGCAAAACGCATAAACAAGGCGGTTTTCCCCGGAAGTCAGGGCGGCCCGCTCATGCATATAATCGCGGCAAAGGCGGTCGCTTTCAAAGAAGCGCTTTCACCCGAGTTTAAGGAATATCAGATTCAAATTGTCAAAAACGCGAAAGCAATGGCGAATCGCTTGCTCGAACGCGGATTGAAACTTGTCAGCGGCGGCACGGACAATCATATGATGCTCGTCAATCTCACGGGAAGCGGAGTCAACGGCAAGCAACTCGAAACCTGGCTTGACGAAGCGCATATCACCGTAAACAAGAATTCCATTCCAAACGAGCCCCTTCCGCCGTCTCTGACGAGCGGTATAAGAGTGGGCACGCCTGCGGTCACCACTCGCGGAATGAAAGAAGACGATATGGTGAGAATCGCGGATATGATTGCAGACGTCGTGAAAGGCAAAGAAGAAGCAATCGAAGACGTCAAAGCACGAGCAATCGCTCTTTGCGACGAACATCCCATTTACAAAGACGCTTTGTATATGTAACTCATCGAGAGAGTTTCATCAAAGCGCACAGTTTTGACACGACTTCATAACCTGCAAACGCAACGGGAGCAAAAACGTCTCGTTGCGTTTTTTCTTTTTCTTTTTTGATATTTTCCGAATCTTTATTTCCGCATTCTTTTGAAACGTTTTCCGGTTGTTCGGAATTGCTTTCCGCGTATTTTTCGGAAGAGTGGGCATCGTTTTCAACGTTCGTGCCGTTCTTTTCTTCATTTTTAGGCTTTTTGGACTGCATAAGCGACATAACGAGCGGAAGAAGAGAAGACATATCGCCTTTTCCGCCTTGCATTGCGCTTACAAGCGAGAACATGGGGTTTTGTTTTGCAAGATTTCCCATTATATCTGCAAAAGCGTTTTTCTGTTCGCCGCCGCTTTCGTCCGTATTTATGCGGATTTGCTCGCCAAGTCCGTTTTGAGCGCAGAAAGGAGAAACGTCGCTCACACGCTCGTTTTTAGGCGCAGATTGAGGAATATCGCGTTTTACGTCGTTTGCAGGCGTATTTTGCATTGCTTGCATCAAAGATGCGATTGCGTTTACGTCAAAATTCATATTTCACCTTGTCACAACCATAATATGCGCTCATATATTGAATGTGAAAGGAGAGAGTATGAATTTTTATCAATATAACGGCATGGGCGGGAATTTTTCCGACAACTCCGAAAACAAAGGACGTCAAAAGGACGGGGCGAGCGTAAACGGCGCAAATTATGACGACGCAATGAACGCTTATGCGCGATTTCAGGGGAAAAGCGAGCAGGAACTTATGGGGGAACTATCGTCACTCGTGTCCAAAATGAAAGCAGACGGAACGTTTGACGTGGGCACGCTCGAAAGGTTGTATTCGGCAACGAGCGCGATGTTAAACACCGAGCAACGAGAACGAATGCGTGCGCTTATAGATATGCTCAAGGGATGATATGGACAAGATTGACAAAAACATAATAAGTCGTCTGTCCGCACGGTCGAAGATATCGGGCGGCATTGTGACCACGTTGTGTGAAAACGAAAGTGCAGACGCGCTTGTGAGAGTGAGAAATCCGCTTCATTTAGGTTACATAGAGCGGAATTTCGACGTTTGCGGACTTTATCCGTTCATACGCTCGGTTGCGATAAAATGCAGTCTTAAAGACGCTGTAAAACTTGAAAGAATGCAAGAAGTGGAATACGTTTCGGCGCAAAGCAAAGTGCTTGCTTTAAGAGACGATATTGGCAATCTAACAAGTCTAAACGTAAATTTTCAAAACAATATCGCAAGCGAAACGGGCGATGAAACGCACAAGATCAACCAAACTAGTTCAAGTGGCGACAATCCTGCCGACAAGCGAGATTTTCACGTTGAAAACAGCGGATTGTTTTCACCTGTGCCGACGTTTGACGAGTCGCTTGACGGAAGCGGAGTTACGCTTTGCGTTATGGACACGGGAGTATCTCCGCATCTCGATTTGTCCGTGCCGAGAGAAAGAATCGTTCATTTCGTGGATATGATAAACGAAAGCGCCGAGCCTTACGACGATAACGGCCACGGCACGTTCGTTGCGGGAGTTGCGGCAGGCAACGGAAACGCTTCGGCAAGAAAGACCGCGGGTGTTGCTCCAAAGGCAAACATCGTCGGAGTGAAAGTCATCGACGACAGCGGTGAAAGCGGAACTTTCAAAATTCTCGACGGCATGCAATGGCTTTTCGACAATTTTAGAAGATACGATATAAGGGTCGTTTGTATGAGTTTCGGTGCAGAACCGCTCGAATATGCCGACCCGCTAAAAATCGGCGTTGAAATGCTTGCAAGAAGCGGACTTATCGTAGTTTGCGCTTCGGGCAACAGTGGCGCAGGCTCTTTGAAATCTCCCGCGATAAGCACTGAAGTCATTTCGGTCGGCGCGGTGGACAAAAATTTGAACGTGGCGTCTTTTTCGTCGCGCGGATATTACGGCGGAGCGTACCGACCCGACGTTTATTCGCAAGGCGTTGACGTTGCAGGTATTCAAGTCGGCGGAACGTACGGAAAAATGAGCGGAACTTCGGTCAGTGCTCCGTACGTTGCAGGTGCGTGTTGTCTTCTTTGTCAAAAATATCGCAAACTTACGCCGTATCAGGCAAAAATAGGTGTTCTAAACAGGGCAATTTTGAAAAACGATATAAGAATTTTGCAATTGTGAACGGGAAATTAACTTCTAACAACGGTGATTACATTCTTGCACTTTGCGATTTGTTTTAATGATTGATATTTGTCATCGCTAAAATGTGAAACGGCGCAACGTTGCGCCGTTTCACATCACCTTAATTATTGTTTAAAGAGTAACTCTTTAACGTCGGATTTTCGTTTTACTTATTGTTTGCGTTATATATTCCGCACGTCTTATTTGATTTTCCGCAATATCTTGTCCAGAATGTTAGCAAACATGTTGATTTCGTTGTCCGTAGTGTCGCAGCCCACGCTCGCACGCACCGCGCCTTGCGTTGCCGTTCCCATACTTTCGTGAACGAGCGGAGCGCAGTGAAGTCCGCTTCTGACGCACACGTCGTATTCATTCAATTCGTCTGCAATAAATCCGCTGTCAACCGAAGAAAAATTAAAACTAACGACTCCGGTTTCAAAGTCGTGCGTATATATCGTAGCATTTGCGTCTTTCAGAATCTTTTCAAGATTTTTCGATATTCTAAACGTATTTTTTCTTATTGCTGACAGATTGTCGTAAGTCCATTTCGCACCTTGACACAGTGCGGATATTCCGCCTGCGAATTGCGTTCCCGCTTCAAAGGATTCCGGCATTTGAACGGTTGGAGTAAGTTCGTTTGATCTTGCTCCCGTTCCGCCGTACAGAAGCGGTTTGAGCGCAACGTCCTTTTTTACGACGAGCGCGCCGACGCCTTGCACTCCGTGCAAACCTTTGTGTGCAGGGATTGCAATCATATCCGCACACGACGTGTCGCAATCTATTATCGGCACGCTTTGCGCCCCGTCGATAAGCAGTTTTGCACCGCAATCTTTTGCCGTTTTGCCAAGTTTTTCAACGTCGGCAACCGCGCCGGTAACGTTGCACGCGCCGCCTGCCGCTATGAGTTTTGCGCCTTTCGACTTTTCTTTCAAATCTTCGTAATCGATATGTCCGTCGCTTGTCGTATCCGCAATTTCAAGATTTATCAAACCGTCTTTCTTCAGTTTGAAAAGCGGACGCAACACTGAATTGTGTTCGTTTTTTGTCGTGACAACCTTATCTCCCGCTTGCAGAAATCCGAAAATCGCAAGATTGAGCGCTTCTGTACAGTTTTTTGTGAATACAAGGTCGAATTCATCGGTGTTTGCAAGTTTTGAAAGCAAAAAAGTGCGACAATCGTCGATAAATATCGTTTTTGCGATTGATTCCGAATGACCGCTTCGTCCGGCGTTTGCCGAGTGCGCCAAATCGAACAGAAGCGCGTTCATCACGCACTTCGGCTTGAATCTCGATGTTGCTGCGTTGTCAAGGTATATCATTACATTAAGCAATCTATGCTCGCGCGCACCAAAAATGTGCTTTTGCAATATATTAATTTGAGAGCGGATACATATAATTTCGGGGGTAAGATATGAGAGAATTTTTCGTGGCGTTCCGCTCAAGGCAAGAAGCCGTACGTTTTTATGAAGAAATGACGTCCTATCGAGTGACTTGCAAACTCATCAACACGCCGTCGTCGGCAGGCGTAGGTTGCGGATTGTCGGTGAAACTGTTTGCAAAGGATATGGGGCAGGCAAAGGCGGTGTTGTCGCGCGGACGTTATCCGTCGGCAGTCGGATTTTATTATTTCTCGCAAAACGGCAACGCAATCAGGCTTTGAACCTTGAAAAAACCTTGAAGAGAATATCCGCTTGAAAGCACGCTTTGCGTGCTTTTTCTCCGCCTTGAATGAAACGAAAATATAAAAACGACGTAGTTTTAGGTGAGCCGAACGTTATTATCGCGTGCATATTGTCGTGCAAGTCAAAATATAAAATGTGCCCATGCGTCGGGATGCGGTAGAATTTTGCAAATACGCTTTTCTAAAAATAAAAGTTATTCTTGCGTATGCGCGCAAACTATTGCAAATCCACGTTTTTTGTGGCATAATTGCGCTATGACCGAGACGAATGAGAAAATATTCGATATACTGTGCAAAATGCATCCGAACGCGAAGTGTGAACTCGATTACACGACGCCGTTTGAGTTGCTTATAGCGGTGGTCTTGTCCGCTCAATGCACGGATAAGCGCGTGAACAAAGTCACGAGCGAACTTTTCAAAATCGCAAACACTCCCGAAGCGTTTGCCGCTATGGATTTTGAAGAGCTTGAAAAGCATATATTTTCCTGCGGATTTTATCATAATAAAGCGAAAGCGATAAAGTCCATAAGTCTGAGCGTGTTGGAAGCAGGCGGTATGCCCGCGACGCGCGACGAACTTGAAAAACTTCACGGCGTCGGAAGAAAGACCGCAAACGTAGTGTACAGCGAAGCGTACGGCGGAAACGCTATTGCGGTGGATACGCACGTTTTCAGAGTGGCAAACCGCATAGGACTCGTTCACACCAAAACGCCCGAACAAACCGAGCAAGCATTGATGAAAGCGTTTGACGAGTCAAAGTGGTCAAGACTGCATCATCTGCTGATATTTCAGGGGCGATACGTCTGCCATTCGCAAAAGCCCGATTGCGCCAATTGCGGCCTGCGTGCATACTGCGAATATTATCGAAAACTAACAAAATAAAAGCTACGGCTTGAAAAATATCATGAAGAAGTTTGAAATTATCTCAAAAAAACAACTTGCGGCAAACGTTCACGAGTACGTCGTGTACGCGCCTATGGTTGCAAAACACTGTCTTGCAGGTCAGTTTATAATCTTGCGCACGGACGAAAACGGCGAACGCGTGCCGTTTACCATATGCGATTATTCGCGCGCCGACGGCACCGTGTCCGTTCTCGTGCAGGAAGTCGGTTATACGACGCTCAAATTGTCTCACATGAACGTCGGAGATTGTCTTGCCGACTTCGTAGGACCGCTCGGAAACGCAACCGATTTGAGCAAATACAAAAACGTATGTTTGGTCGGCGGCGGCATAGGCACGGCAGTCGTTTTTCCGCAGGCGAAGCAACTGTATTCCGACAAAATAAGCGTTGACGTTATCATAGGCGCAAGAAACGAGAGCCTTTTGATGTATACGGACGAGTTTAGAGCAAATTGCGACAATCTGTATCTCGTAACAGACGACGGCTCGAACGGAAACAAAGGCTATGTCACGGATATGCTCAAAAAACTTGTTTCGGACGGAAAAAAATACGATTGCGTGTTTGCAGTCGGTCCGCTTCCTATGATGAAAGCGGTGTGTGCGCTCACGAAAGAACTTGGCATTGACACCGTGGTCAGCATGAACTCTATGATGGTGGACGGCACGGGAATGTGCGGTTGCTGTCGTTTGACCGTTGGCGGAGAGACAAAATACGCTTGCATCGACGGGCCGGAGTTTGACGGCCACCTTGTCGATTTCGACGAAGCGATATTGCGCTCGAAGGCGTACAAAGAGCAGGAACAGGCGCATTTGTGCAATTTAAGGAGAGAATATGGTCAGGACTGATAGACACGCTATGCCAACTCAATCCGCATCCGAGCGTAAAAACAACTTCGACGAAGTTGCGCTCGGCTATACGGACGAACTTGCAAAAGCCGAAGCGGACAGATGCCTTAATTGCAAAAACGCTCCGTGCATGAGCGGTTGCCCCGTGGGAGTGCATATTCCCGATTTCATCGCGAAGGTGAGAGAAGGGGACGTTTCGGGTGCGGCAAAAATTCTCAAAATAGACAACAATCTCGCGGCGATTTGCGGAAGGGTGTGTCCGCAGGAGAACCAATGCGAAAAATATTGCGTACGCCGTGAAAAACTCGGCGGAAGCGTTGCAATCGGCAATCTCGAACGTTACGTTGCCGATTTTGCTCACGAAAACGATTTGATTTCGTCCGATGCGGCTAAGCCGATAGGCAAGCGCGTTGCGGTTGTCGGTTCCGGCCCTGCCGGACTTTCTTGCAGTGCGGACCTTGCTCGCGCAGGTGTTGACGTGACGATATTCGAAGCGTTGCACGAAGCAGGCGGAGTGCTCGTATACGGAATTCCCGAATTTAGACTTCCGAAATCTCTTGTGAAAAAGGAGATTGACGGAGTGAAGTCGCTCGGTGTTAAAATAGAAACCGACGTAGTCGTCGGAAAGAGCGTGTTCGTTGAAGAATTGCTCGAAGAATATGACGCGGTGTTTATCGCAAGCGGCGCAGGCGTCCCTATGTTTATGCACATCAAAGGCGAAAATCTCAACGGCGTGTATTCTGCAAACGAATATCTCACGAGAGTCAACCTTATGAAAGCGTACAAGGCTGATAGCGTTACTCCCATACGCAGGGCAAAACGAACGGTTGTCGTCGGAGCGGGCAACGTAGCAATGGACGCTGCAAGAACCGCTTTGAGACTGGGAAACGAAGTCACGCTTGTGTATCGTCGCTCGCGTGCAGAAATGCCTGCAAGGGCGGAAGAAATCGAACATGCCGAGCAAGAAGGCGTAAAGTTTGATTTGCTTGTCAATCCCGTTGAAATTCTCGGAGACGAAAACGGCAACGTCAAAGTGGCAAGGCTCATTCGCATGCAACTCGGCGAGCCCGACGCAAGCGGTAGAAGACGCCCCGTTGAAATAGAAGGAAGCGAATTCGAGATTGAGTGCGACCAGATTATCGTTGCGCTCGGCACGACTCCGAACCCGATAATCAAAAAGAGTTTCCCCTCTCTCGAAACGTCGAAGAAGGGAACAATCGTCGCCGACGAAAACGGAAAAACCAACGTTGACAAATTGTATGCAGGCGGCGACGCAATGACGGGAGCGGCAACCGTAATTCTTGCAATGGGCGCAGGAAAACGTTCCGCAAAAGCAATTCTCGATGAATTTGCAAAAGAAGTGTAAAATAAAATATGCGCGGAATAAATGCGCTTAAACGGAGAACAATTCTAAAAATGCGCCAAATTTAGAATTGTATTGAAGAAAAAGCATACTAAACAGTGAACAACGGTCAAATTGAAACGGCGTGTGAACAAATGCGCAAACCGATTTGACTGCGACAAAATTCCCGCCGATTTCGGCAAAGGAAGGTGAAACAAATGTTTCTCGATTACGTAAAAATATTTATAAAAGCAGGCAACGGCGGCAACGGCAAAGTGTCGTTTCACCGTGAAAAGTTTGTCCCAAACGGCGGACCGGACGGCGGTGACGGCGGCAACGGCGGTGACGTCGTGTTCGTTGCGGATAAGGAAATAAACACACTTATCGACTTCAAATTCCAAAAGTTTTATCGTGCGCAAAACGGCGGCGACGGCGAAGCAAAGAACTGCACGGGCAAATCCGCTCCGCCGCTTATCGTCAAAGTGCCCGTCGGCACTGTCATTCGCGACACGGAAAGCGGAAAAGTCATATGCGACTTGTTTGACGACGGCGAAACTTTCGTAGCGTTGAAGGGCGGTCGCGGCGGCAAAGGCAACAACAGATTTGCACATGCAAAACGCCAAGCGCCGTCTTTTTCGCAACTCGGTGAAACGACAGAAGAGCATCAGGTCACTCTCGAACTCAAAACCATTGCGGACGTCGGTCTCGTCGGCTTCCCGAACGTTGGCAAATCAACGCTTCTAAGCGTGTTGACGTCGGCAAAACCGAAGATTGCAAACTATCATTTCACGACGATAAATCCAAATCTCGGTGTCGTGCAGATGTACGATGAAAGTTTTGTCATTGCGGATATTCCGGGGCTTATCGAAGGCGCGAGCGAAGGTGCGGGGCTCGGTCACTATTTCTTGCGCCACATAGAGCGCGTGCGTCTTATCGTTCACGTCGTAGACATCAGCGGAAGCGAAGGCAGAGACCCAATTGACGACTACAACAAAATCAATGCGGAACTTGCAACTTACAGTGAAAAACTGGCACAGATACCGCAAATCGTCGTAGCAGGCAAAGCAGATCTTCTCACCGCCCCCGACGAAGTCGCAAAATTTGAAAATGCAATCGGCAAAAAGGTTTACGTCGTATCCGCACTCACGCATCAGGGCATTGACGAACTGCTCAAAGTCATGAAAGAGAAAGTGGACGAACTTCCACCGCCTTCTCGCATCGAACGTGACGAAACCTTTGAACTCGAACCCAAAACCGACCAAAAATTCACCATATCCCGACTTGACGACGGCTCGTTCTTCGTTGACGGTGGTCTCGTTGACTTTCTCATTCAGAACGTCACCATTTCATCTCAAGACTCTTTCGCATTCTTCCAGAAAGTCCTTAAAGACCGCGGAGTTATTGCCGAACTTAAAAAGCGCGGCATGAAGGAAGGGGATACTGTTGTTATTGGCGACATCGAATTTGAATGGGTTGATTAAGGCATTATTCAGCGAATAACTGCGTCAACACCCATCCGCTCCAAAATCACGTACTGAATGTACGTTAGGTTTTGTTTCGGATGGGTGTTTTCTTGTTCTTCATCCGAACAAAAGCCGTCATTGCGGTAACGGCATCGCTTGCGCGCAAGCAACGCCGAGAGCCGCATTAGGTTTTTGTTCTGCTGACCGTGCCGAAAATCTTCGCTATCAGTTCAGTCACGGACAAAAACTCCTGCCACAATTTCGCAAGATTGTCGGCTTGGTGGTTCAAGCGGTAAAATTCATTTTTTTTCCTTGTCATTCTGTCAATGCAAAGCGGAGCAACTTGCTTGCAAGGGTTGCGTAGCTCATGTATTCACGTAGCAACGCCTTTGAAAAAGGCTAAACCGTAGGTTCTATGCGAGAGCATAGCAGTTGCGAGTAGCGAAGTCGAAGAATCTAGCGTAGCGAAAAAAAACAAGCAAAATGTGCGCCTTACAGCTGGATGTTTCGGCAAGCTCAACATGACGAGTGGTGGGACTCCCACACCCGAATGGAAAATTCGGTGAGATACAAATTTTCCTTGTCATTCTCGTTTGTATTCGTCTTCCAGTTCGCGTTCGAGTTGAGAGAAGACTTTCGGAGAAGTTATGCTTCCGTTGCCGAGCGGAGTGAGTGTTAAAAGAGCCATAAGAAGCGTGAGCGTTCCAAAAACGATATAATAGATTTTAAGCGGAGTGATAAACGACACGAGAATAAGTATTCCGCCCGAAAATGCGTAGTTTTTGAAGTTTCGTCTATTCAGCATAGTCTCTGCAAGTGCGCGGAAATCAAACTTCGTTCTTATTTTTTTAAGGTCGGGAAGGGCGTTTCTTTTGGCAAGAAAACGAAATATTTGTTTCGTTTTTATCGGATTCAGTTTGATTTTTTCAAGGTTTGCAATCTGATACGCTTTGCGGTCTATGCCTTTTGCAAGCAGAAAAATCTCGTTTCTTTCGTGTTTTGCCGCAAGATTGCATGCGTTTGCAACGTCGCTTGTACCAAGCGGTGAAAACTTGAAATTTGCAATTATTATCCCTTTTTCAAGCAAAATATAATTGCGACTATTATCAAAATCGGCATTTTTTATGGCACATAGCAGAGTTTTTATTGCATATTCGTTGCCGCGTAGGCAAAACTCGAGTTCGAGCCTTTCCCAAGAATACGGCTTTGCTTTTTTCTTTTGAACGTAACTAACCGTAAAAATCGCAACGGCTGTAAAAGCGCAGGAAAATATAAGTGCGCCAATCCAGTTTTTGAAAGCAAAGGTCGCCCATGCAAAAGTCACGAGTGACAACACTATGCTTGCGAATATATAATCGAGTGTTTTTGCCATATTGCGATTTTTGCCCGAAATATCGTTTTCGATACACAAACGAGCGTCAAATAATTGATAATAATTTTCAATCATTGTATAATAAAACCATGCAAAAGACATTGATATTCGGCGGTGCGTTCGACCCGCCGCACCTTGAACACGTAAATATGGTCAGGCACGCAGCCGAGCAACTCGGCATAGACAAAGTCGTGCTTGTTCCCACGTTCACACCACCACACAAAAGTGCGGGATTTTTGGATTTCGCCACGCGTTGCAAACTTCTTAAAATTGCGTTCGACGGATTGAATTTCGTCATAGACGACATCGAAAACGAGCGCGGAAAAGACAATTACAGTGCACTGACGTTGCCTGTTCTCAAAGAAAAATACGGCGATATCGTATATCTCATAGGCGGCGACAGTCTCGAATATTTCGACACGTGGTATCATCCGGAGAAGATTCTCGAAACTTGTCCCGTGGCGGTTTGCGGACGTGAAGGTTTCGACGATATAAAAACGCGCGCCGCCGCATTACGGCGAAAATTCGGCGGTGAATTTATTCTCATAGATTACACGGGGAAAGACGTTTCTTCGTCCGTTGTAAGAGCAAAACTTCTTATGGGAGACAAATGCGACGAGATTGACGAAAAAGTGCAATCCGCAATAGACGAACTCGGACTTTTCAAAGAGTATTCGGATATGGCAACGCGTCTTAAATCCTATCAGAGCGACGAACTTTTTGCGCACAGCAAAGCGGTTGTGCTGACGGCAATGGAACTTAATTCCCGCCATAATCTCAAACAGGACTTCACAAAGACGTTTCTTGCATGCTTTTTGCACGATAATGCAAAGCAACGTCCGTCCGTTGACGGCTTGAACGTGCCAAAAGACGCAATCGGAACGCCCGTGTTGCATCAGTTTTTGGGAGCGGAGAAGGCAAGACGAGATTTCGGAATACAGGACGAAGACGTGCTTGAGGCAATTCGCTACCATACGACCGCGAAAGCAAATATGACCATGCTTGAAAAACTCGTGTACACGGCGGATAGTCTGTCATTTGACAGAACTTACGAACCTATTCCGAAAATCAGAGAAATTGCGATGCGCGATTTTGACGAGGGTTTCAAAGCGGTGCTTCGATACACGTACGACAAGGTCACGAAAAGCGGAAAGCCCATGCACCCGATGACGCAAGAAGCAGTCGATTATTATCTGAACTGACCTATCCGTTCTTGCCGAATTTTTCTCAAAGATTATCGCAAAAACGGCAAATTGCCGTCATAATGCGGAAAATCACCGTTGAAAAACGACGAAATGCGTGTTATCATAATGACAGAGAATGACAAAACGCATTCTTCACACAATAAAATGTACAAAAGACAAAAGGAGACTTTATGGAACCTGTTGAAATGAAAGATATAATTTGTCGCGAACTCGACGAGCATAAAGCGGTGGATATAACCGTGCTCGACGTTGCTCACCTTACCGTGCTCACCGATTATTTTATTATCTGCACGGCAAAGAGCAACAAGCAAGTGAAAGCGCTTGCGGAATTCGTTGACGAAAAAATGGCGGAAAACGGCGTCGAACCCACCCATACGGACGGCGTAGGAGAAGGCAAATGGGCTGTTCTCGATTACGGCGGAGTTATCGTGCATATCTTCAACGACGAGACGAGAATGTTCTATTGCATTGAAAAACTTTGGGCAGACGGACAGAACATGACGAAATACGTCGGAGAAAAGAAAGAAAACAAATAATGAATACGCCGAAAAACGGCATATCGCGACAAACTCAAATATTGTCGTTTCTATACAGATTTGTCGATTCTTTCAAACAAACACGAAGAAAAATGCTTAAAAGTCACAGTCTTTCTGTGACTTTTTTGTATAACGCCATTTTTTGTGCGTCTGTCATTTCGGCTTTGATTTTCGTGTAAACGTCTATGTCTGTCGTTATTATCGCATTGCCGCTTATCGCGCTTTCGATTGCAGTTTTTATCTCTTCGATGTATCCGTCGCGTTCACTTTTGAGATAAATCGGTTCGAGTATGACGGCGGCGACGCATACGTTTTCGACAAAGAAGCATCTTGCGCCGACGACTTTTTCTTGCATAAGCGCGATAGAAGTCGCCTTTTCGGTCACGTCGGAAACTATTTGAACGGATTTTTGAATACCGTCCGGTTTTGCAATGGGGAGCACGATGTCATAATCGCCGGGTTTTATTATTTCTTGTTGCATACGACGATTATGTACAAAAATCGAAAAATTCATACGACAGCCCAATTTGCACTTGACAATGCGACGCAAGGCTATTATGATAATAAATGCTTCGGGGCGATGTGCAAATCATCACCGGCGGTATAGTCCGCGAACACGCGATCCGCGTGCCGACAAGGTGCAATTCCTTGACCGACGGTAAAGTCCGGATGAAAGAAGCGACATAATCACGTTTGTTATGTTTGCGCCCTTGAAGGCGCAATTTTTTTATACCGACCGCGAGCGGCAAATCTTATGGAAGTTGCGCCAAAGGAGAAAAATGAGCAAAACGAAAGGCGAAAAACGACTCAAAAACGACGTTTCGATCACAGCCGAAAAAACGGACGGAAAAGCGGAAATAAAAGCGACTTTTGCAAAATTTCGCAATCCGAAATTTTCGACCGCTTATATCGCGAAGATGGCAATTCTCACGGCAATCGCGTTTATTCTATACGCATTTGCAAAATTCAATCTGCCGTTTATGTTTCCGAGTTTTCTCGAAATTCAGATAAGTGAACTTCCTGCGTTGCTTGCAGGTTTTTCCATGGGGCCGATAAGCGGCTGTCTGGTCGTTATAATCAAGTGCCTTCTCAAATTTCCGCTCACGACGACGGCATACGTCGGAGAAGCTACGGACATTCTTCTCGGCATAGCGTTTGTGTTGCCGGCGTCACTGATATACTATTTCCACAAGGACAAAAAACACGCGCTCATCGGCTTATGTGTCGGCAGTGCTTGTCTTACCGGATTGTCGATTCTCGTGAACAGATTCATTTCGATTCCGTTCTTCGTTCAATTGTACTTCGGCGGAAATTTCGACGCGATAGTCGGCGTTTTGAAACCGTTATACAAAAACGTAACGATTGACACTTTCTACACCTATTATTTGTTGCTCGGCGTGTTGCCTTTTAATCTGTTTAGATGTATAATAGTAAGCGGTTTGACCTTCGTTCTTTACAAACGTCTTTCCAAAATACTGCACTGGGACGGCACGAGCATGAAAAAAGACACCGTTTTCGGCGTTCACAAAGTCAAGTCGGTTGACGAAACCTACGCGCTTGCGAAGAAAGTTGCCGATACGCTTGACGGCGGAGAAGTTTTGCTGCTCGACGGAGATTTGGGCGCAGGCAAGACCACGTTCACCAAAGGACTTGCAAAGGCACTCGGTGTCAAAGAAGAAGTGACTAGCCCGACGTTTACCATTCTCAACGTGTATGAAGACGGAAGACTCAAACTCAATCATCTCGACATGTACAGAGTGGAAAGTTCGGACGAACTTGCAGAACTCGGCATAGAAGAGTGCTTCGACGAAGACGCGGTGACGGTCATCGAATGGAATAAATTCGATCATTTCGACGGGAAAGTCATAAAAATATCCGTAAAAACACTCGGCGAAACGAAAAGAGAATACGATATTGTTCTTCAGCAAGACGAAAACGGCAAAACGATTTCGGACGTTGATGCCGAAACGGTCAAAACTGATGAGAAGAAATCGGACGACGTAAACGGCGAAAAAGCAGAAAATGAAAGTGCCGTTGACGGCGAAAACAACGACTGAAAGGAAAATATAAACAAAAACAAAGGCAGATTATGAACATTCTTGCGATTGACACAACTTCGACGGGACTCAGCATTGCGCTCGTCAAAAACGGAGAGATGTTTTCCTATACGAAAGAAATCGGCAAAAGCGGCCACAGCGCAACTTTGATGCCGAGCGTAAAAGCAATGCTCGACGAACACGAAGTCGACGTAAACGATATTGACGTTATAGGAGTCGTTGTTGGCCCCGGTTCGTTTACGGGTATTCGCATAGGTGTATCTGCAATGACCGCTCTTGCATTTGCAACCGGTGCAAAACGCATCGCAATCACGGCATTTGAACTCATTGCATACAATAGACGAGATTGTATCGCAGGCGTCGACGCAGGACACGGCAACTTGTATCTTGCAGAGTGCCAAAACGGCAAAGTCGTGAAGCAATCCTTTGTCGAAAACGGACAAAACGATAGTTTAGATGCTGCAAAAATCGATTTTGAGCCGCTCGCAAGCGTTGACGAAACGCTTGCGAAGGTGGCAATCCGAAAGGCAAACGGCAAAGAATTCGTGAGTGTGTTTGAGCCGTTCTATATGAGAAAATCGCAAGCGGAGAGAGAAAAAGATGAAGTTTGAGCCGCTTCGATACGAACATCTGAGACAAATGGCGGAAATCGAGCGCGAAGCGTTTGACCAACCGTGGAGCGAGCGTATGTTCATTCCCGAAGTCGAAGACGAAAATGCCTACTATCTCGTGGGCACTCGCGGCGACGAAGTGGTGTGCTACGGCGGTTTTCACAAAGTGCTTGATGAAGCGCATATCACGAATATAGCCGTAAAAGCAGGCAATCGCGGCAATGGAATAGGCACGCTTTTGATGGCGGAACTCATCTCTCGCGCAAGGCTTCTCGGCATAAAATATATGACGCTCGAAGTCAAGGACGGCAACGCGCCTGCAATCGCGCTGTATAAGAGTTTCGGCTTTACAGTCGAAGGCGTGAGACCGAGATATTACAACAATCAATACGACGCGCTGATAATGTGGCTTTCCTTGTAAGAGATGGAAATCTCTTATATCGAGACGAACGCATATATAATTTTCAGATATAGACGGCAAAAACGCAATAAACGAAAAGCAAGGGAAAATCGTGACTGAAACAGACGACTTTTACACCCGACACGACGACAAAGAAAAACTGAATATTCCGACTACGAATGACGCATGCGACAAAAGCAAGCGTTATTTTTTTATTGGCGGCAGACGCATTGCGTACAAGAGTTTCGGGCGCGGCGAAAACGTCGTGTTTCTGCACGGTTGGGGCGCAAACTGCGACGCTTTTGCCCGAGAAATGAATTCGCTAAGCGCAAAATTTCGCGTTACGTCAATTGATTTTGCAGGTTTCGGAGATTCCGACGAGCCGAGTGTGGTGTACGACGTAGAAGATTATGCAAAAGAAACCTTGTGTTTGCTTGATTATCTCGGCATAAAAAAGGCGACGCTGGTGGGGCATTCTTTCGGCGGAAGAGTTGCGATTTACATCTCTGCTTTTCATAAACAGCGAGTGGAAAAACTCGTTCTCGTGGACAGCGCAGGCATAAAACCGAGACGCAAACCGTCATATTACGTGAAAGTCGCAGTTCACAAAATTCTGAAAAAACTCGGGAAAGACGGTCTTAAAGGCTCGACCGATTATAGGTCGCTAAGTGAAAATATGAAAAAGACGTTCGTCAAAGTCGTAAATTGCGACGAACGCCCGATTCTCAAATACATTGATTGCGAGACTGCAATATTTTGGGGAGATAAAGACAATCAAACACCGCTTTATATGTATGAGCATTTGAAAAAGCATATAAAAAACTCACAGGGATTTGTTTTGCACGGCGGTCATTTTTCTTATCTCGAAGACGCATATGTGTTTGACGCCATATTGAAAGCGTTTTTGAAGGAATGATTTGAATTGCGTTGAAAACGATTTTTTGCTCAAAATCCTTTCACCCGAATTTTTTGCATGTTTCATGAAACATAATTTTGTACAAAAAGTCCGCTAAACAGTGGATTTTTTGTTGCACGGTGCGCCGAGCGTTGCACAATCTAGCCGCATTTTGCGTATATATGAGCGAATAAGGAGAAATTATGACGCTTCAGCGCGGTGACTGGTTTTACATATTGCTTTTGTTGCTTACGGGCTTTTTCATGTCAAGACCGTATCTGTACGCCATACAAAACGACAACTACCGTATAAGCGAGATATTCGGCAATAGAAGGCTTCGCACGGTGTATCTTATCGACGTCATCAGCGTTGCGGTGTTCTTTTCGGCGTGGCTTGGCTTTTATTTCTTTCAGGCAAAAGCGTTCTGGGGTTTTTTGATTGCGCTGTTTTTCTTTGTGACGGAAATCGCATTGTATTTTATGGAAGATTTGCCCGACCGCAAAAAACCGCTTAAATACACAAAGCGTGCCGTGAGATGTCTGATTTTCGTGTCGGTAGGCGCATGTACAGCAGGAACGTGCGCGCTTGCGCTTGTGAATGCTAAACTTGCCGACTCTTATCTTCGGTATCTCGTATTTTTCGGATTCGTGCTGATTTTTCCGTTGATGTTCATAATTTTCACGTCGATAATCAACGTTTTTGAAAAGTTGAACAATCGCCGTTTTGAAATGCGAACCGCAAGAAGACTGAAAAATCGTCCCGATTTGATGAAAATCGCAATTACCGGCAGTTATGGCAAAACTTCTGTGAAAAACTATATTGCGACGATACTTTCTCAAAAATACAACGTTCTCGCAACGCCCGAGAGTTACAACACGCCTATGGGAATATCGAAGACGGTCAATTCTCTTGACCCGACGCACGAAGTTTTCATTGCGGAATTCGGAGCAAGACGAAAGGGGGACGTTAAACGTCTTATGCAAATCGTAAAACCGCAAATTGCCGTATTGACGGGAATAAACGAACAGCATCTTGAAACTTTCAAAACTTTCGATAATATCAAGCGTGAAAAATGTCGCATTCTCGAAGTGGGGGACGGAACGTGCGTGATAAACGGAAAATTGAGAAGTGTGACCGAGCCGAAGTTGATTTCGCAAAATCCGATACCCGAAGTCATATATGCAGGCTTTGACGACGAATGTGACGTAAGGGCGGTCAATATATCGGTTGGCAAGGACGGAAGCGATTTTGACGTTGAGATAGGCGACGACGTTTTTTGCGCTCACACGAATTTGCTCGGAATTCACAACGTAGAAAACGTATTGCTTGCAGTCGGGGTGGCGGTGAAACTCGGCGTTGAAATCCCTTATATTCAAAACGGCATACAATCTTTGCAAGCAGTGCCGCACAGGCAACAACTTGTGAAAGGAAACGGCATTACGATTATCGACGACAGTTTCAATTCAAATCCGGACGGAGCAAGACTTGCGCTCGATACGCTCGCTATGTTCGATACGAGAAAAGTGGTTATGACTCCGGGACTTGTCGAGCTCGGCAAAAACGAAGAGCAGGAAAACGAGAAGTTGGGCGAATACATTTCCTCGATTGCAGACGTCGTTTTGCTTGTGGGGAAGAAGAGAAGTCTTGCGCTTAATCGCACGTTGAAACGATGCTGCTTCGGCGGAGAGATATACGTTTACGAGTCGCTTAAAGATTGTGAAAACGATTTTTCAAACACTCTCAGAGTTGGAGATACGCTCTTGATACTTAATGACCTGCCTGATATATTCGACGACAAAGTGTAGTGTAAAACTGCAATACTACCCTATAAAACGCTTATTTTTATAATAGACTATTCTAAAAAATGCGTTTTATTGTAAAACATCTAAAATTTAATCAAACGAATGTAAGATAAATTCTTGTTGTAACTAAATCGAAATTCGTGGTCGGAAGTCTGAAATTGAAAGCGAAGAGCGTGTGATTTTTTGCAAAATCTTCTGACTGTCAAAGAGTGTAACAACGCGAGTATAAAGAATCATATATTGTCAATACGACAAAATGGGAGAGAATATGCAAAGAAGAATTGCTTTGATTTTCGGCGGTCGTTCGCTTGAAAAAGAGATATCGATTATAACCGCTATGCAGGTGCTGGCAAACGTTGATAAAAGCGAATTTAAGGTTGAGCCGATATATATGGATGACGGAAACTTTTACGTCGGAGATGTTGACGACGTAAAAAAATTCGTGTCGTTCAATCCGCTTGCACACGAAAAGGCGTATCTCATCAAAGGGGAGTTTTTCAAACTGAAACGAAACAAACTCGTCAAGTTTTTCAAACCCGACGTTGCGTTCTTGTGTTGTCACGGCGGTGAAGGCGAAAACGGCACTTTGCAAGGACTTTTGGAATATAACGGCATTGCTTATACGTCGTGTGACGTTTGCGCGAGTGCCTGTTGTATTGACAAGGCTTTCTCAAAAAAGGTCTTTGACGGGCTTATGCTGAACGTATTGCCTTATGAAACCGTTCTTAAATCGGATTATGAAAAAGACGAACAGGGCACTGTGGACTGGCTAAAAGCCGTTCTCGATTATCCGATAATCGTCAAACCGTCCACGGGCGGTAGCAGCATAGGTATAGCGGTTGCAACCGACGACGAAAGCCTTGCGTATGCGCTTGACGTCGCGTTCAATTTTGACGACAAAGTCATTGCAGAGAAGAAACTCGTCGATTTCAAGGAAGTCAACTGCGCCGCATTTGAAGAAAACGGCAAAATCGTCGTTTCAAACACAGAAAGGCCTTGTTCGGATAGCGATTTTTTGACTTTTGACGATAAATACGTCGGTGGGGGCAAAATGTCGAGAAGCGAGAGAATTATGCCTGCCGATATAGGTTCTTTGGAACTCATCGTAAAAGCAAACACGGAGCGCGTTTACAAGGAAATGGGGTTGTTCGGTGTCGTGCGAGTTGATTATCTTGTAGACGAAAAGCGCAAAAAGGTGTATATCAACGAGATAAACACAATCCCCGGTTCAATGGCGTTTTATCTTTTCGATATGCCGTTCTCGTCGCTCATATCCCGTCTTATCGAGCAGGCGATTTTGCGAAAAACAAGGGGAGTGAAATCAAGTTTTTCAACGGGTATTCTTGCAAATTTTTCGGGCGGAATAAAAATGAAAAAGTAAAAATCAAATGATTAGAATATCTAAAAATAACAAATTGCACGAATGATAAAGC
>CAVKIG010000017.1:0-28118 GCA_963656415.1 bacterium | reverse complement strand
CAGCGTTCTTTCGTCGAGAAACATAAATTCGACGCACTCCAAGCAACTTATAGACAAACTCATATCTCTCGGCGGGCGCAACTTCAAATCGCACGTAAAGCACGTGTATTCCGTCAAAGAATGGGACAAATCGAGCAACAAAGACTTCTTTTACAACGTCGAAATCGCAGACGAAGCCATCGAACAAGGCAAGAAAATCACTTTTGACTACAACAAGATGGGGCTTGACAAGCAACTGCACAAAAACCTGTCCCACAAAGGCTCGCCCTATCAGATGTTTTTGCACAATCAACGCTATTATCTTATGATGTTCGACGAAGTGTTCGGAGAAGTCGGCTACTACCGCATGGACAAAATTACGAATATAGAAATCGTCAACGAAGATGCGAAACCGCTAAAAGAGAACGCGGGATTTGAAAAAGGCATAGACTACAAGCAAATATCCACCGCTCTTCCGTACATGTACAACGACAAACCCATACCCGTCACGATAAAATGCCGCAACTACATGATGGACACTCTCTCGGACTGGTTCGGAACAAACTTTGTCGTGAAACGAGTTGACGACGAGCATTTCACAGCCACGGTCACCGCAAGCGAAAAGGCCATACTGTACTGGATATTGCAATACAACTACAAAATCGAAGTCATATCCCCCGAATCTTTGCGCCAACGCGTGATATACAGCCTGAAAACTACGCTTGCAAAATACGAAAAACCGTCGGTTGACGAAAGTGGCAATGCAGACGCAAGCATAAAAAACGAAGCGGTAAAAGGTTAAACTACGCACAAATCGACAAATCGATTGATTTTGCAATGCGGTGAGTCTATAATACGTTTTCGCAAAATCGAATCACACGGTGAAATATGACGAAAAAAGATTTGCTTTCAAGATTGTACCGTCACGGCGTGCAGTTGATGGCGGTGGGAATAATAACGGGAATTTCGGCAGGCATAGTGGTGACTTTCTTCAATATCGCCGCCGAGTTGTTTTCAAAATACGCAAAGGATTTATACGCGCTAGTGCGTGAAAATCCCGCATTCATTCCTTTGCTCTTTATTGCGCTTGCCATAATCGCATTTGCTATTGCTACACTTGCAAAATTCGTGCCTATGGTTCGCGGAAGCGGTATTCCGCAAACGGAAGGAGCGGCAAGGGGTCTACTTGAACTGAAGTGGTACAAATCGCTTCCGTCAATGGCGGCGGCATGCCTTGTTTGCATAATATCCGGTCTCACCGCAGGTGCGGAAGGACCGAGTATGTTTATCGGCGCGACTTGCGGCGACGGAGTGAGCAAAATGCTTCGTTGTACAGATATGGAGCGAAGATATCAACTCACGGGCGGAGCGAGCGCAGGTCTTGCCGTGGCATTCAATGCGCCGCTTACGGGGATAGTTTTCGCCTTTGAAGAAGCGCACAGACGTTTTACGCCCGCGATATTTATATGCGCGTTCTCGTCCGTGCTTTCGGCAATCATAACGCGCAACGTGCTGTTTGAACTCATGCATATGGAAGTCGCGTCCACTTTCACCACGTTCACGCTTGTGCAAATGCCGCTAAAATCGTACGGATACGTTGCAATCGCGGCTGTTCTGAGCGGTCTATTGGGCTTCGGTTTTTATTCTCTTTGCCTGCTCTCACGCAAAATATTTGCAAAAATCACGTTTGCAAAAGGTCTTGGAAAAATGCTCATTCCCTTCCTTGCGGCAGGCGTTTTCGGGCTTATAAGCGTTGCAGTCATGGGCGGCGGACACTCGTTCATTCAGTCTCTCGGCACAAACGGCGCAACAAGAGAACAAACGGTTGCTACAATATTCTCTTCTCCCGTCGTCGTATCGTTGTTGCTCGTTCTCGTCATGCGAATCCTTGCCACCGCACTCAATCTCGGCGCAGGCGTGCCGTGCGGAATATTCATTCCCATGCTATCAATAGGCGCATGCATAGGCGCACTCGTTTCAAAACTTTGCGGCGCAATCGGCATGGACGCAGTGTACGGAGATTGCATCGTCATGATTTGCATGGCAACGTTCTTTGCGTCAATCGTCAAAGCACCCATAACCGCAATCGTCATGGTCGTTGAACTCACCTGGCAATTCACGTTGCTCGTTCCCGTCATTCTCGGCGTATCTTTCGGATATATGGTCAGCGAAATCTTCGGCGCAAAACCGATATACGAAGTCATACTCGACGGCATACTCGAAGACGAACACGTGCATCTGACGCGTCACTCCTACACCACCACGATAGAAGAAGGCTCGATTGCGATGAACAAACCCATACGAGACGTTTTGTGGCCGGGCAATCTTCTCATACGCTCCATAAAACGCAACGACGAAATGGTGGTTGCCGCGTCGGATACGGTGCTACGTGTCGGCGACGAAATCACCGTCCAAACGGAATGCGTCGACTTCGAACTCTTCAAAACGTGGGTTGACGAAATCGTAAAACCAAGGAAACTCGCGTCTCCTCGCAAAGCAAATAAAAAGTCATAATTCAACTGAAAAAACAGTTTATATGATCACTTATGCAAGATAAAATATTGATAATGAAAAATGCCCGCAATTTTGCGAGCATTTATTTTTATAGTTCATTGACTCTATGTTACGGATGTCTTTCACCTTTTCGATATGCTTCCATGACGGGTTTGAAAACTTCTTTGTTGCTCGGCGGCGTCCAGATAATCGCATTCGCTCCCGCTTTTATCGTATCGACAATGCTTTCTTCGGTCGGACCGCCTGTTGCGATTATCGGAATATTTTGATCTATCGATCTTATCTTCGCGACAACGCTTGCCGTTTCGCTTCCCACAGCTACGTTGAGTATCTCTGCTCCGTGCTCGATTCTCTCACGCACGCCTTCGGCGTTCAACATCGTCACGACTATGGGAATATCGATAGTTTCATACAGTTTCCTTATAGTCTTGTCCGAAGTGGGAGCATTTACCACTACCCCGGCAGCGCCCTGCATCTCGGAAAACATGGCAAGATTGACCACTCTCTTCCCCTGCGTAAGACCACCGCCGACTCCGGTAAAAACCGGAACGTCTGCCG
The DNA here is from genome assembly GCA_963656415.1 of bacterium. Classification (GTDB taxonomy): domain Bacteria; phylum Bacillota; class Clostridia; order Christensenellales; family CAG-917; genus CAG-475. Next base: position 25,067 of record CAVKIG010000017.1, on the reverse strand, counting down.
CATGTATAAGCATTTCGTTTATAATGGGTTGCGGAGTGTAAGGATACACCGCGAACACCGCGTCTGCGTTGCAATTGCGTATAACCGCAACATCCGTCGTGAAAACCAAGGATTTAATTCTTTTCCCGAAAAGAACTATACCGCTGCATTCGCTTATCTGATCAGGAACTCTCAATGCAAAATTCCTTAAACTTCCGTTTATCTGCGGCGCAGAACTCTGCATCGTTTCGCTTTCATAAACGACTCTCGATGCACGTTGAATCTCTTCTTGAAGTCTTTTGTGCAATTTGCCCATAATTACCCCCTTAATATAGAAGTAATATGATTATAACATTGCGCCGACACCGCTTACAATATGCGTTGCGAAACGTTTTTCGCATCCCTTGCCTCATATACCCCACATTTTGCAACTCTGTTGCCTATCTCCGCCGCGATTGTTTGGTTATACCGACACAATCCGCCGTTGCGGCTCGTGTTCCGTCTTTGAAGTTGCACAGTCTGTTAATAAGAACACTCCGAATAAGTTTTTGTTTCGGGCGAATATAATATCAATTTTTCCTTGTCATCCTGTCAATACAAAGCGAAGCAACTTGCTTGCAAGGGTTGCGTAGCGTATGTATTCACGTAGCAACGCCTTTGAAAAAGGCAAAACCGTAGGTTCTATGCGCAAGCATAGCAGTTGCGAGTAGCGAAGTCGAAGGATCTAGCGTAGCGAAAATCAAACAATTGCGCCCGATAAGTTTTGTTTTGTTCAAGGCTCTACAAAGGGTTGGCGTTTTAAATTCTAAATAGAATTGCCCCATCTTTCCGGTCCGTGCCGGTATTTCTTCCACCACTCGTATAGAGTGCTTTCTCTACAATGTTATCCGTCGCTCGCGGGGAAGACAGTCGGCACTCGCATAGATAGGTATCGTTCACTCATTATGCCACCACGCTTTGTGCGCCAGGCAGTAGCCAACAACACGACGCAGTCGCTCGTACAACCGTCAAGCTCGGCGCTTATCTCGGCGTTCGCCTTGCGAACGCTCACTTCGAAGTCGCACATTCCGTTTATAAGTGCGCTTCGAATAAGTTTTCGTTTCGGGTGCGGGTGTTCCTGCCCACTCGAATATACCAAGCCGACAATCTTGCGAAATTGTGGCAGGAGTTTATGTCCGTGACCAAACTGATAGCAAAGATTTTCGGCACGGTTAGCAGAACAAAAGTCTAATGCGGCTCTCGGTGTTGATTGCACGCAAGCAATGCCGTTGCCGTCATGACGGCTTTTGTTCGGGCGCCCGCGCCACAATTATTCATTATTCATTATTCATTATTAATTTTTCTCAAAAGCCGAAATCGCCGGGGGTTATAAATATGCCGGTGATCAAAGACAGTATCGCGGCAAGAAGCACGACGTGAACGACGTAAATGATAAGGGCGTGTTTGCCCACGAAACAAACGGATTTTTGAACGCCCGTGGCAACTGCTTTTACGACTTTCTGCGTGCCAAGAAGCGCACGAAGAGTGAAGATTGAAAACTCGCGCAAGGATTTCTTTTCGCTTCGTACGTTGGCGTACAGCGCGTCGCAAGTCTTTTTGAAGAGATATTTCGTAAGCTCGAAACGAACGAGCGACAATCTTTCGTAATAGAACAATTCGCCTATAAGCGCACCTGCGAAATAAAACGCGGTGTAGGGTATCATCGTAAACAAATCGCCGGGAGAAAACTCGTATGCGTTGTAAAAAAGCGACGGGTTGCCGTAAAAGTCGTGCGGCGGGAATATCCAGGCGAAGAATTTCGGAGTGGTTTCGGGCGGCGTGTAGCAAAAATACAGAACGAGCGTTACGACGATGAGAATCACGCTTGCGCCTGCTATGCCCCAGCGGTTGTCGCGCGTGATAAAGGATACAAACGCATATAAGAGCATGGATACGGCAAGGAAATCGAGCACGCCGAACGCCACGAAAACGCCGCTAATACCCATAACGTTTTGCGCAACGTACGAGCCGAGCGTGTATAAGAGAGCGACTGCTCCGAGCATAAGCCCGCGCTTTGCGTTGTTGCGCGAAAACGTGCAGGAAATGCCCGAAATGGAGAAGAAAACGAAGAGTACGAGCGGGTGGATTATCTCCCTTGCAGAGCCGTTGTACCACTGAAAACAAAACCTTGTGAAAGCGTCTCCGCGATTGTATCCGCCGTACCATTGCGGTCCAAAAATGTCGCTGATAAGGATGGTGAGATGGTCGAGAATCATCAAAATAACGCACACGCCGCGCAAGAAATCTATCTCCCACACGCGTTGGCGTTTTCTCTTCGGAATAAGAGTGATTTGTGCGTCGTCGGCAATGAGCGGACTGACGTTTTTAAGTTCTCGTTTTGCTGCCATACAACGAATGATAGCATTATTTCGCGCATGTGTCAAACGCTGGCAATCTTAGAAGAAAATATAAATTTTTAATGCGTTTAGAATGTCGAAATTTGCTTGAAAATGCAGAAAAATCGTAAAGAGCGAAATCGGGAGAAATTCGAGCTTGCGTGAAAAAATTTTTCGGCAATCTAATATTTTGAAACTAAATCTAAAAAAAGAAAGAATCGCTCGATTTTATGTCGTTAGAAGTCGAAAAACGAAGATTTGTCGCGATAAAAGAGCAACAAGTGGAAAATAGTGGGAAAACGGACAGTTTGCAACTTTTTTCGACGAACTTTTCGCGAATTTTAATGAAAATACGCTAAAAAATCACAATTTATTGTGCCTTGCAGGTACGTATACCACAAGGTATTGATTCTATCGTTCAAATACTTTGACTATTGACATTTATGTGCGAAAACGGTATAATAGTTGCGTATAATAATCTATGCACATACGCTACGCGTGTATGTTCTGGAGGAAAATGATGAGAATGAGAAAGCTCAAGGGACTCACAATCGTACTGCTTGCGATGATGATCAGCGTCTTGCTGTTCGGTCTTGTCGCATGCGGAACGAACGGTTCGGGAAGCACAACGAATCCGGTCATTCCGACCCCGACGCCGAACCCCGGAATCGACGATTCGAAAACGCTCGGTTCGCAACAGGCGTGGAAGGTGCTCAAAGAAGCAGCACTCGCCGCGGCTTCGGACGAGAAAGATTCGAGATACATAAACGTGGACACGACGTTCATACTCGGTTTCAACAAAGACTCGTATGACTCTCTCGTGACGATGCGTTTTGCAGGCAGAATCGACACTCAGGCCGACGTCAACAACGATACGAGTGAAATTCTCGTCGAGTTCAGACAGTTCAAAACGGCTGAACTTGCGGGAAAGAATCTCGACAACGAGACGATTTGCGCAATGGCGGCAAGCGGAGAAGGCAAACTTCTCATGGGCGTTTACTACTACGAAGGCAAACTCGTTACGGATTTGCGCGGCATCAAGAAGGACGAAGGCGTGCACGTTGTCTGGACGGACAATATCGACATGACGTCTCTCGTCGCGAAATTTGCCGCATGTCTTGAAGATCTCGACCTTTCTTCCGTTCTTTTCGACACCATTATGGGTTATGACATCGGCGGTCTCATCAAGAGCCTTGTCAACATGGACATCGTCTCTCTCACCGTCGAACAACTCATCGTCAACATTTTGTTCGGTGCGTCGAGAAGCAAGCTCGTTGATTACGGCAACGGTCACACCGTTCTCCAAATCCCGTGCGATCTCGGACTTATCGTCAGCATAATTCCGCTCGTTCAAGGTCTTATCCCCGAAAATATCATCGGGCTCGTCAAGGACGTGCTCGGTCTTGACCTTGGCAAACTCGGCGCGCTTGCGGGTATGGCTTTGTATCTCGAAGCGGACATGCAGGACGGAAAACTCAACGGTATCACGTTTGACGTCGACACGAACCTCAACTCTTACGGCGTTGAAGGATTGCAAGAGAAGTACGGCGTGTTCCAGTCCGAAGTCGGATTTACGCTCGGCTATGCGAAGGCTGACTTTGCCGCATCTCCCGACGTTGACGTCGCGGGAACGCTCAAGAGCCGCGATCAGTACAATCAACCCATTCAAGACGGTGACGACACCACCGAAAATCTTTACGACAAAATCGCAAACAGCGAAAACAAATATTCTTTCCTTACCCTTGACGGAAAGATCAAACTTTCTCTCGATTTCGCACAAAAGACCGTGACGGTGAACGACGTCATCGGTTCTTTCGGCACACTCATTTCAAATCTCATCAAAAAGAACGTCAGCGAAGATATGTTGAAAGCCCTTGCGCCTTTGTTTGAAAAGGACATCGATTTCGCAAAAGGTACGGTTGAACTTTCAATCGTTTTGCAAGGCGTTATAAATACGAAAGACCCCGCAAAGACCAGACTCGCCGTTGAAGTTCGCGGCAGAAACGAAGCCAAACGCATCACGGCGTATTACGACGGTGCGAAAGAAGGCGTTTATCTCGACGCAAGCGGAGTTCTCGGTTCTCGCGGAACGAAATTTAAGATTGACGACATCAACGTCAACAAACTCATCGGCGATCTCGTGGACAAGCTCTTTGCAACCATAAAGGGCGCAATCAAAGGCGATTCCACCACAAACGCTCAATACAACCAACTCGTTCAGGACGCAGACATCGTCATCCAACACCGTGCAGAAGCGTCCGCGGACGGCGACACCACCGACGTGATGGGACTTATCTCCGCCATTCTCGATCAAATCGACATCAAGATGGACGGCAACATTTTCAACATTCAACAAATCAAAGTCGACATCACTCAAACCATTCTTGACAGTATATTCTCGCTGGTGTTCACGGGAGACAATGCAGGCGCAAAGATCCCCGTGACTTCGGCAGGCATCGTTTACAAGAACAACGGCACTTTCGATACCAAGACCATCGACATTTCGGCGGATCTCGGCGTGGACGGCGCATATCCGCTTCTCAAGGCGGGCTTGGGCATCAGCCTGCTTTTCGGCAATATTGCGGACGAAGCGAGTTTCAACAAGGCGTTTGCGGATCTTGACGCAGAACTTGCGCAAAATCCGAGCGCATATTTGCCAATTCTCAAAAACGGTGCGCTCAACACCGATTTGCTCCACGTCAACCTTTCGACGGGGCTTTCAATCGATATAGAGACTTTGAAAGGCGCGCTTGCTCAAATCAAAGTCGACCTTCCCGACCAACAACTCGGTGACGCATTCAAAGGCGTGCTTATCGAAATGTTGCTCGAGCTCGGAAACATCGACGGCGGTCTCAATCTCAACATAAACGCAGACCTTGACGTTTCGGGCGGTCTCAACGTGGCGGCGTTGCTCAAATCCACGGCAATGATAACCGTCACCAAGAAGTCAAACGGCGAAAAGGTCGTTGCGCTCTATTTGCAGGATGGCTGGCTCTATGCGGACATTGACGTGCTTTGCCTTAGCGTTGACAAAATCAAAGTGAACCTGAGCGAACTTCTCACAATGCTCGGCGTCGACGTTTCGGGCGGCGGCAGCACCACTTCCGCTCTCACGGCAGAAGACGGCGAAAACAAGGGCATGGACACCACGCAACTCCTTGCTTTCGTGGCAGGACTCATCGACGGCATCAAAGTGGGCAACCACGCAATCGAAGTGACGCTTGTTTCGGGACTTTTCGATCAAGTGCTCAAAATGCTCAACATCGAAGGTGTTACGATCGAATTTGAAAACACCGATTTCGACGGCGGTATCCGCATTGCTCTCAACAACGGTCTCGATCTCACGCAACTTCAACTCGGCGTTTTCGTCGCACTCGGCAACAACGTCAATCTCGACGTTGCGCTCAACGGTCTCAGCGCGGGACTTAAAGACGAATGTATCAAATATCTCGACGAAGCGGGCGAATCTTCCGATCAATTCGTCGAAATTCTCGAATATCCCTTCCTTGGTCTCGACCTGACACTCGGCATCGACTTCACGGCAGACGAAGGCGCGACCGAACTCGTGTTCGGCAAAGGCACGCACTGGTACGACGAGACCACGGCAACCTACGTCGCGATCAAAGATCGCGCTGTGCCGATGGGCTATGCGGGCAAACTGTTCTACTTCGACTCCGCAACCAAGACGTACAAAGAAGAAAACGTGAAGAAGACCACGATGTCTTTCGACACTAAAATGAACTTAAACTACGAGTTGCGCCTTGCAGGACAACTCGACCTTGCGCCTATCGTGGACTATTTGCTCGGCGGAGCAAGCGTCAACACCAAAGACAACGTCAGTCAGTTGATGATCGAGCTTACGGGCAAGAAATTCGACAACGAACGCTCCATTCTTCTCGGTGTTTACTACGCGGGCGGTGCGCTCTATATCGATGCAAGCAACTTCGGTCTCGGTAAAGTCAAGGCGGACATCGATCTTTACGAAATCATCTTGTCCTTGCTTGCAAAAGACACCACGATCGACATAAACGGCACGAGAGACGCTTTGACGGCAGGCGACGCGACGACGGACGCTAAGAAAGCTCTTGCTTTGAGCGTCATAGCAACTCTCACTTCGGATGCGTTCAAGATCCAAATTGCCAACGGCATTGCGCAAATCGTGTATCAACTTCTCGGAGTGGACGTTGCGGACATCACCGCATGGGTTGAAATCGCATGGGCAAATCTTGCCGCAAATCACGACGGCAAACCCATCCGTATTCACGGCGACGTCAACAACAGTGCGGGCGTGACTGTCGGTTCTGCTGAAATTTACGCAAAAGACATCGATCTTTCTATCGGCGGTCAAATCGGCGCGATAACGCTCAGAAGAGACGAAGGCAATCTTGACAACGGCAAGGAACTCGGCGAATATCTCAACGGTTCGACAGACGACGTGTACGAAGACGCAACTCTCTTCAACGAGTACGGCGACATCACCATCCCCAGCATCTTTGCAGAGATCAAGGGCACGTTCTTCGTTGGCGCGGAAGCGGGCAACCACAACTGGACGGTGGGAGAATGGATCGCAAGTTTCCTTGACGATTCCAAGCCCGAACTCAATTCGTTTATAAGACAACTTCTTCTTCAATTCAACACGCCCGTAGAGGCGGGCGCGAATATAGGATTCCGTATTGCGCTCAACGCAAGACTCAATCCCGAAGTGCCTATCGACTTCATGCAAAACGTGGTGTTCAAGAAGTTTGCGTCAACCGAGCTTGCCTCTTTGGCAAACTACGTTGAAGTGTACAAACTTGTCGGCACGAAATACACCTTGCTCTCCGCAGAAGAAAGAGCAAGTTTCGAAGGAGACGTATACCTTAAACAATATATAGCGGAAGGCATCGCGTTGACCAAGGTCACGGCAGAGAACTTCCGTGGCGACGCATACGTGGAAATGGACGGCAGATACGTCAAAGTGACGGTCTCCGACGAGAATGCGGCAAACTTTGCAGGCGTGCAATTGTTCACGACCGCAAGCCTGCTCGACTTGCCGTACATACTCTCCCACAGCGACATCGCAATCGAAATCTACAACAAAAACATCAATGAAATCGACGCAATGAGCCAAGCCGAAAAGGTGAAACACGTTCTCGTTGCGTTGCGTTTGGCGTACACGGGCGTCAACGGCGCAGGCAAAGGCGTAAGCACTTTGTACGTTGACCTTAGAGACGACTTCCACGTTGCGCTTGCCAACATCTCTCTTGCGGATTTGCTCGGCGGACTTATGAACAAGGGCAACGGCGGCGGCACGGAGTCCACTGCCGTGACAAGCGGCGATGGTGACAACAAAGACGAGAGCGGCTCGCTTTTGAACACCGTCAGCGCGGTTTTGGGCGGTCTTATCTCCTATATCGGCGTTGATCAAAGCGGCGTAAAAGTCAACTTTGCAGAGGCTCTCATCGCAACGCTCGTGAGCATGCTTGCCGGCAAACAAGTCAATGCGGAAGATTTCATCAAACTCAATTCGGACGAAAGTTATCTTTCGTTTGCATGGAAGTATAATCTCGCACTCCAGCTCAAGATCGATCCGGCGTACATCGGACTTGAAATCAGCAGCATCAAGCTCGAACTCGGAGCAGACGGCGGCGTTTTGCCGAGCGACTTCGATCAGAGCATCTACACGACTGCTGAAAATCTCGACACGCTCTCTCTCAATCTCGATCTGAGACTCAACCTTGACATCAAGGGACAAAAAGAAGAAGTGCGTCTTGAAAAATATCTCGATTTGCTCGTCAAAGACTTGGGACTCAAGCTCGGCTTGACGTTTGACAAAGACATCACCTACAAGCTCGGTCTCAATCTCGGTGCAAATCTCGCTCTCAACGATCCCAACTCAACCAAGATCGTGGTTGAAATCAAGAACGTCGTTGAAGACACCAACATCATTGCAGTCTACGTGAGCGGACAAAAAGTGTACGTGGATCTCGGCGCACTCGGTCGCAAGGCGTTCTACCTTGAAAACACCAACGTCAGCGAGCTTATTTGCAATGAAATCGCAAAACTTCTCGGCAACTTGAACGGTTTGGTTTCAAGCACCGGCGACGCTCAAACGGCAGGGGACGCGGCGGATATGAGCGCGGATGAAAAGATGCAAGTCATCCTTTCCATCGCAGACGGCAAGATCGGCGTGCTTGTCATGCAAAACGTCATTGTCGGTCTCATCGCGGCTCTCACTTCCAACGGTTCTGCCGGCGACGTGGACATCGCAAAAATGCTCAAAGCGTTCGATCTCGATCTCTCGGTGGACGTTGATTTGCAACTTAAACCTTCACTTTCCATAGACGTGAACGTGGACAGCAACCTTATAGGTCTGGGCGTCAGCGTCAAGGCAATCGACTTGTCCACTGGCAAGAGCAGCGTGGCGTACACTTCGGTTGAAGAAAAAGTCGCAAGTGAGATCGCAAAGAAAGATTATAAGGAAATTACAGATAGTTCTTATATAGGTGATAGATATAAGAAAGAAATTGTGGACGGCAAAGTGGTCTACGTCAAGGACGACGCCGGCACGTATATGCCTGTTGATCACTACGAGTCTCTCACCAACGCTCACATCGTGTCCGTTGACGTTGCGATGATCTTCGATTACTACGGCAGCGCGACTTACACCTATATCGACAACGAGAGAATTCTCAGTTCCTACTCACCCAAGGACAGATACTCCAAGAACGCACACGACAATCGTTTCGTGCAAGACGCAAACGGACACTACGTCCGTGACGGCTTCACGTTCAACCAATTGCTCGAAGTGTTGCTCAATATGGATCAATTGCAAAGCATCCTTGCCACCATGCTCCCGCAAATTCGCATCAGCACGGAAGGCGGCAACATCAGCTTTGGCAAGATCGACAATGCGTTCAGCGTCGGTGATTTGCTCACTCGTCTCGGACTCAGTCTTGTGTTGTCCGACGTGATCGACGACGGCTTCAAGCTCGACATCAGTGCAAAACTCGACCTTGACGCAATCGGTTTGAGCGATTTGTCCAACATCGATTTCAAAAATCTCAACCTTGACGTCAAGACCATTCTCAAAGGTCTCGAAGCAAAAATCGGCGTTGACTTCACCTATGAAGACGGAGCAAACAGCAAAGTCAAGATCAACATCTATCTCGTGGACGGCATCGTGTACGTTGACCTTAAAGGGCTTGACGGTCCGCGCGTTCAAATCGATTTGCTTGACCTTGTCAAGAAACTCGGCGTTGCAATCTCCGCCGACAACGACGCAATGACCGCCGACGATCAATCGGGCAACGGCACCGAAGGTGACGGCTCTCAAGGCGGAACGGAAAACAAACTCGACATCGTCAAGATTCTCAACCTTGTTGTCAAGAACATAGTTCTTGCCGCAAAACCGTGGGAAGTCAACCCCGAATATAACAGAATCGACAATCTCGGCGTGTTTGTGCGCTCCAACTTCATCAACGATTTGCTCTCGATGCTCTTCAAGACGAAGTTTGAATCGGCAAACACCGTTGTGGACGAGACTCAAAGCGGCATCTTCCTGCGCCCGTCAAGCGACAAATTCGCATCCTACGGCTATGACGAGATGCTCACGCTCGGTCTTATGATCGCGCTTGTCAACAAGCAAGATCCCATCAAGGACAACGCGGGCAACACCAAGCAATACACTTGGTCGCTCGATCTCGGCGTTGACGCAAAGATAGATCTCGAATCCGTCGATACGTACGAAACCTTGCTCGACGTTGACGAAAGACTTGAATTTATCGCGCTTGACGACTATCTCACCAACATTCTCGCGCTTGTCAACGGATTCTACAAAGACAGTTTCCAAAAGGCAGAAGAGCCCGTTGACGGCACCGTGTATTACACCTTCCATGAAGATCCCGCAGGACAATACGTCAGGAAGACGGGTATGTATCGTTTGCTCAACGAAGGCGAAAAGACGGAAGGCGTGACGTTGTACTCTCGCGGTTATGCAACGGTGGTTGCAGGCGTGGGCTACGAGCTTGTCTACACGCAAGACACCGCAGGCGACTTCGTGTTTGACGAAGAAAGAGACGTGTTCGTGCGCAAAGACGCGTACACGGGCACGAGCACGACCTATTATAGAAGAGAAGAAAGAGCAATCAAGAAAGTCGTTGACGGCGTTGCGACCGAAGAAAACGAAGAAATTGCAAATCTCGCTCTTTACAGCAAATTCGGCGTGCCGCAATATCAAGACCAAAACATCGCTTTGAGCGTGAGCGGTCTTATCTACTTCAACTCCGACAGCGCGCAATCTGCCAACGCGGGCGGTCTTATCAGCAACCTGTTTGGCGATATGATCATCAATTTGCAAACGTTGTCCGCATTCCACGCAGGCATCGGTTTGAGAGTGTCGGCAAACGTCGATTTGGCGGCTCTCGACCTTAAAGGCTTGCTCTCGGGCGAGAAGTTTGACAAATTCATCGCAAACAGCGATCTCAACAAGGTCGAGCTTGCAATAGAGTTCCTTGAAGTTGACGAAAACGGCTATTTTGCCAAGTACACCAACGGCGAAGAGAAAGTGTTGGGCGGCTTGTATCTCAACAACGGCACGCTTTATATCGATCTCACCGAGATCGTCACCACTGCCGAAAACTACTCCAAGATCGACAACTTCGTTGATTTTGCAAAGAAAGTCGCAGACAAGTTTAAGAAGGACGACAAGCCCAACGATCAACAAGGCGACGCTCAAACGGCAGGCGACGCCGACGCATTGCAAGGCAACGTCACGTCTGCAACTAGAGACGCTCTTGTCACTCTTGCGTACAGCGACGCTCAATTCAAAATCCAACTCACTCGCGCGCTCCTTGCGTTTGTGCTCTCCACGTTCATGCCCGATCTCGGCTCTATCGAAGACGTGTTTGACGAGTTCAACATTTCTTTGGGCGTGGATCTCGGTCAAGCCGTCTACAAGAAGATAAGCGACTTGCAAGCAAGCAACCCCGAAGAGTACAGCAAGTTTACCGATTCCACCAATCCCGAATATGCGGCGTATCAAGCGGACAGATACAGATATGAGTCCAGCGTTGACACCTACAAGATACTTCCGCTTACAAAATACGTGCTTTCGGGCAGTGAATACTATCTCGAAAGCGAAACTTTGATGTACACCAAAGACGCAGAAGGCGAATACGTTGCAACCAACGCATACGTTGACGGCGCAACCTACATCAAGAAGGGCGCGGCATACGTACTTTGCGACAAAGAAGTCGAAGGCAAATACGTGCATGCAACCGCCGATTATTACGGACTTGTCAACGTCGGCGTGGATCAATATTTCAACTTGCGCAGTTACAAGATGTATCGCAAGGTTGACGGCAAACTTGTCGAAACCAACACCTTCATCAAGGGTGACACCGTCTTGCAATACAACGGCTCTGAATATGACGTGCTCAACGTCTACGAGCATGAATACGGTTACGTCAAAGACGTCAACGGCGAATACTACCGCACGGTTGACGCATACAACGGAATCGGCGACTATTTCATCGGTCTCAACATAGCGGTCGGCTGCGTCAACGCAGGTCTCAAAGTGGGCGGTCTCAACATCGACTTCGGCGCAGGCAACGAATTGCTGCCCGACTACATCAGAGACGGCAAAGCGCACTCTCGCGTTGAAGTCGGCACGGACGGTCTCAAAGAAGAACACGTTTACGAAAGCAAGCTCTCCGACACGGAAAAAGAGAAATTTGCAGACGTTCCCACCAACCCGTTCTACGACACGATAATCACGCTCGGATTCTCCGTCGAGCTTGAATTCGGCATCACCGAAGGCACTCTCGATTTCGGAAAAATCATCAGTGCGATAGTCGGCAACCTTACGGGCGTCGTCGTTGAAATGCCTTCCACCACGAAGGGCTATTCTTCTGCGCACTTCAGACTTGACGTGTCGCTTATGCTCGACATCTACGATCTCACCAAGTCCGAACTCAAACTCGAACTCATCAACATCACCGAGACGGGCTATGAGAGCTTGTGGGCAGGCATCTACTATATCAACAACACCGTGTATCTCAATCTCGAAGACACCTTCAACATCCAAAAGGTGGCAATCGGCGGATTGAATATCGCGGAAATTCTCAAAGACTACATCATCGATTTCGACACCGAAGAGATGTTTGTCTACAAACCGCGCACGCAATCGGGTTCAACCAACGAAGCGTTTGTGGCAGAAGACAGCACCACTTCCGGCGAAGTCGATTTCACCAACAAAGACCTTGCGCTTGCGTTGCTCATCAACAAAGATAAGCTCACGCTTGCTCTTGGCAACATCTTGTTCAGAACCGTCCTTGAATACATCCCCGAAGATTTGTTGGGATTCAAGCTCAAAGACTTGTTCTATGAAGAAGTCACCGGCAATCTCAAGATAGACCTTGACACGTCGGATTCCATCAATCTTGCACTCGGCGCGTCCTTGGGACTTGTGGGCGAGAGATTCAATTCGTTTGCGACAGTCACCGGTGCAGGCGACAGCGATGAAGAAAAACTCGTTGTCGAAGGCATTCTCGGCGGTAGCGACAAGTTCTACGTGTTCAGAGAACAAGGCACTGCGGTTGCGACCGACGGCACGACTTCCACGCAAAAGGGATACTTCGTGCAAGCGGACAACAAGCAATACTTCCGCGCGATCGCTCCGGGCGAAAACGTTGCGGCGGACAAACTCTACGTCAGATACAGAGTCGCACGCGAAGGCGGCAGATTCGTGATGAGAGAAGTGCTTGACAACGGCACGGGCGACGGTGCGGAAATTCTCGGAGACAAACTCTATGCGGTTTCCACCGGCGACGTCATCTACAAGTACGCGGCAGGCGCGATTGCCAACAAGTCCTACGTTGCAGACGGCGCGAAGTACGACATGACGCTGACGCTTGCTCTTGAAATCAAGCATCTCAACGTCGCATTCACCAACTCTCGCTCCTACGTCCTTGGCGGCGAAGACCTTGCAGAATACACCAACTTCGACGACGTTGATCGTTTCACCATAAGCGAAACCATCGACATCACAACGTCCTTCAAGACGGGCAAAGACAACGACATCGACCTTAGCGCAGTCCTTCAAAAGTTCATCCCGGGACTCACGCAAGATCAACTTCTCGTCATCCAATCCGTTGCGGACGACGGCGGTGACGTCAACAGACAACTTCAACTCGTGCTCGAAGGCGACATCCAAATCGCTGCGCTTCTCAACTACATGCGCACGACGCTTCTCAAATACACGGACGGCGACACCGACGTGTTTGAAGGCGATATGGACTTCTTCACGGTCATCAAGCTCTTGAAAGACGTGCTTGACAAGATCACGCAAACCGAACTTACCGCTCTCATCGCAGACGTGGCAAGCTTCGTCAACCTCAAAATCGCGCTTCAAACCAAGGGCGGCAACGACACCGACTTCCACACCATGCTCGGCGTGTACATGGTCGGCGGTACGTTTGAGCTGCTCACCGACGCGGAAAGAAACGACGTGTACGGCGAAGAGTATATCGATCCCAGCCAAAGATACGATCACTACTTCGAGACTCCGAGCGGCAGCTACTACTTTGACGAGACTTCGGGCGAATACAAGTTTATCGGCGCGAGCGAATACTCGGGCAAGAGATATTCTTACGATTCAAGCTACTGCTACAAAAACGAAAAAGGCAACTACAAACGCGCAAACGGCGGTTTGTTCATCGACCTTAGCTACTTCAATATCCCCAGCGTCAGAGTGGACGCAAACGAAGTGCGCAAACTCGTGATGAGTTTGGTGGGCAAGTCTACGGGCGAAACCGAGGCGTTGACCGTTGCCGACGATGAAAACGGCGGTGAAGAAGGCGACAAGAAGGAAGACACCAAGATCGAGTTCCCGCTCATCAAGGACGACACCATTCTCGGATATATCAGAACCTTCTTGTACGGCGTGCAAATCACGTCCAGATACGTCAAGGCTCTCGTCACCCCCGACTATATCAACCAAATTCTCACTCTCGTGATGGGCGAAAACGCAATTCAGTTCGACAAGGCGGAGTTTGAGAACATGCCCAACCTTATGCTCTACACCGACAACACGAGATATTCGTATGAAAAACTCGGTGTAGTGGTCAAAGAGTTCGAGGCGGCTGTCGAAAGACAACAAACCACCAACCCCGACTTCTTGAACACCGCAGAATACAAGGCGATGCGCAAGGATCTCAACGATATGTTGTCAAGATCCAAAGTGTTGTACGACATCGACGAGTACAAGGGAACCGCGGATGCGGCAACCAAGGGCATCTATTTCAGAGATACGGACGGCGCATACGTGCAAAAGTCGGATATGTCGGCGTCTCAACGCGCGGCGTATGACGCAAAGGTCGTTGCAGGCACTGCGGCATATTACGACATCAACAAGATTGACGTCTATATCCGTTTGCTTGACGTTGCAACCGGCGAGGAAACCAATAACTACGTGTTGTACTCTCAAGCGAGCCAAACTCAAATCAACAACTGCCAGAAATACGACGGATTGAAGAAATTCGGCATCAACACGCCGAGATTGTACACGCTCACCGACGAAGTGACGGGCACGTACACCGCAATCAGCGACGATTTGTATGCAGTCGATCCGCTTGCGTTGCGCAACGCGTTCATCTCTCTCAATCTCTATCTGTGGAATTACGAAATCTCGCTCAACATTCTTGCTCCGCAAGTGGGCGTGACCAAGTTCCAATACGCAAAAGGCTCGGAGGCAGACGATTATGACATCGTCAGCATCGCACAAGGCGCGCGCTACGTCGATACGGACGAAACCCTTTACAGCAGCGTGGACAAGGAAAGCGACGGTATCGACAACTGGGCGTTTGACTACGGCACGGAATTCGATGCAAACAAATACCTTGCAAATCCGAGATATTACGAATACAAGAACAAGTATTACGTCATTGACGACAGCTCATTGTTTGTGAAGAACAACGGCAAGTTCGAGCTTGCCACCAAGGACGGCAAGACCTTCCCGGACTACATCCGCGGAATGATCAAGGGCGAAGAATACTTTGTCTACACCGGCACGTCTTACGAAAGCATCCAAAGAGTGTACGTGTACAAGAAAGAAGTGTACAACACTCAAAAGAAAGTGCTCATCACGGACGAATGGCTCGCATCTCAACGCGCCGCACTCATTGCGGGCGGTATGAGCGAAGAAGAAGCCGACGCGCAAATCGACAAGTACAACGATCCCGAAAACTACTGGATCAAGGTGCAACAAGAAAGCTCCATTTTGCAACCCGACTTCAACAAGCCCGAATACAATGACTATGCGTTCAAAGAGTACGTGGACACGGACGATATGTATTACGTGTCGCTCTCGCTGCGCGGCAACTTGTTTGTCAACGCAGGCAAGATCTACTTCTCGTACAATGACTACGAGCAAATCTACAATTCCTTGCATCCGACCGCTCACTTGACAGACTCCGTGCTTGCCAACATCTCCTACAAGAAGTATCACGGCGACTACGTGCAAGTGACAAACGCTGCAGAGATTGCTTCGTTGAAGGCAAACGGCGGCTTGTACGTGTGGGCAAACAGCGTGCTCGGCGAACAATACGACGGCGTCAACGAGGCTCTCGGCGAAGTGCTCGGCGGATTGCTCGGCGGCATGAAGGGCAAGTTCCAAGTCACGGAAGAGGCAACGCTCAACATCTACTTCACGCTCAGACTCAACCTCGGCTTCAAGCTCTACATCTTGCCGAAGTTTGCAATCGACGTGCGTGATCTTGACGTTGCAATCGACGTTTGGGGCGAGCAAAACGACAAACTCGAAGGCGGCGGATACGTCACAAGAGAAGATCGTGACAATAACAACTACACCGGCAAGCTCCTTGACGGCAGCAAACCGCACCTTCTCGGCATCTACTACGACAACGACAAAGAGACGGGCAAAGCAGGCTTGTATCTTGACGTCGAATCCTTGCTCGGCAAAGAGGCGAAACTCTACGTCGATATGAGCGCGTACACCATCGAAGAAGTGATTGGCGGTCTCATCGGCGGTCTTGTGGCAAACGGCAATCAAGACAACGCAGACGCAATGACGGCGGCGGATACGTTCGGCAAGAACAAGGACGCTCAAGATTCCGACGCGTTGAGCTTGTTCATCAACGTGTTCACCAACTCTATCGCTCTCAACGTCACTTCGGGCTTCTTGAAGGTTATCATCCAAGAATTGATGCCCGACAACGCGAGCATAGCGGACTATCTGCCCAATCTCAAGGTCTATCTCAAACAAAATCTCAATCCGTACGACATCACGCTGGGCGTGTTGCTCTTCAACCAAAAGGGTGACGTTCCCGTGCTCGATCTCGGATTCAACATCCAAGGTCTCAACGGTGAAGAAGGCAAGTCTTCCGAGATCCAATTCGGCAGACAAGAAGACATTCTCGCTCGTCAACAAGGCGAACACAACATCTTCTATTACGCCAACTTCTACCGCAACAACGGCGTCTACGAATATGGCAACCACTACGGCAAGAACTTTGACGAGAAAGACTACGTCGCACTCTTCAAAGACGCTGCAGGTAAAGATTATTACGCAACGGAAGACGGCGCATTCAAGCTCGAAGACGGCGTGATCGTGAGTGCAGAGACGGGTTACACCGGTCAAAGATACTCGCTCTACAACGGCCCGGAAGACAGATTCAGCCGTTGCGACACGCTCATGGAAGAGATTGTCGAGACAAGACGTTATGCGCTCGGCACTCCGTACGACCACACCTATCAGAGCATCGTCTACACGGACGTGAACGGCTTGTACATGCCCGTTGCGCAACAACTCAACAACATTCGTTCAAGCGATTACAGAGACCTTGACGCCACCAAGCAATTCGAGGCGTACAACGGCACTTTGTACGTGCTTGACAACAACTTCAACTACGTCATCAAGTCCAAGGGCGCGCTCAAGGGCTTCACGGGTAGCGGCAACTTGCAATACGCTCTCAAAGACGAGTATCCGCAAGCAAACGCAAACGAGCTTGCAAGAGAAATCACTTTGAACGGCAAGCAATACGTGCCTATCGATCCCAACAACGACGGCTACACCGACTTGTTCGAGGCGGACGGCTACACTCCGTACACCGCGGGCGCGATCGACAATCACACGGGCGCAGCGTACGTGGGCACGCTCTACACGCGTTCCGAAAGAACGAAGAACGGCGTCAAGTACTATGCGTACACCGCAAGCAACGTGACGAGCGCAACCTACACGAGCGGGGAATACTTCTATCCCAACTCGCCCGTCAAGGCATACAAGCTCACCACCGACTTCACCAACTACACCAAGGCACTCTCGCTCAACATCGGCGACCTTGTCAACGGCGGTACTTTTGACGTGACAAGCATGCTTGCGGATCTCAAGAGCGTGGAAATCGGCGCGAAACTCGATATGCTCATGACGCTTGACGACGTCATCAACTGGACGTATCAGATGACCAAGTTCATTGGCGATCCGACCATTTGCGACTACTTGCACTTCATCGCAACGTCTTTGAAGGAGAACAAGGAGTTCCAAAGCACAATCGGTCTCGGCGTTGATTTGAAGGTCTATCTCATGACCGAAAATCTCTTCAAGATGCTTGCAGGCGACAAGAGCGTCGGACTCTTGCAAGTGCTCGAAGGCGCAAAACTCTATCTCGAACTCACCTACAACACCAACTTCCACGGCGACAAAGCTCCCAAGGGCTACTTGTGGGTTGAAGTGAGAAACGGCAAACTTTATCTCAACATCGACGTGCACGAAATCGGCGACATCGTGGGTTGGGGCAACTTCTTCTCCTACGGCATTATCGACGGTCTCGACTTGTCGACCTTGTTCAAGTCGGACGCAACCACCGCTCAAGCAGGCGTTGCGGCAGACGATGACGAAGAAGTCAGCACGGGCATCATCCCCGCAAACGTGTGGAGCGTAATCAACGTTGTGCTTGGCAGATTGCTTGTCGCAAACGACTTCATCACGGTTGGTCTCAACGAAACGTTGCTTGCAGACCTTATCGCAATGCTCGCAGACAGCGACAGCGAGATTTTGCAAGGCATCGGACAATTCTTGCCGAAACTTCGCACGACCAACACCAAAGATACGAGCGGTATCACAATCAACTTCTTCGGTTATGAGCCGAGCATCGATATCAATCTCGGCTTCAAGGTGGGCACGACGTTCTATCTCACCGTTGCCGAATACAACGAGAAATACGGTGCGAACGGCGAATACGCAAAGACTTCCGACTGGAGCGGTGCGGAATTCGTGAAGAACGGTGAAGACTATACGCTCACAACCGAACACAGCGACGACAATTACGTTCTCGTTTCCACGGACGATTACGCGCTTATCTCTTACGCATATCCCGCATGGGCAGGCGACAGATACGCATACGATTCCGCAACGGGCGAATTTGTCAAAGCAACGGACGGCGCATATCTCAAACAGGGCGACTTCGCAATCATGATTTCGCTCGGCGGATTGTACGCGAAAGTCAACAAAGACTTCTCCGTCAATAAAGACGAGAAGATGGCGGACAAGGACGAACATGGCAATATCGTTCGCGACAGCGAAGGCAACGCCAAGTATGACAACTACGTCAAGCTTCAAGACGCGAAAGCGTGCATCGAGCTTAGCCTCGGCATCTCCTTGTACGGCAGCGGCAGCAAAGAAAACACGGGCAACGTCATCGATTTGTCGTCCTTGCTTGACATGATCGTCGGTCTTATCAGCCCCAACAGCGCGATAAGCGGCTCTACGCTCAAACTCAACATCGTCAACGAGTTCGGCAACAAAGACGTGTCCTATCTCTCGCTTGACCTTATTGCAAACATCGACCTTGCCAACTGGAATGTGGAACTCGGCTTGCGTCTTGTCAAGAACATCGTTTCCAAGACGGACAGCACGGTGATAGCGTCCAAGAAGACGCTTGTTGGCGTGTATGTGATCGGTGACACGTTGTATGCCGATCTCGGTATACTCGGCGACAGCGCGAAGATTTCCGTTGCAAATCTCAATCTCAGCGGAATGCTCAAGAACTTGCTCGGCAAGTATCTCGGCGTTGACGGAACCGAAAATGGCGAAGCAGGCACGGCAAGCGCAGACGATATCAAGACGATTGAACAAACCATGAAGGATTATGCGTACTTCATGATCACCGTCAATCCGCAAAAGTTGTTGCTCCAACTCAACGCAGACCTTGTCAACGCGGTCTATCGCAAGATTATGCAAATCCGCGGTCTCGAACAAAAAGACCTTATCCCCGACATCGGCGACTTGCTCATCAGAGCGGACGCATCGAGCGGCAACAGAACGGAATTCAGCATCAACCTCAGACTCAGCGACGGCTTGTTTATGTGCATCGACATCCCGTCGGCGAGCATGACCAAAGAATTGAAGGATATAAGAGAAGCGTTTGAATTGCCGTACAATACGGAATCCGAGAAGAAAGAACTTCTTGGTTACAATCAGATTCTCGAACTCGATCTTGAAAAACTCATCGCAGGCGAAGCGACGATTGACATCAACTCGCTCACGCTTCCGACGATCGGCTTGCACGCTTCCGTCGAACTCACCATGACGTCGAGAAATCTCAAACCCGGCGACGAAGGTTACGACGTATCTCTCGCAGGCTGGGTGAGAACCGTTGCGCAAACCATTCTCGACGGCACTGCGCTTCTTGGCAACTTCGTCAAACTCACAGCGGAAGAAAAAGACAAGACCAGCACGTCTTACTACACGGGCAAGACTTACGTCTACAATGCGACCGACAAGACTTACGAAGCGGTCAGCGGCGACACGATGGGAGACTACAAGTTCGTCATGGCGGATCTCAACATCACCATGGCAAGCGAGCCTATCAATCTTACGATTGACATCAATGCAAACGTCAATCTCGCACCAATTCTCGCATACGGTATCGGCGGCATCTTGTTCAGCGACATCGCCGTTGAGATCAAGGCAGGCGACCCGATCAACAAGACCATTCTCAGCCTGTACTATCTCGGCTCTTCAAGACTTATGAGGAAGACGCAGGGTGACGGTTGGGTGCTCTCTTCCGCAACGAGCGGCAACTCGTTCTACACCGAAAACAGCATCTATTCCGACGCGCTCTACATCGACGCAAGCGGTTTGGGTCTCGGCAAGATCAAGTTCCAAGGTATCGCGGGATTGCTCGGCGCGACTCCGGGTTACGGCGTACCGACTTCAAAAGACGCGATTACGCTTGAAAACGCAGAAACCACCACGGACGCATCCACGGCGGCAAGCGGCGCACTCTATATGCAAATCGACATCGAGAACGGCAGACTCGGCGTGTCTTTCGACAACGCGTTTATCAGCACGCTTCTCGGTATGCTCGGACTCAATCTCCCGTTTGAATTGCCCGACATTCAATCCGTCGCAGTTGCAATCAATTCTACGGACAAGGGTCTCGACTCAATCAACGTCAACGCAATTCTCGACAGCGTGGGCACGGGTGCGAACATCGCAATCAGCGACGTCGAACTCGGCTTGGGCAAGAGTTTCATCGACTCGCAGAACATCATCGAAACGGTGAAGACGGGTTATGCGGGCTTGACGTTCTCCAAGACTTCGGGCATCATGTCGCTCATTCAAAACGTGCTTGACAACGTGAAACCCGGTCTCAACATCACGATCAACAACAAGGTGTGGGAAGGCATTGCAACCGGCAATTCAAAAGGCGGATATGCATATTCGACGATTACTCTCACAGGGCAGAAGGTGTTCACCGCAACTAACCTTGCAGAAAACAACGGCTATACGGACAAGGGATATAAGATCCTTCTCAATCTCGGACTTAACAGAGTCGGCGGAAACTACAAAGTAGGACTTAAAGTAGTCGTTGGCGGCAACAACGTGTTCATCACGCAACTCGATCCGGGCGGAAACCTTGTTAAGTTCCTTAGTATAGTTCCTGCTGTTCAAAACTTGCTTGACTGTCTCGATTTGAGCTCCATGATGGCGGATATGTTCCCGTTGCAACTCACAAAGAACAACGACGGCGACGACAAGACGTTTGAGTATCCCACCGCAAAGACCGCGTCCGACAACGTCAACGCAATCGGTTGGAACGAAGACAAGACGTCATATTCCTACACTGCGGATATGTCCAACCTTATCAAGAGCGTGGGCATAAACTTGTTCAACAGTTACGGTTACGTTCCGTACTATGAAGGAATGAACGCGGTCACAAACGGCGCGGGCAAGATTTCGATTAAGGCGGAACTCAATAAGGACGCGTACAACGAACTCATCCTTATGGTCAACTGCATCCTTATCAACTTGCTCAGCAAAGCCAACAATTTGGACGAGCCGTGGTTTGTTGACGTGGACGCTTTGGACAACAGTTCTAAATCCCCGAGCAAAGTTACGCTCGGACAAACGAAAGGCGCAATAACCGCATTCTTCGACGGATTTGACGCATTGGTTAAGAAAGGCGCAAGCACGCAAGAAAAGGTGAATTACGTCGAACCGTATGCAAGATCCTTGCCGTTTACGTTCATCAAGTGGGCGGTCAGAGTCATTGCAACCGACGCCGTTAACGTTAGTGGTTTGTGGGGATTGTTGCAGAATCTCGGCCCGGGCACGATTCAAAACTTGTCCGAACTCGTCGGCGGAATTCTCCCGTTGCCTTTCGCAAGCGGAAGCATCAATCCGTCAATCAACATTTATCTTGATCTCGATCCCAAACCGACCGAATACGGTCTCACGAACGAATACACGATGAATCCGGGTGTTCAGGCGATCGAAATCATGGTCAACGGCACAAAGAATACTTCTGATTCAAACGGCGGTGCAGGCGGCAGCTCGAGCATGCTTTACAACAAAGCCAAGTCCAACGACATGGCAAGCATGAAGTTTATGAAGGACGGCGGCGGCGCAACCAACGAAACCACCACCGATCTCGGCTGGGCATGGGACTTCTTCATGCTCCGTATAACTCCGTACAGCACGGTTGAAAAGACGTACACGACGGGTCTTGTCCAATTCGACGACTCGGACGACGCAGAATCCATCAGCGGTTCGGCTCCGACCGAAATCGTCATAGAAGACCCCGCAACGAGAACGGGTTACGTCGTCAAAGAAGGTCAGAAGAAGGACTTCCAACTCAGAGACAGTTACTTCTTCGATTCAACGCTCTTCCCGCAAAAAGCGGCGGTGACGTTCGCGACTCTCGACGAACAAGGCAAACCGCTCTCGTCCTACTATCCGGCAAGCCCGTATAAAGACGCAACCGGTACGCAAATCGTCTGGGATGCGGCAAGCGTGGATCTCACGGCGGCAACAAGCACGGACAGTGAAGGAAGACGTCTTGCAGGATACGTGTACGGCTATGCGCTCAACACGGTGCTTTACGCAATCCCCGTCTACGTCACCAACGACTTCGAACTGCAAACGCTCAAAGGCTATTACAGAAATGCGGACGGAACGTATTCTGCAAAAGCACTCGCGCTTGACATCGATAAGACGAGCAGCAAGTATATGGCAACGTTGCCCGATCTCGTCAGACTGCAATTTGCAAGCGGAACGTACACGTTCGGCACGACGCTCACCAATGCGACGGGCGGCACGGCATACGCAGTCATCAACGCATTGAGCAACGCGCCCAAGGACACCAACGGCTATCAAATGCTCCCGCAACCCACTCAAGACGAAATCAACAAGGGTGCGGCAGACAATCTCAACGACGACGGCAACAAGTATCTCATCTACCCGGCGTACGTTGCGGGACTTGTCAAGAACGAAGACGGTTCTTACAAGACGTACAGCGTCGGAGACAAGACCTACTACGTGCTTGACCGGGCGTCATTGCCGACGGGCAAAGCGTTCCCGACGGGCACGTTCAGTTGGGACACTGCGGACTTCAAGTACGATTGGCAAGGTTCGACCAAGTGGTCCACGGGCGACGAAAGCAACGTCATCAAGGTCGGTTACACCTATCAATGGGGTCTTGCAAAAGAAGTGAAGTCGTCAATCGAACTCACTGCGAAGAACTACAAGATTTCGAGACTTACGAGTATGTCCGACGAAAACGGCAACTCCGTGGCCTTGAAGAGCGAGCGTGCGGACGACGGCACATACACCACCGTTCTCACGATTGACGCAATGAGCATCGACGCACAGACGCACGACCTTGCGACTTACATCAAGAAGTTTACCGAAGTCAGCGGTAAATTCGCAACCGAAGGTTCGATGACAAACTTCGACGTCGAATGGGATACTTCGGCTCTCGAAACCGCAATTCAAAACATCACCAAGAACGGCGTAGTCAACTACTACAACGGTCTTGAAGCAACAATCAAAGCGAAAGTGGGCGGCAATAGATTTGAAATCGCGACTTCCGTCACCAAGAACGGTCTTGTGGACAGCACCAGCGGCTTTGTCGGACAAAAACAGACGTTCAGCGGCAAACTCGCGCAAGAAGTCAACGTCAAAGTCGTGGTAAGTTCTTACGTGTACGACTCCATGGTGGACACGCTCACGTTCGATCCGTATTCTTCAAAGACGATAACGGCAGACTCGTTCGGCACGAGATTTAAGGTCAAAGTCAAAGACATCTCCGGCAACAAGGTCGAAAAGACTCTCACCGCGGGTGAAGGCAGCAACCTTAAGATCGAAGCACCGTTCATCAAAGTCGGCAACGCATATCTCGACGCCTACAACAACGGCATCTACAAGATAGGCGAAAACGACATTACGTTTGAAGGATACAAACATAGCACCGATTATCCGCTTTACGCAAAACTCAACATCGGCACGGAATTCAGCGGTATGCAGGAAGTTTACGTTCCGATCACGGTTTCCGCAATGACTCCGTCCACGCTCTCGGTAGACGTAGCGCACGAAGACACGTTCAATCCGAACTGGTTCAAGAGCAAAGAACACGAGAGTTACGAAGTCTCCTTCGGCGGCGGCACGACTCACGTCATGTACCCCGACTGGACGAGCGTCAAGTATTACACCAACGCGGCGTGCTCGAAACTTAAAGCGGAACAAAACGTCTATGACGGCGGCACGATTTACGCACAGGTCAGCGCATACGTGCTTGACGACAACGGAGACAAACTCGGTCTCGTGTTCAACGGATACGACGACAAGGGCAACGCGGTTTACAAGATGCAAACCATTACGCTCCGTCTCACCGTCGAACAACAGAGCATCGCATCCGTCAACTTCTTCTATGACGAAAGCGTCGGCGACATCTACGCAATGAGCAAAGAAGATCGCCTTGCAATCGCAGACAAACTTGCAAACAAGGATAATTACACCGGCAGCGTGTACGCACAATCCCACGTTGACGCAAACGGCGTGGCATACGGCGTCAACCCCGTCTCCTTCGCACAAAACCGCGACAACTACTTCACGGTGGGCGATTGGGGCGATGCGGTCAACGGCACCGCAGTGCTCGTCAACTTGACAAAGGGCACATACAGCGGCAAACGCTACAACTCGGACGGTACGGAAAATCCGCAAGGCTTGTACAAGAAAGACGTTTCTTCGGGCGGATTCGTGGCTCTCACGGACGGCGAACTCGGCACTTCGTACATTGCGTACGTACAAGGCTGGACGACGAAGATAACGAGCGCGGACGTCAACGGCATCGATATGCAGACTGTCTGGGCAAATATCGGCGGCAACAACGTCCAAATCAACGTCAATATCCCGAACTACAACGTGACGAGCGC
>CAVKIG010000016.1:0-28270 GCA_963656415.1 bacterium | reverse complement strand
GGCTTAAGCACGGCAAAAAAATCAAATGGGAATCTTGTCTCTTTATCGATTTTGAGTGTCGTTGAAATCAAAAAAACGCGCAATGAAACCGAGACGATTCTGCGATTGTTTTTATTGTTTTTTGTTGAAATGCGATTTCGTGAAATCAAACAATACTATTTGCAAAAAACGGTGTTTATACGTTCAAAACGATATAGTAAACATTGATTGTTGCTTAAAAGGCATTTTTGTTGGCGGTAAAAACGCTTGTCGTCAGGCTTGTTGGTCTCTTTCGAGTTTTTTGTCGACGAGACGTTTTGCGAGCATATAATCGGCGCAGAGATTGAGTATGTATCTTTGTCTTTCTTCGTGGCTTAACTTCGTGAGTTTTTCGTTGTCGGCAAATTCCGCAATCGGGTTCGAGACGTCTTTTCCGTCGCGTTTGAGTTTCAGAAGTTTTACGTACAATTCTTTTTGGTTGGGGGTTACGCTTTTGGGCGCGTTGATTTCGTCTTTGTCGTATGCGCCTTGCCCGAGTCTCGATTTTGCGGACTTTGCAAGAGTGCGCATAGCGCATGATTTGTGTTTCACGTTGCTCATCTTCTTTTTCTCCTTCGGGTATTTTAGCACGTTTCCGCTCAAAAGAAAGAGTGTTGCGAAAATAAGCGGTTATTCGACAAAATCAGTGTTTTTTCCTTGCTTTGCGTCTTGTGTATTTTTCTTATCTTCCTTATCGCTTTTTCGCTTTTTAAGAGTTTTTTTGAGTTTGAAAACGGAAAAAGGAAGGATTGTCGTGCCGATAAGAAACGCCGCCGTTCCGTACAACGATAAATCTCCCTGCATGATAAATTCGACGGTGAGATAAAACGCACCGCCGATAAGCGCGCAGGCAAACAGATCGGTGAGCGCGCGCTCGATCGGATTTGCTTTTCTCAAAAACAGCAAAGCGAAAATTCCGCCGACGAGACCTGCGGCAAGACAAAGCGCAAAGCAAATCGCCTGCGCTTTTGCGTTTGCTCCGAGATACACGTTCATTTGAATATGCGTTTTGCAAACGAACCGGGCGTTGATTTTGCAACGTATTTGATTGCGTCCACTCGTCCTTCGATTTGCAGTTTTCCGCTTTCGACGTCAAGGTTTTTGACCGAAAGACCTTGTCCGGAGACGTGAAGAGTTTCGTCCGCAAGTTTCACGACGATATTTTTGTCAGTGAATGTCGGCACGTCGAGAACGCCCGTTACGGACATGGAGTGAAGGTGGTCGAGCTCGATTTTGTGCGACGTTTTCGGTGTTTTTTGAGCCTTATCGTGACAAATATCCGCCACGTTTTTGCCTATTGCGGACGTTTTTGCGGTTTTTTCGGTTGAAAATTGCATATATCTCCTTTTGCGCTTTTGCGCTTTTCATTGACAATAATATTAAAAGAGAATAGAATATATGATACAAATAAAGCAAAAAGGCAACTCGGACCGCATTCGTTTGCGGAAAGAGTATTGAAAAGGCATAATGCCGCAACAAAAAGACGAAAGAAAGAAAACGAGCGTGAAAAGACGCTTCGCAATAGACCATTCGGCAAAGTTTTATCCGATTATGTCCACAAAAAAGGCGCAAAGCCTGTTTTGTATATCCGCGGATATGTTTGACGAAGTGCAAAAAGACGTGTTGGAGCATGCGCTCAACGACGTTTTGGAGCGTTTTCCCGCATACAAAGTCAGACTCAGAAAAGGCTGGGCGTGGCACTTTTTCGAGCAGAACGACGCTCCTGCAAGAGTGTTTGCCAACGAAGACGTACTCAAACCCATAAATCCCGACGACACCAACGGATACTGGTTCAGGGTGAGCGCAATCGACAAGCGCATACAACTTGAAATGTTCCACGCGCTTGCGGACGGCAACGGTGCGCTCGCATTTTTGAAGAGCATCGTCAAAAGATACAGAGAACTTCTCGGCTTCGACGTCGTTGACGACGGGGTTATAGACTGGCAGAGTATAGGCTGTGAAGAAGAACTCGAAGACAGTTTCGAGAAAAACTACAAGCCTATTTCTTTCGGACAGATGAATCTCAAAGCGTTGGCAGGCAAAGTGCCGCACAGAATAGAAGGCACGCTCAACAAGGGCGCGTATCAAAAGAGTGCGGGGCAGGCACAAGCGAGCGAGATTATAGCAAAGGCGAAAGAACTCGGCGTGTCGTACACGGCGTATATAACCGGCGTGCTTGCATATTCGATTGAAAAAACTTATCGCAACAAAAAGCCGGTTGCCATTATGGTGCCCGTCAATCTTCGCTCGATTTATCCGTCCAAAACCATGCGAAACTTCGTCACGTTCATACGAGTGATAATTTTCCCGTCGTCGTGCAAGAGCGTCAAAGATTGTGCGCTCGAAGCGCAAAGACAGATAAAAATCGACACCGCAAAGGACAAACTCGACGCATTTATCTCCACGACGGTGCGCGCGCAGAAAAACTGGGTGCTGAAAATCGTTCCGTTGTTTTTGAAAACTGCTTTGATAAGATTCGGCAGATTGTTTATGCGGTCTCGTCAGACGATAATATTCAGCAATCTCGGCAACGTGAAATCTCCCGACAGCATGGGGGTTGACAAATACGAGTTGTTTATGAACGTATCAAAGAACAACACGCAAAATCTCGGCGCGATAACGACCAACGGCAAAGCAGTGCTTTGCTTCACGCGTGCCATAAAGGAAACCGCTCTTCCCGACGCGTTTTTCTCGACGCTTCGCGAAAACGGCATTGATATAACTACACTATAAAACAACAAATATACAAAACAAAAATATCTCGGAGTACTATGAAACAACTAAATTCTAACGAACTTCGCAAACTCTATCTCGACTATTACAAGTCAAAAGGACACGCAGTCATCGGCTCTGCGTCCCTTATCCCCGAAAACGATCCCACCGTGCTTTTCACAACGGCGGGAATGCATCCGCTCGTTCCTTATCTTCTCGGCGAAAAGCACCCGGCAGGCAATCGTCTCACTGACGTTCAAATCTGCGTTCGTACGGGCGACATCGACGAAGTGGGCGACGCAACTCACTGCACGTTCTTTGAGATGCTCGGCAGATGGTCTCTCGGCGACTACTTCAAAGAGTACGCAATCGAGTGTTCTCACGACTTCCTTCTCAATCAGCTTGAATTTGACAAGGACAAATTTGCCGTAACCGTCTTTGCAGGCGACGAAGATTGCCCGAGAGACGAAGAGAGCGCGTCCTATTGGAAGGCGCAAGGCATTCCCGAAGATCACATCTTCTTCTGCAACAAAAAGCACAATTGGTGGGGACCTGCAGGTATCACCGGTCCGTGCGGCCCCGATACCGAAATGTTTATCGACACCGGCAAGCCCAAGTGCTCTCCCGATTGCTCGCCCGCATGCGATTGCGGCAAGTACGTGGAGATAGGCAACGACGTGTTTATGCAATACTTCAAGAATGCCGACGGCACGTTCTCTCCGCTCAAACAGAAGAACGTTGACGAAGGTATGGGGCTTGAAAGAATGCTTTGCATTCTCAACGGCTACAAATCGGTGTACGAAACCGACCTTTTCAGTTTTGCAATCGCAAAGCTTGAAGAGCTTTCGGGCAAGAAGTACGGCGAAGACGAGACGATGACCGTTGCAATGCGCATAATCGCCGACCATACGAGAACGGCAACCTTCCTTCTCGGCGACGTGAAAGGAATTTCTCCGTCCAACGTTGACCAAGGATACGTGTTGCGCCGTCTTATCCGCAGAGCAATGAGATATTGCAGAACTCTCGGAGTGGACGATTCCGCACTTGTGGAACTTGCAAAACTTTACGTTGCAAAATACGAAGAAGCGTATCCGTATATCAAAGAAAACGAGCCGAGAATCATCAGCGAACTCGAAGCGGAAAAAGACAAGTTTGCAAAGACAATCGAGCAAGGCTTGAAAGAGTTTGACAAAATCGTGGCACACTTGCCGCAAGGTATGACGGTGTTCCCGGGGAAGACCGCATTCAGACTTTACGACACGTTCGGTTTCCCCATCGAGATGACGGCGGAGCTTGCAAAAGAGAAAGACTTCACGCTTGACAGGGAAGGTTACGACAAAGCGTTTGCGGACCATCAGGCACTTTCAAAAGCGGGTGCCGAGCAAAAATTCAAAGGCGGTCTTGCAGACGGCGGCGAGCTAACGTCAAGGTTGCACAGTGCAACACACCTTCTCAACGCCGCACTCAAAATCGTGCTTCACGACGACAGCATCCAACAACGCGGCAGCAACATCACGTCCGAAAGACTTCGTTTCGACTTCAACTTCCCCCGTCCGCTCACGCAAGACGAAATCGCCGAAGTCGAGAAAATCGTCAATGACGAGATCGCAAAAGACAGCGAAGTCAAACTTGAAGAAATGAGCGTTGAAGACGCAAAGAAAGCGGGCGCAATCGGCGTGTTTGACAACCGCTACGGCGATTTGGTGAAGGTGTACACCATCGGCATTTCCAAGGAGATATGCGGCGGACCGCACGCAAAACGCACGGGCGAACTCGGACACTTCCGCATCGTCAAAGAGCAATCATCTTCGGCGGGCGTCAGACGTATCAAAGCGGTGCTCGAATACTAAAAACCGCAAAATCGGAGAAGCGAATATGAAGTGCGACACTCACGTTCACACCAAAAATTCACACGACGGCAAATTGCCCGTTCAAAGCATCGTAGACCTTGCCAAAGCGCAAGGTCTTTGCTATCTTGCCACCACAGACCACCTTGACTATGACTTCGAGTACGGCAAAAATCGCGCGCCGATAAGCTGGCCGCCGCTCGATCTCGACGCTTATTACAAAGAGTGGCAAATCGCAAAAAAGGCACTTGAAGATGACAAAAACAACACGTTAAACCTTTGTTTTGGCATTGAAGCAAGTTATGACAAGAGCGAAAAGGCAAAACAAAAGTATATTGAAACCATTGCCAAATATCCGTTTGACGTTGTGATAAATTCCGTGCATTGCGTGGACGGCTACGACGTGTATTTCAAGATGGCGTTTTTGTTCAAGAGCAAAAAACACGTCTACAAAAGGTATCTTGAAACCATTCTCGAAAGCCTTGACGCACCCTATCAATACGACATCGTGGCGCACATCGGATATATCGCGCACGGCGCGCCGTACAGGGACAAATTTTTGAGATACAAAGATTTTCCCGATGAAATAGATGCCGTTTTGAAGGGTATCATCGAACGCGGTAAGGCAATGGAAATCAACTTCCATCACGAGATGGCACCGCAAAGAGACATTGTCGAAAGATATTACGAGTTGGGTGGAAGAAAAATAAGTTACGGCTCGGACGCACATCGCGGCGACATTTGCAAAAACTTTGACGAAGCCATGACAATGCTCAAAGAGATCGGCGTCACACACCTGTCCACCTTTGTCAAACACCGAGAAATTCTCATTCCTATCGAGTGAAAACAAGCCGTTTTAGATTTTGTTTTGCAAAACCAATAAAACGGCTTTTTCAATTGTATTATTTATGTACTCACAAAAATGCTTCCTTTGTTTTTGACTTGTACGTTATATTTCGTGAGTGTATCGAGTTGAAAAACCGTTATGCGAAAATTTTTTTCATAAAAGTTAGGAAAATCGATACGTAAAAATTGTTATTATTATAAATAGGGAAAAGGAAACAAAATTATGAAGCCCATGAAATCGACAAGAAAAGTGATAATCACGATTTTGATTCTTGTTTTTGCGTGTATGTTTTTTGTCGCGTGCAATGACAAAGGAAATCCAAATGATAATGACAACGGAAAACCCAAAGACAATGATTCTAGTCAGCAGGTTTTAAGAAAACCGACGGCTGATCCCGATCCGAACAATCCATACGATATTGCGACGGATGTTACAGATTATAGGACGACAACTATCAAATTTGAATTTGAAAAAATAAGTATCACATTTACAAATTCGGAGAGTTTGAACAATTTGTTTTATGACTACAAACTTGAAGATTTTGATGTGGAAAAGTTTGATAGTGTTTGTGAGAGATATCCCGAAGACTTGGCGGAAATAAGGAAGAGAGTAAAATTAAATGCTTTTGGTGTTCAAACAAGTCAATATACTAGAAGTTTATGGCTTACGTTAAAAAATCCAGACAAAGAAAATGTGTTAGACTACATAGATGAGTTTCGTAAGGATAAAGGAGTGCGCTATGCGTCTCCTGAAGTCAACAATCCTGCAGGATGGTTTGCTATGGCAAACGATGAACTGATAGGCCACCAACAAAGCGTGTTTGAAAAAATTGAGTTGTTTGATGCTTGGGATACGACGACGGGATCTTCAAACGTTATGATAAAACGAAAAAGGAGATAAAATTATGAAATCGACAAGAAAAGTGATAATCGCGATTTTGATTCTTGTTTTTGCGTGCATGTTTTTTGTTGCGTGCAATGACAAAGGAAATCCAAATGATAATGACAACGGAAAACCCAAAGACAATGATTCTAGTCAGCAGGTTTTAAGAAAACCGACGGCTGATCCCGATCCGAACAATCCATACGATATTGCGACGGATGTTATAGATTTTAGGACGACAACACTCGAATTTTTCTTTGGAAGGGTGAGTATTACTTTTACAAATTCGGAGAGCTTGAACAATTTGTTTTATGACTACAAAATTGAAGATTTCGATGTAGAAAAGTTTGAACGTGTTTATGAAACATACCCTGCTGAGTTGCAAGGCATAAGAAATAGGGTAACAAAAAATGACTTTGGAACTCAAACAAAAAAATATACAAGGAGCTTATGGCTTACTCTAAAAAATCCAAGCAGAGAAAACGTGCTAGATTATATAGATGAGCTTAGTGCCGATAAAGGCGTTCTTTATGCAGAAGCAGATGTGAATCATCATCCTGCAGGATGGTGTGCTACGGCAAACGATGAACTGATAGACCACCAACAAAGCGTGTTTGAAAAAATTGAGTTGTTTGATGCTTGGGATACTACGACGGGATCTTCAAGCGTTATGATAAAACGGAAAAGGAGATAAAATTATGAAATCGACAAGAAAAGTGATAATCACGATTTTGATTCTTGTTTTTGTGTGCATGTTTTTTGTCGCATGCAATGACAAAGGAAATCAAAATGACAATGGTTCTAGTCAGCAGGTTTTAAGAAAGCCTTGGGCGCAACCGGATCCAAACAACTATTATGACGTGAGTCAAAACTATGACTACAGCAAAAATGACTTTCCGGGAGAATATGTGCCTGTTGTTTTGACAAACAGCGAATCGATGAACAATTTGTTTTATGATTACAAAATCGAAGATTTCGGCACGAATGAAGATTTTTGTAGAATAGAAGAACCCGATCCATTTGGGTGGCTGGTTCGTATCCGAAAACAAATTGAAAACTCGATTCCATTTAGTATTGATAATATTGAGACCGTAGATCCAAAGGGGTATACCCGCATGTTAAAACTGTATTTGACAAATCCCGGGAAAGACAACGCATTGAGATATATAAACGAGTTGAATCAAAAGTACTACGTTCTTTTAGCGGGAACGGATGGAAAAGGTGGTGGCGAGTGGTTTGCGACAACTAGCAACGATCCCTATACATCAAAACAATGGGGGCTTGAAAAGATAAAAGCTTATGACGCATGGGATATTGGAAAAGGCAATTCAACGCTTACGGTGGGCAATATCGATTCGGGAATAAATCAAACACATGAAGATTTGATAGGAAATATGTCGAGCTTGTCGTGCGGAACTGATCCATACACGGATAGTATAGATCACGGTACAGAAACGGCAGGGATAATCGGCGCTGTCGGCAACAACGGAAAAGGCATAAGCGGAGTTTGTTGGAATATCAAAATAGCGTCATTGAAGGCATGTATTGGAGCGTCGGATGAAGACATGCATTTGGTTATAGCTGCCATTGAATATGCAAAGGCAAACGATATTAAGCTGCTTAATTTTAGCGGCGGATTCTATTCGGGTAGAAACGATCATGACACGAATGCGATTGCATTGAAAAATGCTATTGCATCATACAACGGTCTTATAGTCGTTGCCGCGGGTAATCATAATTTTGAAATTGTGGACGAAGGCAACAGCAATGGTATAAAACTATATCCGCAGAGTTTCCATTTGGATAACATAATTGTTGTCGGCGCAAGCAATAGAAATGACGAAAGATGGGTTAGCAATCAACTAGAAGCGTCAAACTATAGTAGCACAATCGTGGATCTGTTTGCACCTGGTGTGAACATATATACTACGAGCAAAAATTCAACACAGGCTTATAAATATGACACCGGTACGTCTATGTCGGCACCGTTTGTTACGGGTGTTGCTGCGCTTATATGGTCTGTTGAACCGAATCTGACTGCCACGCAAGTGAAAAACAGAATAATGCAAAACGTGGACCCTATTCCTGCATTGTCAAATCTTTGTGTTTCAGGCGGAAGATTGAATGCCCAAAAGGCACTTGAAGCGCATTCACACAATAAGGTTACATGCGCTTATACAAGCAAAACAATTAGAACAGGGCACTACGTCAATTGTAACTATTGTGATTATTCAACGTTCGAAGCACATACGTGGTCGCCGGTGAAAGTTCCGAACACGGGTATTGTCAAGCATCATATATGTATATTTTGCGGCGCAATAACCGACATCATAGCGATACCGAATCCGACTTCGTTGCTCACTCCAAACGCATTGGCTTTGATGAACGAAAAAGAGAGTTCGACAAGCGGTGATTACGAGTTTGAAATCACGCAAGACATCGTATTTGTGAAGAAGAACGGAAAATACTATTTGATGGTGGCGTGTGACGAAAACGGAAATATAATTGCCGATTTGAGCAAGGTGTTGAAAAAAGAAGAAGTTATATGACAACGAAAGCGTTGTTTGTGCAAAAGCGCAAACAACGCTTTTTCTTTTCTTTTGCAAATATTTTTGCAGAAAATGCGGATAATAGATAAGCAATTTTTTTGCGCGCGGTTGACTATTTATAAAACATAGTTTATATTATATAAACGGCAACGGAATCTACAATCGTTGCAAGAAAGGTGATTTTATGAAAAAGAATCTTGAAAAAATCTTTGCATCTTGTTCCATCGTCGTGGCAATCATTCTCATAATGGTTTTGTTGGTCACGGCATTTGGCGGAATCGAAACCCAAGAGTTTGAAAGCAAACTCGTCAGGGGACTCGTGCTTACGCTTGCGGCGTTGTACGTCGGGCTTGCGGTCATATCGCTCGTGCTTATCTTTGTCAACAGCGACGTCGTGAAAGAAATCACTCTTCGTCAAGAGAAGGGCGGCAGCGTCAAAGTGTCGTCCAACGTCATCACGAAACTTGTCAAGAACACTTGCAAACAAGTTGAAGGCGTGAAATGTCAGAAAGTCGGTCTCGTCAGCGACGAATACGGCGTGAGACTCAAACTCAACGTCAAAGTCGTGGACAAAGACGTCGTAGAAGCGGAAACTTACGTGCGCACTCTTCTTGAAGAAACGTTCCTTGGAGAATTCGGATTTAAGTTCAGTTCGATCGAAGTGAAGGTCATGGCACTCACCCCGCATTTCAAAGCGGATCAGGCAGACGTCAACGAGAAGGTTGAAAAGAAACTTGAAGAACTCAAAGCGGAGCAAGCGGCGGCGGATGCAAAAGAAGCAAAAACCGAGTCCGTGACCGAAGAAGCCGTGGCAGAAGAAAACGTGCAGACCGAAGAAGGTGTTGTCGAAGAAAGTCCCGAAACGGTCGAAGCGGAAGAAATCGGCGAAGAAGCGATTGAAGAAAAAGAAGCGGAAGCGGTTGAAGCGGAAACTTGCGACGACAAGGCGGAAGAAGTGCTCAACGAGCAAGAAGAAGTCAAAGAAATCGAAGAATAAAGATAAAAAGTGCGCGTTTTGCGCATAAGGAGTATAAATGAAAGAAGTCTATCTTACCCAAGAAGGTCTTGAAGAACTTAAACAACGTCTCGACTATCTCATCGTGTATTTGCGCGGTGACGTTGCAAAGAAATTGCAACACGCAAGAGAACTCGGTGACTTGTCCGAAAACGCCGAATACGATGCGGCAAAACAAGAAGAAAGCCAAGTCGCAGCCGAAATCAAAGAACTCGAAGAACGTATCAAAAACGCGGTTATCATCGAAAAGAGCGGCACGCACAAAGTGTCCATCGGCAACACCATTACGGTTGAATATCTCGGCGAACTCGAAGAAGGCGAAGACAGAGAAATGACGTTCCAACTCGTCGGCGAAACGGAAGCGGACTTTGCAAAAGGCAAACTTTCCAACGAATCTCCGCTCGGCAAGGCTCTCGTTGGCAAGAAGAGCGGCGAAGTCGTCAGATTCACGACACCGCAAGGCGGACTCGAAGAGTACAAAATCGTCAATATCAAATAATTTGGCACAATAACAATCCGCGCAAAACAGCGCGTCTACGCTTGTCGTATTTTTCGGCAAGCGCACGTCTTTTTATAGAGAGAAAAGCAAATGAGTGAAGAAACACGCAATCAAGCGCCCGTCGAACAGGAAGTCGACGTCAACGAAGTGCGCAAAGTCAGAATCGAAAAATTGAACGAACTCGTGGCAAAAGGCGAAAATCCTTTTGAAATCACGTCATACAACCGCACCGCCACTGCCGGCGAAATTCTTGCAAACTACGACAAGTTTGAAGGTCAAATCGTGTCTATTGCGGGCAGACTTATGTCCAAACGCATTATGGGCAAGGCAAGTTTCGGCCATATCATGGACAGCGACGGCAGAATGCAAGGCTATTTCAGCCGCGACGATATGGGCGTTGACGAATATCAGGCGTTCAAAAAACTCGACGTCGGCGATATAGTCGGCATCGAAGGTTTTGTGTTCAAGACCAAAACGGGAGAAATCTCCGTTCACGTCAAGAAAGTGACTTTGCTCACGAAATCGCTTTTGCCCCTTCCCGAAAAATTTCACGGTCTAAAAGACCCCGAATTGCGCTTCCGCCAACGTTACGTTGACCTTATCGCAAATC
Organism: bacterium; assembly: GCA_963656415.1. GTDB lineage: Bacteria > Bacillota > Clostridia > Christensenellales > CAG-917 > CAG-475. The sequence goes on along the minus strand of CAVKIG010000016.1, from coordinate 17,291 downwards.
CCGAAGTCAAAGACGTGTTTATCAAGCGCAGCAAAATCATCTCCACAATCCGCGAAGTGCTCGACAAAAAAGGCTTCATCGAAGTGGAAACACCCGTTCTAAACACGCTTGCCGGTGGCGCAAACGCGCGTCCGTTCATCACTCACCACAATACGCTTGACATCGATATGTACATGCGTATAGCAACCGAGTTGCACCTTAAACGTTGCATTGTCGGCGGATTCGAGAAAGTGTACGAAATCGGTCGTCAATTCCGCAACGAAGGTATGGATACCAAGCACAATCCCGAGTTCACCACGATTGAACTTTATCAGGCGTACGTAGACTACAACGAGATGATGAATATCACCGAAGAACTCTACACGACGGCGGCGGAAAGAGTGTGCGGCGGTCTCGACATCACCTATCAGGGAACTCCGCTTTCTCTCAAAACTCCGTGGGAGCGACTCACAATGGTGCAAGCGGTGAAGAAGTACACCGGTCTTGACTTTGACAACGAACCGCTTGAAACTCTCATTGCAAAAGGCAACGAAATGGGGCTCGAAATGTCTCCCGATACGTCTTGGGGACACGCGCTCTACAACATTTTCGACGCATTCGTCGAAGAAAAACTCACGGGACCCGTTTTCATCACAGACTATCCCGTCGAAGTCAGTCCGCTCGCAAAGAAGAAACCGTCCGACCCGCGTCTTACTGAAAGATTTGAATTCTTCATCTGCGCAAGCGAAGGCGGCAACGCTTTTAGCGAACTCAATGACCCGATAGACCAACGCTCGCGCTTCGAACAGCAGATGCTCGCAAAAGCCAAAGGCGACGACGAGGCGCAACCCTATGACGAAGACTTCTGCAACGCTCTCGAATACGGCATGCCCCCCACGGGCGGTCTCGGCATCGGCATCGACCGTATGGTCATGTTCTTGACGGACAGCGCATCCATAAGAGACGTGCTTCTGTTCCCCACGATGAAACCAATCGGCGAGGCAAAGAAGAAAGCGGAAACAAAACCCCAAGCGGTCGAAGAAAAGAAAGAGATCGAACAGATAGATTTCTCCAACGTCAAAATCGAGCCTATCTTCAAAGATACGGTGGATTTCGAGATGTTTGCCAAGTCCGATTTCCGCGCGGTGAAAGTGCTTGCATGCGAAGCGGTTGCCAAGTCCAAAAAACTGCTCAAATTCACCCTTGACGACGGCGAGCGCAAGGATCGCGTGATTTTGAGCGGCATACACGAGTATTACGAGCCGGAAGAGCTTGTCGGCAAGACTTGCATCGCAATCGTCAACTTGCCGCCGAGAAAGATGATGGGCATCGACTCCGAAGGTATGCTTATCTCCGCAGTGCACGAAGAAGACGGACACGAAGGGCTCAATCTCCTTATGGTCGATCCGCACATTCCTGCCGGTGCGAAACTTTATTGAGAGAAGCAACGTTCTTTGCAGAGCGAAAAATGCAAAAATCGCATAAAATATGATCAAAAGCAATCTCAGCCGAGATTGCTTTTGCATATATTTATGTTTTCTTAATTTTTTATTTATATTGAATTGTTGATGTAGTATGTTATAATATACCTATAATTATATATGAGGTGGACGATGAATTTCAACGTATTGATTGCAGAAGACGATGAAGATATTGTAAAACTCTTGAAACTTTATCTTGAAAACGAAGGGTTTGACGTCAAATGGGCAAAGGACGGCGTGGAAGCGTGCGAGATTTTCGACAAAGAGAAAATCAACCTTGCGATCGTCGATATAATGATGCCCAGAATGAACGGCTACGAATTGACGAAGTATATAAGAAACAAGAGCAATATCCCCATCATCATTTTGTCGGCGGCGCAACTTGACAGCGACAAGATTTTGGGGCTCAATCTCGGCGCGGACGATTATATGGTCAAACCGTTCAATCCGCTCGAACTTATCGCGCGCATCAATGCTCATCTTCGCAGATTCTACAAACTCGGCAACGTTCAGGAAAAGACGGACAGCAAGATAACCATAGGTGAACTTACGCTTGACACCGAAACGCTCACGCTCGAAAAAAACGGCGAGCCGGTGAATCTCACCGCAACGGAATATAAAATACTTGCGCTTCTTATGAAATCTCCGGGGCGCGTTTTCACGAAAATGCAGATATACGAAGAAGTCAACGGCGACTATTATGCAACCGACGACAACACCATGATGGTGCATATATCCAATCTCAGAGACAAGATAGAGCAAGATCCGAAAAACCCCAGATACATAAAGACCGTGCGTGGTCTCGGATATAAGATTGAAAGACAATAAAACCACACAACAAGACGTTTATGACGTCAAAAACGACACACAAAGTGCCGATTGCGAAAATTGCACGCAGAAATGCGGGCAGTTTTCCGATGCGGATAAAGTCGCATATAAAACACGAAAAAAAGAAAAACGAGCACGCAAAAACGCAAAACTCGAGAAGGGAAGTTTCGTTTCTCTTCTCGTTCGCAGTTTCGTGTCTTTTTCGCTTATTATAATTCTCGGCGTCGTTGCGATTTTTTCTATAGTCAGTTGGGCTGTCAACGACGCGACGAAGACAATCGGAGAAAAGACGATCGTCGATTATACGGGAGAACTCGCGCAAGGGAAATATTCGTCCGTTCCTTCAACGAGATTGTTCGGCAAAAACGGTTGGCTCGATATTGTGGATACGAAAGGCAATATCGTGTATTCCACTCGCTCAAACAAGAATAAATACAGTGCGGGAGAGTTGGACGCAATTCAGAAATTTGACAGAAACAACACGCTCACCGTTCACGAATTCAAAATGGTGGACGACAAATACTATTGCCTTATCACAAGGACTTTCGTTGACGACAGCGGCGCAAAGCAAGAGCAATTTATGCTTCTTGACTACAACCACAACGTCATCGAACACACAATCCCCACCAACAAGGACAAGTACAACGAGCTGGAATTTGCCTTGCTCACATATGACGCGACGCACGACGGGGAGACGCTCAACAAAATCACGTTCACGGCGCAGGACGGCAATTCGTATTATGCGGTTTTTCTCAACGCAAACGAGCGCGGCACGGTGGGAACATACGTGTTTGTCATCATCGTGGTGCTTGCAATCGTCGCGCTGTTTGCACTTGTGATGTTCCTTTACATCAAATATCTCAATAAGCACGTTCAAAAACCGCTAGTTGCCATGACGGGTGCAATGTCGTCTCTTGCCGGCAACAACTACCACACGCACGTGGACTATAAAGGATCAAAGGAGTTCGAACAGCTTTGCGACGCATTCAACGAAATGGTTGACTTGCTCGGCGCAAGCGAAAAACAAAGAGTTGCGCTCGAACAAGACAAACAGCGAATGCTTGCAGGTCTTTCGCACGATTTGAAAACGCCTATAACTATAATTCAAGGCTTTGCAAAGGCGATAACCGACGGACTCGTGAGCGAGCAGGACAAGCAGAAATATTTGCAGATTATACTTGCAAAATCGTCGCAAATGAGCGACCTTATCAATCAGTTCTACGAATACAACAAACTGGAACACCCGGATTTCGCACTCGAAAAGAAACCGCTCGACGTGGCGGAAATCGTGCGTACGTTCCTTGCGAATATATACGACGAATTCGATTTGCGCGGCTATAATCTCGATACGGAGATAACCGAAGAACAACTGATTTGCGACGTTGACGAACAGAATCTGTTGAGAGTGTTTGAAAATCTCACGGGCAATTTCTTCAAATATACGCCCAAAGGGACGACGCTTTTCGTGGAAGCGGAAAAGGACGGCGATTTTGCACTCGTGAGAGTTATGGACAACGGACCGGGTATAACGGACGACGACGTTTTCGAAGCGTTCGTCGTGGGGGAGAAGTCCCGCAACAAGCAAGGCTCGGGGCTTGGACTTGCGGTGTGCAAGAGAATCGTAAATATGCACGGCGGAGAAATTTCGCTTGCAAAAGAGCCGAAAAACGGATACAATACGGAATTTGACATCCGTTTGCCGTTGTCGAAGCAAAGAGAAGCGAAAGAATGCGGCGAACAAGGACAATCTCAATTATGACAAAAGGTGCAATCTATCAAGCGGAAATACCTGCAAAAATCAATCTCTCACTCGCGGTTACGGGGCGCAGAGACGGTTTGCATACGCTCGATATGATCGTTTGTCCGTGCTATAAGTTCGTTGACGTCGTGAAGTTCTTTCCGGCCGAAAAAGGCGGAATAGAGATAAATTGCAAGGCAAGTTTTCCGTCGTTTTGTCCCGAACGTTTCGAGAATTTCGTAAAAAGCAAAATCCAAGCCGTTGCCGACAAATTCGGCGTTTGCGGCATAGTCGAGATAGAAAAGAATATTCCGCTGGGCGCAGGACTCGGCGGTTCGACGGCGTGCATAGTCGGCGCGATAAAAACCATGAGAGAATATGCGCTCGCACTCGGCAAATCCGTATCGTTAGATGACGGTTTTCTTTTGTCTCTCGGCAGTGACGTGCCTTGTATGCTGAATGGCGGAACTTGCAGAGTGCAGGGAGTAGGGGAAATTGTGACGCCGCTTGAAAACGACAAAAATCTCGATTTTGAAATCGTCGTAGCGGACGGCGGCGCGGATAGCGGCGCGTGCTATAAACTTTACGACGAATTGCAAAAAGAACGCGGAGAGTCGCAAACGGAAACGATTGTTCCGCAAACGGTGAAAGAAGCGTTGACCGTTTTGAGAAACGACTTGTTTGAAGCGTCCTGCAAGATAAATCCGAAAATACGAATTGCCTATGATGATTTGAAAGCGAAAGGTTTCGACAAAGTCGTAATGACGGGAAGCGGCAGTGCGGTAGTAGGCATTTTGAATGAATAATTAATAATGAATAATTGCGGCACGGGCGCAGAAAAAGTTTGTCGTTTCGTTTCCACGAGATCCTTCGATACTCTCAGGATGACATAGTTTTTTATTTGCGCCCGAAACGAAAGCCTATTCGGAGCGTTCTTATTAACGGACTTTGCATATTCGGAGTGAGCGTTCGCAAGGCGAACGCCTAGATAAGCGCCGAGCTTACGTCACACACAAGCCAATTTTGCAACGATTACAACCCGTTGCAATCGTTTGCCTTCTGGTCTTTGTGTTCCTTTTCCCACACGCCAAAAACTGCGCTTTCATCTTTTTTACTCACGCACAAGTTCGCTTGTTTTTGACGTGCGGGAGCCCTTGTGTGTGTAGTACGAGCGACTGCGCCGTGTTGTTGCGAAGCTGGCGCACAAAGCGTGGTGGCATAATAAGGGGACGATATTTATCTATGCGAGTGCCGACTGTCTTCCACGCGAGCGACGGATAATTAAGTAGAGAAAGCACTCTATACGAGTGGTGGAAGAAATACCGGCGCGGACCGGAAAGATGGGGCAATTCTATTTAGGGTTTCAAACGTTCACTCTTTGTAGAGCCGTGAACAAAACAAAAAACTTATATACGCACTTTGCTCATTCAAGGGACACTTATGCACGCTCTCTGTATTGGACGCAAACATTTATGCGCCTAGCGGCTAGATGTTTCGACAGGCTACTCGCAACTGCTATGCTTGCGCATAGAAACCTGCGGTTTTGCCTTTTTCAAAGGCGTTGCTACGTGAATACATACGCTACGCAACCCTTGCAAGCAAGTTGCTCCGCTTTGCATTGACAACATGACAGATTGGGTGGACACCCACGCCCGATTGGAAATATTTGGCGATATACAAGTTTTTATGTATTATTCTATCAATGCAAAGCGGAGATATTTTCATTATTCCTTGTCATTCTGAGCGTAGTCGAAGAATCTCGTGGAAACGAAATGTCACTATATATACGTAATTTTACATCATTCCGCTCCCGCGAGATTGCCACGCTTGCGCTCGCAATGACAAAGTTTTTTATTTGCGTCCGAAACGAAAACTTGTTCGTGGCGGATTTAAGCGAGTTTGGCTGTTGCAAAAACTTGCAAAAACAACAAATAAAGTTGCAATTTCAACAAAACACCGAAAAATGATAATGCAAATTTTGCATTTTTGCAAAAAATTTCAAAATTCCTATTGTATGCGCGCGCGTTTTTTGTTACAATGAAATAAAGTATTGTAAAAGTCGATTCATAAATAATGCAACGCCGTTTCACTCACGTCAAAAAGCGTTTTCAACTTTTCGGAATCGGTTTTTAGGAGAAAGTATGGCAAAAAACAAAGACAGTTACGCAAGTTATTTGTTCCACGAAGGGACGAATTATCAGGCGCAAAAAATGTTCTCCCCCGTTCCCGGTGTCGAAAACGGCGTTGACGGATGGGAGTTTTCGGTGTGGGCTCCCAACGCAAAGAGCGTATCCGTTGTCGGCGATTTCAACGACTGGGACGCAAACGCAAACGTCATGACAAGACAAGACGACGGAGTTTGGGCAACGTTTATCGCAGGCGCAGAGCAATATCAGGCATATAAGTATGCAATAACGGGACAAGACGACGCAATCGTTTTCAAGTGCGACCCTTACGGATTGCATTTTGAAACCGCACCTGCAAACGCGTCAAAACTTTACGACCTTTCGGGATACCGTTGGAAAGACAAGAAGTGGATGAGAGACAGAGAAAACTTCAATCCTTACGGAAGTCCGATAAACATATACGAGATTCATTTCGGCTCGTGGAAAAAGTATGCCGACGGCAACTATATCAACTATGCGGCAATGGCGGACGAACTCATTCCGTACGTCAAGAAAATGGGTTACACGCACATCGAAATCATGCCGCTCACAGAATATCCGTTTGACGGAAGTTGGGGATATCAGACCACCGGCATGTTTGCTCCGACGTCTCGTTACGGCACGCCGAAAGACCTTATGGAATTTATCGACCGTTGCCACAGAGCAGGCATAGGCATAATTCTCGACTGGGTGCTTGCGCATTTCCCGCGAGACGAGCAAGGTCTGCGCCTTTTTGACGGCACGCCGCTTTATGAATACGCCGACCCGCGCAAGGGGGAGCACAAAGAGTGGGGCACTATGGTGTACGACTTCGGCAAGAACGAAGTGAAGTCTTTCCTTATATCCGCGGCGATGTTCTGGTTTGACACCTACCACATTGACGGTATCCGTTGCGACGCGGTGGCGAGCATGCTTTATCTCGACTACGGCAGAAAGGACGGAGAGTGGGCGCCCAACCAATACGGCGGCAACTACAATCTCGAAGCCAAAGATTTCCTTAAACAAATGAACACCGCGATCCTTTCAAAGTATCACGGCGCACTCACCATTGCGGAAGAGTCGACGGCATATCCGATGATAACCAAGCCCGCATACGACGGCGGTCTAGGGTTCAATTTCAAGTGGAATATGGGCTGGATGAACGACAGTCTGCATTATTTGTCTCTTGATCCGTTCTTCAGAAAGGACAATCACAACAATCTCACCTTTGCAATCACCTATGCGTACAGCGAAAACTACATTTTGCCTATTTCGCACGACGAAGTGGTGCACGGCAAGTGCAGCATGATAAACAAAGTCCCCGGCGACTACGACGAGAAATTTGAAGGTCTCAAAGCGTTCTACGGCTTTATGATGGGGCACCCGGGCAAGAAACTCAACTTTATGGGCAACGAGTTTGCGCAGTTTATAGAATGGAACTATGCTCAACAGCTCGATTGGTTCTTGCTCGATTATCCGCGCCACCGCACTTTCCAAAAGTTTATGAAAGACCTGAACGCCTTCTATCTTGAAAACAAAGCCATGTGGCAACTCGATTGCACCTATGACGGATTCAAGTGGATAGTGGTGGACGACAACAAGCAAAATGTCTTGTCTTTCATTCGCAAGGCGGCGGACGGAGAATACGTGATATGCGTCATCAATTTCTCGCCCGTCGAAAGGCTCAAATACGTCATGGGCGTTCCCGAAGGCGTGACGTACAGAGCGGATTTGTATTCCGCGCTCAAGAAATACGGCGGAGAAGAAGAACGTCGTCCGTCTTTCAGAGCGACGGCAAAACCGTCTCACGGCTATCCGTATTCAATAAAAGTCAACATTCCCAAAAACTCGGTGATGTTTTTGAAACCCGAATATAAGGAGGAAAAATAATGAGCAAAATTTCAAAGAAAGAGTGCATCGCGATGCTTCTTGCAGGCGGACAAGGCACGAGACTCGGAGTTCTTACGTCAAGAGTCGCAAAGCCTGCAGTTCCGTTCGGCGCAAAATATCGCATTATCGATTTCCCGATTTCGAATAGCATCAACAGCGGCATCGATACGATAGGCGTGCTCACTCAATATCGCCCGTTCGAGTTGCATCAGTACATAGGCAACGGACAACCGTGGGACTTGGACAGACTCAACGGCGGTATCTTCGTTTTGCCTCCTTATATGGACGCAAAATCGGGTGAATGGTATAAGGGCACCGCAAACGCCATTTATCAAAACATAGACTTTATCGACAATTATAGCCCTGATTATGTGGTGATTCTGAGCGGTGACCACATCTACAAGATGGATTATCACGACATGCTCAAAGAGCATAAGCGCAACAATGCGGACTGCACGATCGCAGTGCGTGACGTGCCCATCGAAGAGGCGTCGAGATTCGGAATTCTCAATCTCAAAAAGAACAGCAAAGCCATCGAAGAGTTTGAAGAAAAACCCAAAAACCCCAAGAGCACCAAAGCGTCTATGGGCATATACATCTTCACGTGGGAAAAACTCCGCAAATACCTTATCGAAGACGAAAACGACAAGACGAGCGAAAACGACTTCGGCAAAAATATCATTCCCAAGATGCTTGCGGACGGACAGAGAATGTATGCGTATCAATTTGACGGATATTGGAAAGACGTCGGAACGATTTCTTCTCTTTGGGAAGCGAACATGGACATTCTCAACGGCAGCGAACTCAATCTCGACGACGACAAGTGGAAGATTTATGCAAGAAATAACGCCGAGCCGCCACACTATGTTGCTCCGACCGGCAAAGTCGTAAACTGTCTCGTCAGTGAAGGTACCGTTATCAACGGAACGGTGAAGAACAGCATCGTTTCAAACTCTGTCAAAATCGGCAAGGACGCGTATATCGAATCGTCCATAATCATGCCGGGCGCAGTCATTGAAGACGGTGCGGACATAAGATTCTCAATCGTCGGCTGGAACGCCGTCATCGGCAAAAACTGCATAGTGGGCGAAACGTTGTCCCATTGCAATCCGGGCGAGTGGAAGATAAGCGTAATCGCGCCGAACTACAATCTTCCCGCAAACTCCGTCGTCGGAGCAAACGAAATGATAGGTTAAAGGAGAGAAAAATATGAAAAACAAAACGATGAGCGTACTTTTTGCGTCCGATCCCGACAGTCATCTCAACGATCTGACCATACATCGCACAACGGCGTCTCTTCCTTTTGCGGGCAGATACCGCCTTATCGACTTCACACTGTCAAATCTCGTTCATGCAAACATCACGACGATAGGCATCGTCACAAGAAGCAACTACAACTCGCTCATGGACCATCTTCGCATGGGCAGAGATTGGGACTTGAACAGAAAAAACAGCGGACTTACGCTTTTTCCGCCTTTCGTCTTCAACAACGAACACGAAGTGTACAAGGGCAAAATCGAAGCGTTGTATCATCTTCGCGGATATTTGATGAACAATCAGGAAGAATATGTCGTCATATCCAACACGAATATCGCCTACAACATTGATTTTGAAGAAGTGGAGCAGTTCCATATCGACAAAAACGCGGATATAACCGTGCTTACGTATCGCCCCGACGAAATCAATTCCAGAAAATTTGTCGTCACCGCCGACAAGAACAATCGTATCACCGATTTGCGCTATGCCGTTGCAAGCGATACGGGCAAGCAACTTTGCAATCTCAACATCTACTTCGTCAAGAAAGACCTTCTCATCTCTCTCGTGGACAACGCTTTTGCTCACGGCAGTTACGATTTTGAAAAGGACATTCTTCAAGCCAACTTGCAAGACCTTTATATCATGAACTACGAAGTGAAGGAATACGTTGCCGTCATCGACCGTATCCCGACCTATTTCAAAGTGAGTATGGACTTGCTCAAACCCGAAGTGAGAGACGCTCTCTTCTACAAGCACTCCACGATTCTCACCAAGGTCAAGGACTCCGTCCCCGCAAGGTATAAAGAAGGCGCAAACGTCAAAAATTCTATCATCGCCGACGGCTGCGTCATTGACGGCACCGTTGAAAACTCCATTCTCTTCCGTTCCGTCAAGGTCGGCAAAGGCGCAGTCATCCGCAACTCCATCGTCATGGAAGACACCATCGTCATGGACAACGCGTCCCTTGACTACACCATCACCGACAAGGACGTTATCATTCAACCCAACAGAACGTTGAGTGGGTATGAGACTTATCCTATGGTTGTCGTCAAAGGCAAAGTCATTTGAGTGTGTTATTGAGCGACTAGCCACGTCAGGCACGTCTTGCCCCAAAATCACGTACGTTTAAGTACGTTGGGTTTTGGTTCAAGCCGCACCTTCCTTGCTATTCATCTCAATATCCCACTCAAATACAAGAGTGTGCTATTGAGCGAACAACTGCGTCAGAAGCATCTTGCAGTCAAGTCACGTACGCTTTGTACGTTAGGCTTGTCTGCCAGACACTTCTTCCTTGTTCTTCATCTCAATATCTCACTCAAATATAAGAGCGAAAAAGCTCAACCTTGCCCTATTTTCAATTTAATCCATTGGAAATATGGATATAAACACAAAAAAATCCTTCACACAAGGAGAACGATATGAAAATACTGTTTGTTGCATCAGAAGCGATGCCGTTTGTTCGCTCGGGCGGACTCGGCGACGTGGCAGGCTCGTTGCCCAAGGCGTTCAATGCGCTCGGACACGATTGTCGCGTGATCATACCTTTCTACAAAGAAGAAATCGATGAAAAATTCAGTGATACTTTCCGTTTTCTCTCTTCCACGTTCGTGGATTTGAGTTGGAGAAGACAATATTGCGGGGTGTACGAAGCGGTGTATGACGGCGTGACGTATTATTTTATCGACAACGAATACTACTTCAAGCGCAAAGGACTTTACGGACATTTCGACGACGGCGAGCGTTTCGCGTTTTTCTCGAAAGCGGTGCTCGAAGTTCTTCCCATCATCGACTTTTTCCCCGACGTTCTGCACGCAAACGACTGGCACACCGCGCTTTGTCCCGTCTTCCTTGACGTGTTTTATCGTGCAAGCGAAGAGTACCAGAACATCAAGACGGTGTTCACCATTCACAATATCGAATTTCAGGGCAAATACGGCGACAGTCTCATATGCGACATTCTCGGTCTTCCCGATTGGGCGCGTCCGCTCGTTATGAACGGAGATTGCGTCAACTATATGAAGGGTGGCATCGAGAGCGCAAACGCTGTCACTACTGTCAGCGAAACGTACGCAAACGAGATTCTCGACCCGTTCTATTCCTACGGACTCGAAGGAATTCTTTCAAACCGCAGATACAAACTTCACGGTGTTGTCAACGGAATCGATCAGACCGTGTACAATCCAAAGACCGACAAGCGTTTGTTTGTCAACTATTCCGTCAAAGATTATGCCAAGAAGAAATCGGAGAACAAAAAAGCTCTTTGCGAGATGATCAACTTGCCGTATGACGAGCATAGACCGCTTGTTGCGATGGTTTCCAGACTCACCGAACAGAAAGGACTTGACCTTGTGGGAGCGGTCATCGACGATATTATGCGCGCGGACATTCAGGTCGTCGTTCTCGGAACGGGCGATTGGAAGTACGAGAATATGGTGCGTGCGGTTGAAGGCAGATATCCGAGCAAGTTCAGGGCGATAACCGCATTCTCGGGCGATCTTGCAAGCAAACTGTACGGAGCAAGCGACATCTTCCTTATGCCCAGCAAATTCGAGCCGTGCGGACTTTCGCAACTTATTGCAATGAGATACGGTTCCGTCCCCGTCGTGAGAGAAACGGGCGGACTCAAAGACACCGTTCCCGCATTCAATCCCGAAACGGGCGAAGGCAAAGGCTTCACGTTCAAGACTTACAACGCATACGATATGCTGGACGCAATCTGGCGCGCATATGCACAGTTCAGCGACAAAGAGCATTGGAACAAGGTCGTCAAAAACGGCATGAATTCCAACTTCGGCTGGGACGTAAGCGCAAAGAAATATATCGATATTTATCAAAATCTCTGATATAGTAAAACCGACGGCGTATATTTTATATATACGCCACTCAATCGGTTGCAATTCTCGCGCCGATTGTGCATAATAAAATACGTGCCGATTTCGGCTTGTAAACCCAACTCAACGTCTCTTTCGTCCGGGGGAAAGCGGAAGGAAAGGATAATGTATGAAATTTAACGTAACAGAACAAGAGTTCAAGACCTACGTCACGGGTGTGCTTTCGAGTTATTTCGGAGTCAAACCCGAAGACGCGAGCAAGGCTCAGATTTACCGTGCAACCTGCATGGTCGTAAGAGACCTTCTCACCAACAAGCGCGTCGACTTCAAAAAGGTTTGCCACGAGCAAAACGCAAAACAAGTGTACTATATGTCCATGGAGTTCTTGCTCGGAAGATCTTTGCGCAACCACCTTTTCAATATGGGTATCACCGAGCAGGTGACCAAGGCGGTTGAAAGTTTCGGCGTAAGCATGGACGAGATATACAATTTCGAGCCGGACGCAGGTCTCGGCAACGGCGGACTTGGCAGACTTGCCGCCGCTTATATGGATTCGCTCACGTCGTGCGGTTACCCAGCGAGCGGATTTTCTATTTTATACGACTACGGCATTTTCAAACAACGCATAGTCGACGGTTGGCAACTCGAACAGCCTGACGACTGGCTCAAAATGGGCGACGTGTGGCTTGCTCCGAGACTTGAAGAAGTGTATCAAGTCAAATTCGGCGGAGTGGTGGACCAAAACTGGAACGACGGAAAACTCACCGTAACGCAGCGCGATTGCACCGTTGTGGACGCAGTCCCGTACGATATGAACATCTCCGGCTACGACACCGACGCCGTCAACCGTATAAGACTTTGGCACTCCCAAGCTCCGCAAGATTTTGACATCAACATGTTCAGCCGCGGCGAGTATCTCAAAGCAAGCGAAGCAAAGGCTATGGCGGAGTCAATCAACAAGGTGCTTTATCCTGCCGACGATCACATCGAAGGCAAGTCCTTGCGTCTCAAACAACAATATTTCTTCGTTTCGGCTTCCATTCAGTCGATTTTGCGCCGTCATTTGAAGACAAATCCGTCTCTTGACAATCTTGCGGATTGCGTTGCAATTCACATCAACGACACGCACCCGACTCTTTGCATACCCGAACTTATGAGACTTCTTCTCGACGAGTACGGCTACGGCTGGGATCAAGCATGGGACATTACAACCCATTGTATTTCTTACACCAACCACACCGTCATGGCGGAAGCTCTCGAAAAATGGCCGCAAAACCTGTTCCAAAGCCTTCTTCCGAGAATTTTCCAAATCGTGCAGGAAATCAATCAACGCTTCTGCAACGAGCTTTGGGCGTTCTATCCCAACAATTGGGACGTGGTTAATCGCAACGCCGTGCTTTCAAACGGGCAGGTGAAAATGGCAAATCTTTGCCTTGTCACTTCTCACACGATAAACGGCGTCAGTGCACTTCACAGCGATATTCTCAAAAACGACGTTTTTGCGGACTACTATCGTATGCACCCCGAGAAATTCACCAACGTCACAAACGGCATCACGCACAGAAGATGGGTTGCTCAGGCAAATCCGCGTCTTGCAGGCCTTATCAACGAACTTATCGGCGACAAATGGCTCAAAGACCCCGATTCGCTTCAAGAACTTCAAAATTATATCGGAGACAAGCAAGTGCTTTCTCGTCTTGCTCAAATCAAGCGCGCAAACAAGGAAGACCTTGCAAAATACATTCTTGCTCAAAACAACGTTCAGGTTGACCCGGACAGCATCTTCGACGTGCAGGTGAAGAGACTTCACGAATACAAACGTCAGTTGCTCAACGCGCTCAACATTCTCGATTTGTATCTGCGCATAAAGGAAAATCCGAATCTCGACGTTCAACCGCGCACGTTCATCTTCGGCGCAAAAGCCGCAAGCGCATACTATATGGCAAAACAAATCATCCGCTTTATTTGCGCGCTCGGCGATCTTGTCAACAACGATCCCGACGTCAAGGGCAAGATAAAAGTCGTCTTCCTTGAAAACTATCGCGTGACGCTTGCCGAGATGATTATGCCGGCGGCGGAAGTGAGCGAGCAAATCTCTCTCGCAGGCAAAGAGGCAAGCGGCACCGGCAATATGAAATTCATGATCAACGGCGCGCTCACCATCGGCACTCTCGACGGCGCAAACGTGGAGATCCACCAAGAAGTCGGCGACGGCAACATCTTCCTTTTCGGTATGCTTGCCAATGAAGTGGAAGAGCTTTGGAAGAAGGGCTATCATCCTTCTCACTATTATCAGACCAATCCGCGCATCAAGCGTCTTATCGACACGTTGCGCCAAGGCGTGGGTGGCATCTCCTTCGGTGAAATTGCCGACTCGCTCACCACAGGTCGTGGCGGACAACCCGACAGCTACATGGTCCTTGCCGACTTTGACAGTTACTCTGCCGCTCAAGAGCGCGTCAACGCCACTTATCTCGACAAAGACACTTGGAATCGCATGTCTCTCGTGAACATTGCCAAAGCAGGTTTCTTCGCAGCCGACAGGTCGGTGGAAGAGTATGCTCAACGCATCTGGAACCTTCAAAAAATCTGTCATTGAGCGAATAGCTTCGTCAGGCACGGCTTGCCCCAAAATCACGTACGCATAGTACGTTGGGTTTTGGTTCAAGCCGTACCTTCCTTGCTCTTCATCTCAACGACAAATTTTTTGAACTTGAGATAGAGAACTACGTTAGGCTTTCAGTCACAACGCATCTTCCTTGTTCTTCATCTCACGACTGAAAATCGTCGCTAAGGCAATGGCAACACGCAAGCGTGCGTATTGCCAAGAGCCTTGCTTGCTTTTCAGTCTTCTATCGCGCAGAAAATCTTTGCTATCGGTTTTGGGCACGGATAAATGTTCAAGCCGCAATTTCGCAAGATTGTCTGCTTGATAAGTGTGCCTTGCGGCACGAGTGGAGAATTTCAAATTTCAGTATCACTTGCCGAGAGTTGAAACACACGCTTATTCGTATGACTTACTATATGAGCGGACAATTCAAAATCCAAGCGCCACTTGCTGTGGGATGAAAACATACACTTCAAGCGTGTCTTGTGCTGTGGGCGGACAACAACAATACAAAGCGTGACAACAAATAATTAATAGGAATATTCCACAATTATTCATTATTAATTATTCATTATTAATTAAAATGTACAATCCTTTGCTGGACAAAAAGCCGTACGGCGCAAGCGTTGCGAACATGGCAACGTCAATGGTTTTTCCGCTTGACAGTTCAATTGGCGTCAAGCGTGTTTTTGTCGTGCTAAGGCAAGTGTTCGGAGAAGGCGGAGAGAGAAACGGCGCGCCGCTCAGATTTGAATTGCCCTATCAAAAGAGCGAGATGGGACAAGATATTTTTGTCGGAGCGTTTGCGCTCAAAGAGTGGGGCATTTGGAAATATCGCTTTGAAGGCGAGCTTGAAAACGGAGATTTGGCTTTCTTCGGCAGGGCACTCGACGGGACGGCAGTTCGCGGCGATTGGTTGCCTGAATGGCAGTTGACCGTCACAAAATGTGACTATAAAACCCCGAATTGGGCAAAACACGGCGTAACCTATCAGATTTTTGCGGACAGATTTTGCAAGGTCGGGGACAAGCCTTTTTCTAAGCGCGGACGCTTGCATACGGACTGGTACGAACGTCCCGATATTGCGCGTGAAGGCGTGGATTATCGCGCGGACGACTTTTTCGGCGGCAATGCAAACGGCATAATTTCAAAGCTCGATTATCTCAAAAGTTTGGGCGTCAGCCTTATCTATCTCTCACCGATTTTCGAGTCTTGCTCCAATCACCGCTACGACACGGGCGACTATCTCAAGATAGATCCGCTTTTCGCAACCGAAGAAGAGTTTGAAAATCTCGTCACAAAGGCGGACGAGCTTGGTATAAAAATCATGCTTGACGGTGTGTTCAACCACACGGGCGCGGACAGCAGATATTTCAACAGAGAAGGCACATACGACACTCTCGGCGCGTATCAAAGCAAACAGTCGCCCTATTACGATTGGTATTATTTCACGCATTTTCCCGACGAGTACGCTTGCTGGTGGGGGAGCACTGTTGTGCCCACCGTCAACAAGAGTGCGAAAGGCTTTTGCGATTTGGTGCTTGCAGACGGCGGCGTGATCGACAAGTGGACAAAAAAGGGTGTGAAAGGCTGGCGACTTGACGTTGTTGACGAGTTGCCCACAGAGTTCACCACCAAACTTTGCAGACGTATCAAGCAAGAAGGCGAAGACGTGCTTATTGTCGGCGAAGTGTGGGAAGACGCGTCCACCAAGATTGCGTACAGTCAGTGGCGCCCGTATTTTATGGGCGAGCAACTCGATTCGGTGATGAATTATCCCTTCAAAGAAGCGATAATCGCCTATGCGCTCACGGGGGACAAGAACGAGTTTGTCGCAACCGTCACGCATATCCTTGAAAACTACCCCAAAGAGTCGCTTGACGTGCTTATGAATCTCATAGACAGTCACGACACCGCTCGCGCACTCACCGCGCTTTCGGGCGTAAAAATGCCGCGCAAAAAGACGGACAGAGCGGCGTTTTGTTTGAGCGATACGCAATACGCTTTGGCAAAGAAACGCTTGAAATTGGCAAGCACGTTGCAGTACGTTCTCCCGGGTGTACCTTGCGTATTTTACGGAGACGAAGCGGGCGTTCAGGGCTATGAAGACCCGCTCAACAGAGTGACTTATCCGTGGGGAAGAGAAGACGAAGAACTTTTGTCTCACTATCGCGCTCTCGGTGCGTTCAGAGAAAAATACGCCGATTATCTGACGGGAGAGACGCATTTTGTGAACGACAACGACGCGTTGATTGTCGAACGCGAGTGCGAAAAAGGCAAAATGAGACTTGTTTGCAACAACCTTACGGCTTGCGTTTTCGTAAACGACGAACGAGTTCTCGAGATCAACGCTTAAAATATAAAAACCGAGTCGTCGGATTTCAAATATCGAGAAGACATACAATTTGAAAGATAAAAAGTTTTTTGCGGACGAAAAGAATTCGTCCGCTTTTTCATGTTTACGAAAAACAAAGAAAAATCAACGAATTTTTGTATTTTTTGGGTATTTACATATTGTTTATTATACATTATAAT
>CAVKIG010000015.1:0-28344 GCA_963656415.1 bacterium | reverse complement strand
CGTTACACGTGCGTGCATCATAATATAAGGAAGGAGTTATCGTGCACAAGAATCAGGATCTGACACCGTCTCTTCAAATCGAAAATCTGGTCAAACGATATCCGTCGTCACAAGCGATTGCCGTGAACGACTTGTCCGTCGTGTGCTATCCGGGAGAAATAGTCGGGCTTTTGGGACACAACGGAGCAGGCAAATCAACCACTTTGAAATGCCTTACCGGCATACTCCCTTTCACGAGCGGCAAAATCTTCATCAACGGATACGACATCACAAAAGACCCCGTGAAAGCAAAATACACTTTCGGCTTTGTGAGCGACAAACACGACGTGTTCGTGAAACTGACGGGTATGCAGTATCTCGACTTTATGGCAAGTGCGTACGGCGTAAACGCAAAGACAAAGAAAGAACGCTTTGCCGAACTTGACGAAATATTCGATTTCGGAGACAGAATTTTTGACCCGATAAGCGACTATTCTCACGGCATGCGCCAAAAAATATGTATGATGGGAAGTCTGATTCACAATCCGAAACTGTGGATTCTCGACGAACCTATGATAGGGCTTGACCCGTTGACAAGTGCAAAAGTGAGTGAATTTATGAGAGATTACGCCCAAAAAGGCAACTGCATTCTCTTCTCGTCTCACAACATCGACTCCGTGCAGAAAATCTGCGACAGAGCAATAATTATCCAAAACGGACTTAAGACCGACGATTTCTACTTTGACGATTTCCACACTGCTCACCCGACGGTCGATTTGGAGCAATATTTCTTGTCCCGCACCAGAAAAGAGAAATGAATCACTATTCCCTGCTACTGAAAAAGCAAGTGCTTGACATACTTCCCGCGCGCACGCGCAAGAAACGCCTATCCGACTGGGCGGGAATTTTGCTTATGGCGTTGCTTGCCGCGGTGATAATCGCGGTTTTCGTCGTGGTATTTTCAAAATTCGTCGAAACGTATTGCGGAATCAAAATCAACCGCGTCAGCGACATCGCCGCACGACAATTCGAGATTATGTCGATGGCGTATTTTGTGCTTATTCTCGTCTTTATTTTCTCGGGCGTGAGCGCGCTCAATCACACTCTTTTTGAAAACAGCGATTTGAACATACTCATCACGATGCCGTTCTCTTCGACGGATATTTTCCTTTCGAAACTCACGGCTGTTTATCTCAAACAACTCGTATTCGCAATCGCGTGCGTTTTTTCCGTCAACTTCACTTTCTTCGTGACGACGGGGACGCTAAACGTATACAACGGGCTTATGACCGTCGTCGTTGCGGTGCTTCTGCCCGTAATTCCGCTCGCCGTCGCCGCGATTATCGCACTCCCCTATCACTATCTCAAAACGCTCGTATCGTCAAACTACGTTCTTTTGTTTGCGGTTATGACGATTATAATGGCGCTGTTCTGCTGGGGATATTCTTTCGTGTTCGACGTAGCGCAAAACCTGCTCGCAAGCGGCAAGATAACCAAACTCTTTGACGAAAACGTCATGAAAGGCATCATATCTTTCACGAAATACAACTACCCCGCCAATCTTTTTGCGTATCTCATGCTCGGTCGCGAAATAGGCAAAAACATCGGCATACTTGCATGCATTCTCGTCGGTGCGGGGGCAATTTGCTTCTTCCTTGTGCGCGCGCTTTTCATAGGCGTGACCCACTCAGACTTTTCCGTGCGTATTCCCCACAGTCGCAAGAAAAATCTTCATTTTTCAAACAGCACGCGATTCGGCGCGCTTATGCGCAAAGAGTTTTTGCTCGTCATGCGCACGCCGGGATACGCGTATATGTATTTCACAACTGCCGCAATTATGCCTATAATGGCGTACTGCTCGGCAAAAATCACGATAGGCGTATTTTCAAATCTCGTCGGCAACGTTGACGTGGGCTTTGAACTTTGCACGTTCATCGCGATACTGTACTCCACTCTCACGAATACGTTCTGCTCGACGAATATAAGCCGAGACGGATATATGTCGCTCACGCAAAAGACGCTTCCTTATTCTCCTGCCAAAATACTCGGCTCGAAAACGGCGTTCTGCTCGATAGTTGCGATTGCAAGCACTCTCATCACCTGCATAGTGATGGCGGCAACCCGTCTTGAAAGCATTCAGGACGCAGTGGTTACGTTCTTTGCAACAAGCATGATTGCCTTTGCGCAAATCGTGTTTGCAACAAAACTTGACCTTGCCCATCCGCATTTCGCAAAGACGGACGACGGAGAGATAAAAGAAGCAAATTCCACGGTTTCAGCCGTCATAGCGGTGGGGCTTTTGACAAGTTGTATAATCGGCTTCGGGCTGATGTTCAACTCAATATCGTCGCTCATAACGGGCGACGCAGTCGTGGAAAACGGAAACGCGGTGAGTTATTCCATCGCGCTTTGCTGTCCTTTCGCGCTTCTTCTTGCCGCGATAGGATATTTTGCAATCGGCCTTAAAAAGGCCTATGCAAATCTCGATACGGAGAATTGAGTATGAAAAAACTGGTAACCGCACTCATAATCGTTCTTCCGCTCGTGTTCCTTATAGCCGTGTTCACGGTGACGAACATCGCGAAAATATCGACGGATATTCCCGCAACGGGCATAAATATAACCAACAAAGGCGACGACGGCGTGTTTGCGTTTGACATTGCGGACTACACTTCACCGCTGTTTGAAAGCGACCTTGGCGTCGAAGTTTTGCCGTACGTTGCGAAAAATCGCGGATTTGACCTTGAAATCACCGACGCGGAAACGGGCGAGCCGACGGACATCGTCACAAAAGAAGACAACGGCGCGTTCAAACTTCACGACGTGGGAATTGCAAAACTCACCTACACGAGCAAAGACGGCGGATACACCGACAGCGTCATTTTCAACGTGTCGTGCAGCGGAGTTATATCTTTCTCTCCCACTCTTACGGACGGCGCAGGCAACGAATACGAACTTACGCCGAACGCAGACGGAGAATACGAAGCGGTCGTGCCGACGGGCAATCTGTTCTTTGGCGGAGAATATTATCCCAAAACCGCAACCGCGCACGCTCATTTCGAAGCGGACGACGCCGGCGCACTCAAAATAAACGCCGTTACGGGCATTGCGACGGCATATTACAGTGGCAAAAACGCAGTCACCATGAGCGTGACCGACGCTTTCGGCAACTCGGTGAACAAGAAAATCAATCTTACCGTTCAAAAATCGGGCGATCCCGTCGTGAACGGTCTCGACGCGTCTTCCGTGTCGGTGAGACTCGGCGCGCCGCTCGGCGTCACGAGCCTTGCGTTCAGAGTGGAGAGCGAATATATGGACGGCGCGTCTTTCGACGGCCCGAATCTCAAACAAGCGACGTTTGAAAAGGCGGACGGCGACAACAAAAACGCACACGTTCTCAAAATCGAACTAAACAGCGCATTTACGTCGGAAACAAGCCCGAGATATACCCTGTCTCTTGCGAACGGAAGAAAAATTCACGTCTATATCGACTTTGCGGACTACGACTTCAACGTGTATTCCACGACGAACCGCACAGGCAAAGGCGACGTGATTATATTATACGGCGGTCAGACGAGAATCGCGGTCACTTCAACGCCCGAAGACGACATCGTCTATTCGTTTGAAGTGGAAGATACGAGCATTGCAAGCGTGTTGAGCGCAGAAAACGATTATTGCTTCATAAAAGCGAACGCTATCGGTGAAACAACGCTCGTCATTCATTGGTCAAAGACCACAGCCGACGGAGTCACCGCAAGCGGAACGACGACGAGAAGACTCGTGGTTGCAAAAGCGTATTCTTCTCTTCTATTCAACGACGAACAGACGCTCAACAAAGGCGGGCTCGGAAAAGCGGCAATCGCAAGCGGAACTTACGAAAACGGCAACATCGTATATCGTCCGTACGTGTCGCAATTCGTCGCGTACAACGGGACGAACAAACTCGCTCCGCTGTTTGACAATCTCACGTTCACTTCTTCAAACGACGCGATCGCAACCGTCGAACAGACCGCAAACGGCGTGGAAATAACCGTAAAAGCAACGGGGCTCGTCACTATTTACGCAAACTGGGAATACGGTGATATGTTTGGCGTAAAAGGTGCGTCTTTCACGTTCAATGCGGTTGACGGCGTGGCCGTGGAAGATTATGCGCAACTTGCAGACGCCACGAATAAGGGAAAGAAAATCGTTCTTTCAAAAGATATTTATCTCGGAGAAAATCTCTTCGACGTGAACGAAGACGGCTCGCGAACGCCAAAATATTCCGATGAAGTTATGCTTGAAAAACTTCAATCGTACACGGGCGAAATGAAGACGAGCGCGGACTACACTTACTATCGCAATCTCAACGCACTCTACCCCGATAAAGTGGAAAATCATCCGTCCGTGCGCTATGCGTTCGAATTTAAGGACGACGTATACGGCAACGGTCACGTCGTGAGTGCGGAGTATATAACGAATATGTACGACTCCACCGACAACCTGTATGACTTTGCAATCTTCCGCGGTCCGCTCGATTTCGTATCGACGAGCATGGACGGCATAAAGGTTGCGGCGGTCAAAGGTCAGGACAACATATCCTTCCTTGTGCGCAAAGACGGCGTGAAAGTGGACAACGTGACGCTGAAAGGTTGCGACGATTCCACCCTGTACGAAAACGGAGAGTTCAACTTGTCCATTCTCAACAACGTGGGCACGACGCTTGAAATCATGTGCGACGCGGCGATAATCAACAGCCGCGTATCAAACGGCCGCACCGTCGTGAGAGCGTTCGGAAGAGACGGCATCGCATACGACTCCGCCGTCAACGTTCCTGCCGAGAAAATAAACGTTCTCATCGAAGACTGCGTGCTGTCAAACGCAAGAGAATTTATTCTCAAAGTCGGCACAAACCGCTACGTTTCGGGGACGGAAGACGACCCGTCGCCGTATCTTAAAGACCGCAACGGCAACGCTTATACGAAGTGCAATTCGTCCGCATGCGACGATTATATAAACGACGAATATTTCGTAAACACTTACGTCCTTTCGGATATAACGCTGAAAGACAGCACTCTCAAATCGAGCGGATTGTTCACCATAGGCGTGGAAAGCCACTTTGCAGGCGGTATGCTTATGGGCACAAATTCCGTGTTCAAATCTCTCGAAGGCTGGACAAACCTTGCCGCAACGAGTTACCCCGCAGTGCTTCGT
The DNA here is from genome assembly GCA_963656415.1 of bacterium. Taxonomy (GTDB): domain Bacteria; phylum Bacillota; class Clostridia; order Christensenellales; family CAG-917; genus CAG-475. The sequence goes on along the minus strand of CAVKIG010000015.1, from coordinate 23,172 downwards.
CTAGTCGGAAACGTGGAACTTGCCGACTGGAAACAACTCTCGCTCGTTGACAGCTCCACCCTTATAGAAACGCAAACAAACAATCACTCCAACCTGTCCTTCCTTACGCTCGACATCGCAGAAATGCTTAGAGCGGTCAAGGCAAACGGCGGAGATGAATATAAAGACATAATAGCAACCAAAAACGACACCGAGTACGTGCACGGCGGCATAGCCTTCTACGGCGGCGGCAAGAACTACTCACTGCTCGACATGAGCGGATACACCTTCGAGAAGATGAACACCTACAACGTCAATATAGGCGCGCTTGCTTCGTCAAGCAACGACACACTCTCGGCGCAAGGCAGATATCTTCCGCTCGCGGCAGGTTACGAAGACTTCCGCTTCGTGATGTTTGACGCGTCGAGCAACTACGGAATTTAGAGCAATCACAACTTAAGTTGATAGTTTCGGCACGATAAAGTGTCGATTATGTCGAATATGGCATTAACGTTAGGGACGTTCCATAGGGGATAGAAACAATGGAAAAGAAAATATCAAACAAAAGAAAACTGTTCGCACTGGTGTGCGTGGTGGCACTGCTTGCGCTCTGCACCGCGTCACTTCTTGCGTGCAACGAAACGGGCGGACAAGAGCAACTCGGCACCGTGTCCGTCAACTTTGACGCACAGAACGGAAGCGGTATCGAGAGCAAACTCGTCTCCCCGAGCAATATAACCTATCTGCCGCCCGCGCGCGAAGGATACGACTTCGTCGGCTGGACGATGGACAAAGACGGAAACGAACCGCTTGACCCGAGCAAAATCAAACTCGGCACGACTCTTTACGGACAGTGGAAAATCAAGACGTTCACCGTGTATTTCTACGTAAACGACGAACTCGTAAAAACTCAAGTCGTTGAATACGGAAATGCGGCAACCGCACCCACGCAAGAAGAAATAAACGCGTATCTCGAAGACGGCGAAGTGTTTGAAAACTGGGCGCAGTCTTTCGACAACGTAAAAGGCGACGTGTTTGTGTACGCAAACGTCGGCAAGGCTTCGGCAACCGTGAAATTCGTCGTCGACGGCAATGAATGGGCAAGCCGCGCAGGCTCGTACGGCAACGAAATCCCGTCGGTGGACAAGCCGAGCAAAAACGGTTTCGTCTTTGACAAATGGGTTGACCAAAACGGCAACGCACTCACGGAAGGCGCGACTTTCACAACGAGCACGACCTACACTGCGGTGTGGCAACTCGCAGTCCCCAACGCACCGACGATTGCATTGCAAAACAGCGCGACGTACGGCGAAAATCCGCAACTTACGCTCACTCACACGGGAGTGAACGGCATAACCTATACTTACGAATGGTATCTATTAGACAAAAAAGTCGGCGAAGGCAAAACGATAACAGTATCTGCTCCCGCCGCCGGCAGTTACGTCTACGACGTGTATACGATTGCGTCCTGCGACGGATACGAAGCCAAAACGTCCGTTGCAAGCCACACGACGCTCAACGTCGCAAAAGCAACGCTCGTTGCGTCGATTGACGACTTCTCCGTCGTATACGGCAATCCGTTCGTAAACCCGAAAGTCAGATACGAGGGCTTCATCTCGGGCGACGACGAAACTTCGGTGGACGAAAGCAATCTCACTTTCGATACGGAATATACCACGGCTTCCCCCGTCGGCAATTATATGGTGACGGCAAAGGGACTTGTTGCAAACAACTACGAAATCGTCGGCGCGTCGAGAACTCTGGGCGAAATCAGTGCGACTCTCACCGTGACAAAGAGAGACTTCTCCGTCAATGCGGCAGCCGAAACGAAAACGTACGACGGCAAGTCGATTGCAAAAACTTACGACGAACTCGTCGCAACGGGACTTGTTGACGGACACAAACTCTCGCTTTCTCTGGCAACGACGGGAAGCAACGTCGGCATTTACGACAAAAACGGAGTATCCGTCGAATACACTTTGACGGACGCAAACGGCAACGACGTGAAAGGCAACTACAACGAAGTCGCTCTCACCTGTTCGTTCACCATAACCAAAGCGCAAATCGAATACGAATTGCCCGAAAATCCGTCCTGCAACTACGACGGCACGCCGCTCGGCGCAACGATTGACGTTGCAACGGGCTTTGAAGCGGAATATTCCGTTGACGGCGAAACTTGGAGCGCAACCGCACCTACGTTTGTCGACGCGGGCAAACATACCGTTTTCTTCCGCATAGAAAAAGAAAACTACGAAAGCGTGAACTCATCGTTTATAATGACGGTGAACAAGGCTTCCGTGACGTTTACGGCAAGCAATCAGACTTCCGTTTACGGCAAAGCGTTTTCTCTTGACCAAACCGCATACACGGTGTCGGGCAAGACGTTCGGAAACGTTTTCGACGTCGCGCTTACGACGAAATACACACTCGGCAACGGCATTGGCGAATATGCGATTGAAATTGCGGTCAAGGACGACTCAAACTTTGAAATTTCCGTCAATAACGGCACTTTGAGCGTAACGCCCGCTCCCGTCAGAGTGAACGTAATCGATCAACACATAACGTTCGGTGACGAATTCTCTCCAACAGTAGATATGTTCACGGCAAGCGGCATATACGCCGGCGACGACGTGAAAGACGTGGTGAAAATTTCAACGAAATACAAACAAGGCAACGACAACGGCGAATACGCTTTGATTTGCACGGTTGACAACGCCAACTATATTCTTGAAGGAAACGCGCACGCGCTCGTGTACGTGGCAAAACGCAATATCACCGTCAAGGTGAACGACGTTTCGGTGATATACGGCGACGAGCTTGATCTTGCAAAATGCACCTTCTCTGTCGAAGACGGCGCACTTGTCGGAAACGACACCATCGTTCTTTCCTACACCTGCACTTATACGCAAGGCGACGACGCGAGCTTGACGAAAGACGTTCTCGCAACCGCGACGGCATCCGACAATTACGTCGTGACCGTGAAGAAAGGCACTCTTTCCGTCACAAAACGCTCCGTATACGTCAAAGCGACCGATGCGAGCGTGATTTACGGTGAAAACGCTCCGACGTTTGCATACGAAGTGACGAGCGGCAATTTCTACGGCACTGCCCCGACTCCGCATTACGATTGCGAATACTCGGTCGGCGACACGAAAGCGGAATATGCAATCGTCGTGTCTTTTGAAGACGGCAATCACGAAATAACAACCCAAAGCGGTACGCTCACTCTTGAAAAGAGAAACATCGTCGTTTCGTTCTCGAAGACGGCGGCGTATCAGAACGGACAAAAAGTGTCCGTCAATCTTGCGCTTGCAACCGTTGACGGCGAGTACGTCGGCGATACGCTCGGCGGCATTCTCACCACGAAAGACTTCGCCCAAGGCGAATACGTTCTCGACGGCGAAAGAAACGATTTCGACGTCACGGAAGAAGCGAAGGTTGTCAACGCCCAAGGCGAAGACGTGACGGCACTCTACAACGTCGAATACAACGTGAAAGTGGTCGTCAACGAACAACTCATCGACCATACGGCAAACCCCGTCAAAGAGACTTATGACGGCACGGCAAAATCCATAACCATCGAAGCGGCAAGCGACGTGACCGTCACCTACTCTACGGACGGCGTGACGTACACGAGCGAAAATCCGACTTTCGTTGACGCAGGCACTTACACCGTGTTCTACCGTCTCGAACAGACAGGAAAAACCACGACCGACGACAAAACCACCGTCACCATATCAAAGCGCAACGCAACGGTCATCGCGCTCGATCAAAAGGCGACGTACGGCGAAGATTTCACTCTTGCGAATTCGTTCAAGACAGAAAACGTCATTGACGAAGCCGACGTCATCGCAACTCTCTCTTGCAACTACGTCAAAGGCAACGGCGCAGACACATACGTCATAACGATTACGGTCAATGACAACGACAACTATGTCTTCACTGCTCAAAACGGCACTCTCACGGTCGACAAAAAGAACGTCACCGTCTCCGCAAGCGGCTTTGATACGATATTCGGCGAAGACGCGGATTTGACAAACTTCACGGTTGACGTTGCAGACGCAAAACATTATATCTCTCTCAAATCGGACTATGTCAAAGGCGAAGACGCGGGCACGTACGCAGTGCGTGCAATCTCGTCAAGCGACAACTATTCCGTGACTATCGACGGCGTGAATCTCGTCGTTGCAAAACGAGTCGCAACTGTCAAAGCAAACGATGCGACAGTCACTTACGGCACAACCCCCACCTTCTCGTTTACGGCAAGCAATATGTTCGGCAACGACTCCGTCACGGGCGTGACGTTCGAGTGCTCGGGCAAAGACGCAAGCGAATCGGGATATGCGATTATACCGAGAGTAACCGACACGCAAAACTACACGTTTGTGGCCGAAAACGGTGTTCTTATTATCAAAAAAGCAACGTTAACCGTTGATTTTGACAAGATTCCGTCTATAACCTACGGCGACGAATTGCCTGAAATCACGATTGCGCAATATCACGGTTTCGTTTACGGCGAAGATCAATCGGTGCTTGGCGGCACGCTCAAAGCGACATGCGCATACACGAGTGCGCCTATGGCAGGCACGTTCGATATAACGTTCTCGGGACTTGCTTCAAACAACTATGAGATAGAATACGAAGAAGCACAACTCGTCGTGAACAAAGCGACGCTCACTCTCACTGCAGACGACATAGCGGCGATAACGTACGGCTACGACGTGCCGAGCGTGACGTACACCGCAAGCGGTTTCAAATTCGATGACGAAGCACGCAAGGCTCAAATCCTTGCAGACGTGGCCGTGACGATCGACACCGCATACGTCAAAGGCTCCGACGCAACCGCGAACGGATATTCGTACAATCTCACAATCGAACCGCAAGAAACCGACAACTATATTCTTGCACACGGCGTAAGCAAAAAGTTTGTCGTGAACAAGGCAAAGTACGTCGGCATTTCTCACAAGAACGTGGAAGGCGGCACGTATTCCCACGCACAACTCTCCGAATACGCATTGCAGGAAGGCTTCTACTGGGACGATGCAAACGCATACCCCACTTGCGACGTAACGCAATATCTCGCACACTACAACGCCGACCCGACCAACTACGAGACGTTTGATTTGTATATCACTCTCATTCTCGCAAAAGCAACGCCGACTATCACCGCAACCGTGAACGACGACGCAAACAATTGGACGGGCAACGAAATCAACCTTGCCGCTCTCATAAGCGCAACGAGCAACAATCTTGACAACGGCACTGTCACTATCCCCGCACTCAAAGGCACTGACGGCGGCTTCTATTACGTCACTCTCACGACAAGCGAAACCACCAACTATCTCGCAACAAGCAAGCAAGTGAGCGTGCGTATCAAGGCGGCAAAAATCGGCGAAACTTGGTATACCGTGGAAGAAGCAATTGCCACAGGCGGAGCAATCACACTTGCAGGCAACGCGTTCATATCCAACAATGTCACGATAAAGAGCGGAACGACACTCACTCTTCCCAGCGGCGACAGCACAGGCGACAGCGCAACGACGATCGGCAATGCAGAAAAGGCTTACGGCGCAGGTCAAGGCACTTACGTTGACAACAACTCGACGTATATCAAATATAAACTCACCGTCAACGACGGCGTGACGGTCACCGTAAACGGCAACGTACTCATTCTCGGTCTGCTCGGAATTGCAGGTGCAGGTCAATCCGGTCACACGTCGGGCGCGCACAGCCAAATCATAAACAACGGCACAATAAATCTCAACAGCGGCTCAAATCTCGACGTCCGCGGATATATCAAAGGCAACGGCACAATCAACGCAGAGAGCGGAGCAAACGTATATTCTCCGTTCGTGGTAATCGACTTCCGCGGCGGCACGAACACCGTGACCGTGTTCAGAAAATCAAAAATTTCTCCGTTCTTGCAATACGAGATGCCCAACATCCAATGCGAGCAATTCTTCCGCTCGGGCGCAACACACACGGGATATTTTGATTTGTATGCAGGCAGTCAACACAACTATTGCTCTAAACCAATCATAGCGGCAAAAGGAATGATTCAGCTCACAAGCGGTTACGTTCATAAGACTTACAACAACCAAAGAACGTCCTTGACGATTGTAGGAAATGCGAACCTTGGCTCACTGTCTTTGACTGTAACCCTGAAAATTCCCGTAACGGTCAATATGTCTGATGTTAAATTCCCGATTTCTTGGAAATATGACATTCATATCGGCGACGGCACAACTGCAACCACACTCAACGCCCCCTATGACTACAAAATACTCTCCGGCGCAAGCATAACGGTTGAGAAAAACGCTACGCTGACAACGTCAAAATCCATCATTGTGTACAGCTCGTTCACCGATACGACTTTTGGCGGATCCGTATATCCCGAAAAACCGGCGGCAACCTTTGTTGTCAACGGAACATACAACATCAACGGCTCTTTTGGCGGTAACATTCAATCTACGCAAGCAGGAGCAAAAGTCGTTGTCGGATCAAAAGCAGGCTTGAGCGTCAATTCGGTGGAAGGCAACAGCGGCGGCACATCTGCCACACAAGCAATGTTCTCAATCGGATGGGAGTTTATAAAAGTGTTCGACATCACGGAAACTGCACGTTTCGGCGCAGGCACTTGCAATGAAACGATAACTCCAAAGACATACAAAGATACAGAAGGGAAAACACAAAACTACAATGAAGTCGTTCGTTCGTACAGCGGCGGAACGGCTCTTGAAAAGGGCAAAACCTACACCTACAACGGCACGGCGTGGGCGTAAAAAATGAATTGCAGACGGCTCTCAAACGAGAGCCGTTTGACTTTGCAATATCGAGAAAAACAAAAATTCGGAAGGGATTTTTATGTTTGAAAGGGACAGAAAGGGATTCAATGCGTTGAGAATATTTGCGATATTTGCACTGTGTTGCACCATCGTGCTGTGGGCGGGACTGTGGATTGCTTCCGCAACGCCTGCCGACAAGAGCGGACAAGACACACAAGCGGTCACGGACAAACTCGACTCGAAATACAATCTCAACTACAAATTCAATCAAAGAGTCGTGACTCAACACGTTGCTTTTGACGAAGACACGACGTATTCGGGCTATTACGCAGGCGAAACGCTGAAAACCAAACTCGTGTTCATGCCAAAAAACACGCTTGACAAAGCCGTGCGCTACAAATCGAGCAACCCAAGCGTAGCAACCGTTTCGGAAGACGGAGTGATTACGTTTTTGAGCCGCGGAGAAAGCAGAATAAGCGTATATCTCGTTTCAAACCCCGAAGTGTACAACTACGTGAGCATTGCTTGTTTCGGAGAGAACCCGAAAACGAGCGGATTGACGCTTGCGCTCGACGCGCCGCTTAAAGTCGGCACGACGGCTATGGTTTCGCTCAACGAAGACAGAATTGCTCCGCGCGGTGCAAAATACAAATCATCCGACGAAAACGTGCTGAAAGTGGACAAACAAGGCTTCGTGAGCGGAATAAACGAAGGCAACGCAACGCTCACCGCCACCGTAAAAGGCGTGTCCGCAAGCATAAACGTGACGGTCTCTCAAAACCCCGATTACATAAAACCCGAACGGATAAATCTGAAACAAAACGTAACTCTCACTCACGGATACAAAATGAACGCATACAAACTCATAGACAGCGTGTATCCGCAGGGTGCGCCGAAAGACTGCACAGTGAAAACTTCGAGTTCTTCTCTGGGCGTTGTGTATAAAAATCTTGCCCCGTACTCACCCGGCACGTATACCGTAACTTTTGCGTCGAGATACGACGAGAGCGTGACGGCAAGCGTTGAAGTGACCGTCGAAAAAGTCGCACCAACCGAACTTCGAGTGTCGGGTCCTGCCGTGACCACCCCAAACTCCAGCACGATATTCACCGCAAAACACATGCCGCAATACTACGAAGACGACGTGACGTGGGAAATCGTCAGCGGAAAAGGCTCCATATCGAGCGACGGCGTTTTTATCAACAAAGGCTTCGGAACGACGGTGATTCGTTGCCGTTCCACACTTGACCCCACGCTGTACGTGGACAAAACCGTCGAGTCAAAACTGTTTTCGGACGCATACAGTATGGTGAGAAAATTTATGGGGCACGGCGGACTGTCCGCACTTCTCGGATTCGGAATATTCGGCACGCTGTTGCTTCTTTCAAAGCACAAATACAACGCATTGATTTTCACCGCTCCGCTCGGCTTTATATACGCAGGCTTTTCCGAACTCATTCAGAAATTCACCCCCGGCAGATACTGTACGATAGCGGACGTTCTCATCGACTTCATCGGCACGCTCATAGGCATGTTGATTGCAATAATACTCGTTGCTATCGTGTGTGCAATATGGCGGCTTGCGAACAAGAATAGCTTCAAAAACATGCTGTACGAGTGGCGCTTGCTCACTCTCTCGTCCGCTTTCAGAAAGACATACGTTCAGGACGAATACGCTCTTCCCGTCGCACTCAGTGACGACGTTGACGAAAAAACCTATGTTGACGACGCGCTATCCGTTGCGGCAAGCGACGTTGACGAGACGGACGAAAAGTAATCTGTTACAAGCAAAATAACAAACACAGAAACGCGACGACACAATGTCGCGTTTTTTTATATCCGAGAATTTTATATCGGGTATAATCGCACGCTTTTTCGGCAATAATTCCGCACATGGAAAAAGCAAATCATTCTTGCGAGCATGCGCTTGCTCCTTTCGTTTCAACGCTTTTCAACGCCGTCACCGAGCGTGACGACCGTCCCGTGGTAATCGTGTGTTTCGGCACGACGGCAATTTCGGGAGACGCTCTCGGTCCTATGGTCGGCTCTCTTCTCGTGGACAAATACGACGTCCCCGCGTTTGTGTACGGCACGCAGGAAAACAACGTCAACGGCAAGAACATGAAAGACTGGCTGTCCTTTATAAAGACCGTTCACGAAGGTGCGATTTTCGTTGCGGTTGACGCGTCTTTGGGCAAAAAAGACAAGGTGGGAGAAGTCGTGATACGCGAAGACGGCGTGTGTCCGTCCGGCGTAACGGGAAAAACGAAGCGCTTCGGGGACATAGGAATTTTGGGCATAGTCGCGCAAAATCACGGAGACGCGCTCATGCAACTTTTGACCGTATCGCCACTTAACGTATCCGCTTTGGCAGATAAAATCGCGATTTTGATAAAAAACGCCGTTTAAACGCAAGAACAGCCCGTCAAGACGACGGGCGTTTACATCTTTTAACTATAAAAATTTTCGCGATTTATATTGCATATACTCTTTTGATAGATTATAATATTGAGTACCACAAAGGCGCATACGCGCACACGCACAGATAAAGGAGCATAAATGGCTAACATTCTTTCGGCAAGCGTTCCGTACGCCGATATAGCGTTCTTCGCGATACTGGCACTCGGGTTGATACTCGGCATAATCAGGGGCTTTTCAAAATCGTTCAAAGGCTTCTTTCTTGCCGTTGCGATTATGTTGGTGTCTTTGCTCGTCATCTCCCCGACTTTCGAGCCCGTGCGCAACATCGACGTGTTCAACAAAATGGACGATTCCATATCCGCGTCGATAGAAAGCAAGAACGAGATGTTCTCCACCCCCATTTACGTCGAAAAATCCGAAGACGGCACTTTGTCGTACTGGGTGGATGTGACGCAAGACGGAGAAACGAAACGCGTTTTGCTTGAAAATTCGATGGGCAGCGACGTGACTTCGACTCTGAAAGGAAAAATTGCAATCTGGCTTGCGAAATCTTTCATAACCGAAGACGGACAGACGATAGGCTCTGTTGCGGGGACGTTTATATCCGACATTATCGTTGCGATCGTCATGTTCATCGTGTATTGTCTCGTGTTGTGGCTGATATGCTTTTTGCTCCGCAAGATATTTGCAGGCATGCGCAACTCCGAAAACGGCGCGCTCAAAGCAATCGACCGTATTTTCGGCGCAATCATATCCCTTGCGTTCTCATTTGTGTTTATCCTGCTCGTGCTTGCGATTTTAAGCTCGCTGCGCAACAAGATTCCGCAAGTGGACGAATATTTGACAAACTCAACCGTTTGCGGATATTTCTATCTCAACAATCCCGTCGCAACCCTGTTCCACAAGATATTCGGCTGACGACGCACTCGCGCGCTCTAAAAGGGGCGCGTTTTGTTTTTTTATAGGAGCAAGTTATGAGAGTTCTCAAAGGTACGCTTACGTTCATTCTAGGCATGGTGCTGGGCATCATTCTTTTCGTGCTGGCAATCGGCGGCGCGGTTTTTGCCGTCGGCTCGTCTATGACGGTCGGACAGTTGCAGGAATCGCTGACGCAGGAAGAGGTCATCGCAAAAGACAGTGCGTTATACTCGCAAAAACTTATCGACGCCATAAAGAGCATCGTCGGCGACGTGAAAAATATAAAATCGCTCAGTCTCAAAACGCTTTACGAACACTACGGAATATCCGTTCTCAACGGAATAAGCGGCATCGACTTCACCGAAAAAGAATTTTATTCTCTTCCCATAAGCGAACTTATCGACGACACGTCGAAAATCGTCAACTCGTTTACGCTCAGCGATATAAGCAAAATCGCGGACGTCGATTTTTCGTCTTACGGCTTGCCCGTGCTTGACGACAATCTGAACAACAACGTCAAGACCGCACTCAACAACATTATGTCTTCTCTCAACGGAGATTTGACGATACGTTCGATAAACGACAAATTCGGCATAGATATAGGCGTGGGCGAAAACGCGCTCCTTGCCGCAGTGCAGGACGTCGCTTTGTCAAACTTCGGCTCGGTCGTAAACGCAATGATGCTTGACAAGATTCTTAACGTCGATTCCGACACGTTCGTGAAAGTCGGTGAAAACGACGTTTACGTCAAGGCGGACAGATACGACGTCGTGTCAAACGCAGACCTTCAAAACTCCGCATACACCGCTCCCGTGGGAGTTGAAACCTACATCGCCGGCGCAACGGACTCTGACAACGACGGCACTGCCGACACTCTCGTTGAAAAAGAACTCCGCTTCGTGAAAAAAATCACGCAAGATGCCGACGGCAACGAAGTCGTGAAATACGTCGTTGACAACTCTTGCTATGCAACCGATTTCAACGCCGAAACCAACGAAAAAGAATTCTATCGCCACGTGCAATACAAGAAATATTCGGGAGCGAGCGACGAGTATTTCGTCTTGTCCTACGCAAACAAAATCGTGGAAGTCGGAAGCACGAGTTTCACGCTTTACACAAAAGGTTTCTTGTCTCTTAACGACGTTTACGTATCCGTAGGCGGAACGGTCGTTCCGTTCGGCGCAGGCGTGAGCGGCGCAAAGATAACTCTCGGCTCGACTCTCAGAAAGACCGAAGAAAGCAATTTTGAAAATTCCGAACGCTACTTCGTATTCGACGTCCCCGTCGACAAAAACACGAAACTTCGCGCTTTTGAAGACGGCACCGTTCCCGTCTACACCGATTGCTACGAACGCGTGCACGTCGGCTCTTCGGAACAAATTCTGCAACTCGTGGCGTATATGACGGTCACCGAACTTCAAAACGCGGACGATCTTCTTAACTCGCTCACCGTGGGCGACGTCGTGAGCAGCGATTCGTCCAAACTCGTCAACGCGCTCAAAGATTGCAAACTCAAAGACATCGGCACGAAAATCAACACTCTCAAGATCGATGACGTGATCGACATCAACGACGAATCTTCGATTGCAATGAAATCTCTTGCGGCGCACGGAGCAACGCTTGACAACATCGACACTATCGTGAACGAGCTTTCTATCGGCGAACTCATGGAAGTGACCTACGACGTTTATCAGGCGCAAGCGGACGGCGATTACGTCAAAGTGGATCTGTTCGTTCCCTACAACGAATATCTTGAAATTCACAAAACCGCAAAAACTGAAAACGGACTCTTCGTCAAAGACGCAAGCGACAATTACGTCTCGACGACGGACGAAACGGGCGACGTGTACGTCAATATCGGCAGATACACCCTTTACGACTCCGAAAAACACACAGGGCTTAACCGCTATGCCCTGACGAGCGAATCGGCAACGAGCATAACCATTCAATCGATGGCAAGACGCGGATATCTCATAGACGAGATTGGCACTAAAGTGGATTCGTTGTGCATCGACGAACTTATCCGCATAAAAGCGGACTCCGCCGTCATCATGCGCTCGCTTGCAAAACGCGGCACGACTCTCAACAAGTTTGCGGACGTTGCGGACGAATTGAAACTCTCCGAAGTCATCGAAATATCCGCCGATTCCGCGCGCATAATGAAATCGCTCGTGGCACGCGACTGCCTTATCAAAGACCTTGACAAGATTGCCAACGACTTGACGCTCAGCGAAACCGTGGACGTCCAATTTGACCCATTTACACCCAATGCAAGCGGAAAATACGTCAAGGTAGTCGGTGACGGATACGTCTTCTACGACTCCGAAAACGTGCTTATGCAAGGCATGCAACGCTTCAAAAAAGACTCGTCGGCAACTCCTGCGGTATATACGGCAGACGAGAACGGCTCTTTTGTGCACGACTTCTATTTCACTCTCTACAACATTGCAACGCACTCCGACGCCACGCTTTACGCTCGCTATGACAGAACGGTGGTGAGCGGCGCGTCTTCAAAGGTGTTGCAACGTCTTGCGTTCTCCAACGTCGGCGAATTCTCCACCGCTTTTGACGCGCTCACGCTGGGCGACGTGATCGACATAGATCCCGACGTCTTGGAAGTTGCGGATGCCGACTACAAACTTGCAAACCCCACCGTGACATACTATGCCTACGATGAGACCAACCACGTGTTCAAACGTGACGAATCGGGCGTGTATTACGTCTCTCGCGCGGGCGAAAGTTCGGCGGTGCTGAAACGTCTTGCGTTTGTGCCCGTCAACTCGCTCTCAACCGCTCTTGACGCAATCATCAAAGATATGCTCCTGAGCGAGCTTATCGACGTGTACGAGCAATATGCGGTGTCTATCGACACAGCCTACAATCCCACGTCCACGCCTGCTTCAACCATTCAAGAAACCGATAGATTTATCGTCAAACCGCTCGGCTTCGACGAAAGCGGCAAAGCCTACACGTTTGTGTACAACCAATTCGGCAAATACATCGCAAGAGACTACGCGTTCATTCAAACGCCCGTGAGCCAACTCACAGTAAGCGGAAACGCACGCTTTGAGTACGTCAAACTCAACAGCGCGGTGGAAGCAACGATTGCAATGTCAAACGGCGGCGTGTACTACAAGCACGGCGAAGAATACGTGGACAACACCGCTCTTTGCGTATATCTCGCGTCTCTTGGCAAATTTGACAATCTCTACACAAGAAACGCGGTCACGAGCGGCGGCATCGAGGCGGCAACCTATTCGGATGAGAATCTCTATGTCGAAATAAGCGGCGTGTACACTCCCTACGATTCTACCAAACTCACGCATCTGGGCTTCTCGTCATACTTTGTCAAACAAACAAAGACGGACGGCACGAAATTCTACGTGTCCACCACCACTCCGAACGCAAGCGACGACACATACTATCAATACTTGGGCAAGGACGATGACGGCAACTCCAAAGAGCCGCTCTATTCAAAAGAATATTGCGAAGACATCTATGTCAAATCCGCAACGGGCGCGTACGTGTTCAACGGCAACGAATACGTGGCGTATGACGCTTCAAAACATGACGGCCTTGACAGATTCGAGCAAGTGGTCGGCTATCTTGCAACCGCAAACGAAACCTACGTCAAAGTGAGCGGCGCATATGCAATCGCGCTCCCCCACACTCAATCCATGGTGGCAAGAGAAGGCGGCATGATCCGTGAAAAGAGCCAAGCCGTCATCCGCATGCTTGCAACCAAAGAAGTGACCATTGCAAATATCGACAGCGTCATCAAGACGGCAACGATAGGTGAAATTCTCGACGTAACGCCCGACAGTATATTTGAAAAATTTGCCAATTCGACAATCGACAATCTCAACTCGAATCTGCAAAGCACGATCACCGAGATGTCGGTGGGCGAACTTATGGAATTTGCAGGCGTCTCGACAAGCAACGCCGTCGTGCGCTCCGCACTCAAAGACGTGAAACTCAAAAACTTCTTTGACAGTCTCACATTCAACCCCACCGTCGGCATCGTTGTGGATATGGAAAAGGCTTGCGGATACGCCGCATAATCGAAAACGCAATAAAAACAAATATGAAAAAGCACCGTGCGAGCGGTGCTTTTTCTTGAAAACAAAACGGCTGAGTTTTGTTTTTGCGCTTTCGCGCATAGGAGATATTGTGTAAAATCCGATTACGTATCGAGCGTGGCAATCGCAGGATACTTATTTTTTCGGATTTTTGACGAAACGCATTTTGATTTTTCTCTTTATCATATACGGCAAGAGAGATTTGTAAATACCTGTTTCTGCAGTGTACATTCTTGACGCTTTTGGCATATCTCTTTCAAGATGAATCGCATCGAAGTTGCATCTCGTAGTGCAAAGTCCGCAACCTATGCAGCGGTTGACGTCGACGATAGACGCACCGCAATGCAAGCAGCGGCTTGCTTCTTTTTTGACCTGCTCTTCGGTGAGCGGCAAACGATTGTCGGCAAAAGATTTGTCTTTTGCGTGATCGATTGCAGGCACTTGACGTTTGCTTCTGTCGTAAGAGCCGACTTCGATATCGTCACGATCGAGTTCGATGAACTTGCGCAAATCTCTTGAAAGCGTAAGGCTTTGACCTTCGTGCACGAATCTATGAATGGATTCCGCGCCTTCCTTGCCGTCTGCGATAGCGTCGATTGCAAATTTCGCACCGTGGCAAATATCGCCGCCGACAAACACGTCTTCCTGTGCTGTCTGCAAAGTGACTGCGTCCGCTTCTGCCGTGCCGTTGCGGCGAGTGACGACTTTCGTTCCTTCGAGAAGGCTTCCCCAAAATGCGCTTTGACCGATTGCGAGCAACACATTTTCGCACTCGACGATGAGCAAATCATTCTCGTCGTATTGCGGATTGAATCTATGATCTGCGTCGAACACGGATACGCATTTCTTCAAAATAATGGCTTTAACTGCGCCTTTTGCGTCTTTAAGTATCTCTTTCGGACCATAACCGCAATTTACTTTGATACCTTCGCTTTCTGCTTCTTCCACTTCGTCGCGACTTGCGGGCATCGTATCTCTCGATTCAAGGCAGAAGGTAAGCACTTCTTCCGAGCCTGCGCGGATTGCGGTTCTTGCAACGTCCATAGCAACGTTTCCGCCGCCGATGACGACCGTTTTGCCGTTGATTTTTTGGCTCTCGTCAAGGTTGACTCTGCGCAGGAAATCTACGCCGCTTTCAACGCCGATTGCGTCTTCGCCGTCAACACCTGCTTTTCTTCCGCCTTGCAGACCGATTGCGACGTAGAACGCCTTATAACCTTGCTTTCTCAATTCGTCGAGCGTGACGTCTTTGCCGACTTCCACTCCGCAACGAATCTCGACGCCCATTTGTCTCATAACGGAAATTTCCGCATCGATGACGTCTTTTTCGAGTCTGAACGACGGAATGCCGTAACGAAGCATACCGCCTGCTTCTTTCTCTTTTTCAAACACGGTTACAGGATAACCTTTCGTGCGCAGATAGTATGCCGCAGTGAGACCTGCAGGACCTGCGCCGATGATTGCTATCTTCAAATCGTCCCATTGCTTGCCTTCGTCGTTGGTGCAATCGGGGATAAATCTCTCGCTTTCGTTGAGTTCTCTTGCCGCAATAAACTTCTTGATTTCGTCGATTGCGACTGGTTGGTCAATCGTTCCCCTTGTGCAACGGTCTTCGCAACGGTGATTGCATATTGCGCCGCAAACCGCAGGGAACGGGTTGTCTTGCTTGATGAGTTTAAGCGCGTCGAGATATCTGCCTTCCGCCGCCATTTGAACGTATCCCTGAACCGCAACGTGTGCAGGGCAAGCCGTCTTGCAGGGCGCAGTGCCCGTTTCGTAGCAGTTTATCTTGATATCGTCGCGGTAGTTGTAATTCCACTTTGCGGTGCTCCATTTCACAAGGTCGGGAAGTTCCGCTTTGGGATATTCCACGGTTGAGCCGTCTTTCTTGCAGAGTTTTTGTCCGAGTTTTGCCGCGCCGACGGGGCAAACTTCAACGCATTTGCCGCAAGCAACGCATTTATCCTGATCTACGTGCGCGCGATATGCCGATGCAGACATATTCGGGGTGTTGTAAAGTTGCGACGTACGAAGTGCGTTGCACGTGCCGGAAGAGCAGTTGCATATGCCGACGATTTTGTCTTTTCCGTCAAGGTTGGTGATTTGATGCACGAATCCTTTCTTTTCACTTCTTTCAAGAAGGTCAAGAACTTCCTGTTTTGTCGCATATCGTGCGTCTTTGCCAGTCTCTACGAGATAATCCGCCATATCACCGACTGCAATGCAGAAATATCCTTCTATATCACCCATACCTTCGCCGCGAATTCTTTGTTGACGACGGCAAGCGCATACATCGATTGCGTATTTTCCTTCGTATTTGTCAAGCCAGTGGGAAAGATGCTCCACACTTACCGATTTATTCTCGGACTCGATTGCTTTTTCGACGGGAATGACGTGCATTCCGAGTCCTGCGCCACCCGGGGGAACGACAGATGCAATCGGGCCGCAACATTGCGCAGTGAAGTTGAAAAGCGTTGCGATTTCGGGCACTTTTTCAAGAAGTTTGCTGTTCATCATCATGTACTCGCCCGAGCCGACGACAAATTTCGGAATGAAATATTGTCTTTGTCCTTTTTTGCCTTCGTAGTCGTATTCCAAAATACCTGTCCGGGCAAGTCCGTCGCAAAGAGATTGCGCTTTTTCAACGGAAATTCCGTTCTTTTTTGCGAGTTGCTCGACGGTGTATTTGTTGACTCTCTTCTTTTCAAACGACAACATGAACTTCACTTCTTCCTTGTTCATGATTTTGTCGAGAGCCCACACTTCCATGTCGTTTTCGGTGAGTTCGTCTGCGGAATTTACGCCGCGTCTGTCGGTGATAAGAAAACCGAGTTTTTTGAGCATCTCGAGTTTTTCTTTGTCTTCGACGTGATAATCGTCGGGAAGGAAATCACGCTCGTTGTGCATGAAATCATTGTATGCGTCCATCATAACAATTCTCCTTAAAATGTTTTTTCTTCTTGCAAAACACAAGCGCGCACGCTTGTATCGATAAAATTATAGCATTATATTTTATCCGTGTATATATGTTATTGTTGCATAATTGGCGTTGACTTATGCCGTATTTGCATATATAATAAGATTATCATAACGTAAAAAGGTTGTTTATGGACGTCGCTTATATCAAAGAATTTGCAATCCTTGCCGAAGAAAAACAATATCTTGCGGCAAGCAAAAGACTTTTCATATCTCAATCGACACTTTCGAGACATATTCAAGCTCTTGAAAAGGAACTCGGAAAAACGCTTTTCACAAGAACGACGCGCGACGTGGAACTTTCCGACGAAGGGCGCGTGTTTTTGCCGTTTGCGCTGAACATCATAGACAATTATTCGGACTTTCTCGTCGAACTGGACAAACTGGAAAAGAAAAAAGAACAGGTGACCACGATAGGCATAGTGCACAATCCCGACAAATGGGAAGTCGTGCGCTGTCTCGACGAATTCTCGTGCGCGTACCCCGAAGTGAAAATAAACTTCTTCGAAGCCTGCCTTGCTGAACTCAAAGAGAAACTCGACGCCGGCGAATTGCACGTCATCACGACATCTTACCCGACGGGCGAACCCGTGCCGAAAAACTATATTCCTTGCGGATTGAGCAAACTCTGCGCCATGGTATCGACAGACGACGCACTCGCAAAGAAAGACGTTCTGTCGCTCGAAGATTTGCAAAATTCACCGCTGTTTCTTCCGCAGGAAAAACACGTCACGTACGGATACTTTATGCGTGCGATGAAAGAAAAAGGCTTGTCGGCAAACATCGTCTACAAAGGCAGTATGCACGGCATAAAAGAACTCGTGAAAAGTCAAAAAGGCGTCATCGTCCAGGATAAATACATTCTCAACGACCAACAAGGCGACGGCTTTGTGATAAAAGATATTACCCCTGCAATCTCGTATTACTACGGCATCGAATACAACGAAAAAATGAACAACGACGAATCGCTTTTCGTCAAGTTCATAAGACAAAGATGCAAGGACAGAAAATTTCAAAATATGATTTAAGGTCTATTATTCCGATAATGAAAAAGCACCGAATTTATCGATGCTTTTTTTGTTTAGTGTTTTTGCATATTTCGCAAAACAACGGTTTTATTTGCCGCTTTTGGCAACTTAAAATGCGCGTTATTCTTTTTCTGACAATTCAAGCCATTCTTCTTCAAGCGGCGCGAGCTTTGCTTTGAGCGCGTCTATCTCCGCTTGCAATTCGCCGATTTTCTTGTAGTCGGAATACACGGTTTCATCGTTGTGAAGGGTGTCTTCTATCTTTGCGATGCTATCTTCTATGCCACTCATTTTATCTTCGAGAAAGCTCATTCTGTGCTTGCGCCGAGCAATCTCTTTGCTCTCGGGAACGGGCTTTTCTTTCTTTTTCGGCGCACTCGTTTGAGAGTTATCTCCCGTTTGTTCCGCCACCTGTCTCGATTGTTCGAACTCCGAATACGTGCCGTCAAAAACACTCGCTTTGCCGTCTTCGAACACGATAAGGCGGTTGCACACTCGGTTGATGAAATATCTGTCGTGAGAGACGGTCAGCACAGTGCCCGTGTAGCCAGAAAGCAAGTTTTCAAGCGTCTCTTTGCCGATAATGTCCATGTGGTTGGTCGGCTCGTCAAGGATGAGAATGTTGGGACGTTTGCGTATGATTTTGCAAAGCGCAAGGCGCACCTTTTCACCGCCCGACAAATCGCATATCCGCTTGAACACGTCGTCGCCCGAAAACAAAAACGCTCCAAGCGCGCTGCGTGCCTGCGTGTTGTCAAGAAGGGGAAATTCGTCTTGAAAATCTTCAAGCACCGTCTTGGTCGAAAAACTTTGCGTGAGCGTCTGATCGAAATATCCCACGTTTGCGTGCAAGCCGAAAATGGCCGTGCCGTCAAGGGCTTTGACAAGGTGCATCACCGTCTTAACAAGCGTGGATTTGCCCGTGCCGTTGTTGCCGATTATGCCCACCTTTTCGCCGCGTTTTATCACCGCGCTTATCTCGCCGAGCGGCTTGTCGTATCCAAAGACGAGTTTGTTGAGCACTATCGCCTTCTCCACCGTTTCGCGCTCGGGCTCGAACGCTCCGCGGAACGTAGATACGTTGAAAGGATTGGGCGCGTTGACGTCGCCTATTCTCTCGATTTGTTTAAGTTTTGCTTGCGCCATAGTGGCTTTTGACGCTTTGTAGCGGAATCTTTCAACAAGCGCATTCAGGCGTTCAATCTCCTTTTTGCGCGCCATGGAATCCTTCAAAGCCTTGTCGTACGCCTGCTGTTTTTGCGCCATAAACGCCGAGTAGTTGCCCGTGTATCTTGTCGCCTCGCCATACTCTATCTCGTAAACGACGTTGACGATTTTGTCAAGGAACATTCTGTCGTGCGACACGATAACGCAAGACTTTTTGTAGGCGCAAAGATAGTTTTCAAGCCACTCTATCGCCTCCAAATCCAAGTGGTTTGTCGGCTCGTCGAGAAGAAGCACGTCCGGCTTTGACAGCAGCAGTTTTATCAGTGCGATTTTGGTGCGCTGTCCGCCAGAAAACGTGTTGAGCGTCTTTTTCAGATCGTCATCGCAAAAGCCGAACTTGCGCACGGCGGTCATATACTCTTTCTTGTACAAATATCCGCCGTCTCTCTCAAATTTTTCGCAAAGAGACGAGTATGTGCGCACGTTTTGCTCGCATGCGTCATTTTCAAGCGCAAGGCGCGCGGATTCCATATTCCTTTCGGTCTCCAAAAGCGGTGTGTATGCGGACAATATCTCGTCAAGCATCGTCCTGCCAAGCTCGTCGTTTGACGTCTGTTTCAAAAATCCCACGATCGGATTGCCGTTTTCAAACACGCCGTAAGGCTCGCCTTCCGCACCGCAAGTGTAGTCCACTTCACCCGTAAGCACTTTCAGCAGCGTGGTCTTTCCGCATCCGTTGCGCCCAACAAGCGCAATTTTCTCGTTTTCGCGCACGGCAAAATCCACCTGTGTAAGCACAGGCACGCCGTCATATTCCACCGCTATGTTTGAAACTACGATCTGCATACGACAAATTCTACCGCATTTTGCAAGATAAGTCCACAAAACAAAATGGATAAAAATCGAAATGCCGAGATTTAAAGACCTTTTCTAATAAGAAACGCATTATACAAAGCAAAATTCTCGCCTAAAGATTGCTCCGTCTTGTTTAAAAAATGCGTCGTTATTTTATCATATATGATTTGATTGCCATTTTGCATATAAGTCGCAAGTGCCATAACAACTTGGTCTTGATTTATCGCTTGTATCATTAAACACTGTTGTGGCGAATGATATTTTCCGTTATCATATCGTTGCATAACATTTTTTTCAACGGCATAAACGTTGACAATATCAGGATTCGCAATAATGATTTCCGAAATGTTCAACAATGCGATTTCTTTATTCTTTTCTTCATAATATAAATACTCAATATTAGACGATTCTCTTTGTAAAGCAACGTATGGCGTTTTAGTCTTAACGGTAAAACCGCTTATCACATCAACCATAAAATCGTTTATTTCTTTGCTTATTGTTCCCATACAATTCTCCTTTTAATGATCCATTAAATATTCCATATAATCATCGGCATCTTCACTATAATCAACCATATCTTCGATATTATAGTTTGGATACATACACTCATCTTCATAATACCCGTAATCGTTCGACAATCCGTAATCGCAATCCGAATTGTAGTCGTATAATAGATTTTTTATTGTTTTAACATCATTTTCATTGTAATTATCATCAAACGGTAAATCTTCGTTTGGCTCATCTGCTAGATCAATTTCATCTATATCTCTATTTTGAGAAACAATTTGTCCCCGTCTTAGTTCAATAATAATATTGCTGGTTTTGTTTTCATAGACTTTGAAATCTTTTAGTATACAGTTGTAATCGAGATAGCTGTCTATCAAATCAAAATCGTTTACTACATCGTCAGAAATGCACCCAATAACTATTGTTCGCGAATTTATTTTTATACAGACGTGTATATTCTGTTTTTCACATTGTAAAAATAACGGCATTCCCACTTGTAGAATACCAAAATTATCCAATAATGAAATAATGGTATCTTCTCTCTTTTCAAGGTAAGTTGTGATTGCTTTTGGTTTGTTTAAGTTTTTTATAATTAGGTTATAAAACACAACGACAAAGCTATCAAATATTTCATCCACTACATCTTCTCTTATTAAAATTTCATTATATACACGAGTTGATAGCATATGAGAAACACTTTGCAATTCAGCCATATTTGTTATTTTATACAGCGCAAACATTGAAAAATAACCATCGCCAATTATTTCTTCTAAGCATCTTTTTATTCCTTTATCTAATGCCTTATTGCTTTTTAAAACAAAAGTAAGACATTCTTTGCTTTGTTCTATGTTATCAAAAACACTTGTACCGCCATATGTCATCATGGCTTTAAAAATATCTTCTAATAAACTTTTGTACATTTTTCACCTTTATTATTTCAATAAACACAGTTTGATTATAATTGCAACAACTATGGGGATAAGAATCATGCTAATAATAAATGCTATTACAGAGAATTCCTTTTCAATGGCAAATGTCAAACCTACCGCCGCTCCGATCCATATTGCAAGCACGAATACCCCCAAAATTATATGTACTATTTTTTCACTCACATCACGGCTAAAATAGTTTTGCTTTTTACCACTTATTTTGCAATTCTCACTATTCCTACCGTTATCTATTTTTCTTGCCGCATTCATTTTTCCTGAAACAATCCCAAGAAGCCTTCTTATTTCACAATCGTCTTCATCGTTGATTTCTGGACGCAAAGAACGTTCGCCAATTTGCATTGCTTTTTCAAAATCGTTTCTATTTCCTATATCACACCAAACCCGTAGCGCAGAAATTGCAATATTTTTACTTGTAGGATAGAGAATATTTGCCTGTGCCAAATACTCAAACTTTTTGTTTTTGTCACTGCATCTATATGCCACATTATTCAACAAGAAGGCTTTATATTTATTTTCTTTTTCCATAATTGGAATTGCTGCTACTTCTTTATATTTTTTCAATATATCTTCTTCACTGTTGTTTTTATCACGAATATAATCAAAGGCATTGCTATATATTTCAAGCACCGCCTTTTTATCGTTTTCTTGTTTTTCTATATTGTTCTTATTTGATATGGTTGTTTGTTGTTTGTTTTTTTCTGTAGATGTGCTTTTTTGTATGTTTGTTGGTTTTGGCGTTTTTTCTTTATAATTTTCATGTGAATTGTTCTTTTGTGTATTAGAACAATCAAGTTTTATAGGTTCATTTTCATTGTACATGTACAAAAGTGTCGCGACTATATGTTTACATATTCCGGTGTAATGATAAAATGCAGGACATGTGCAATGATAGTCTACTAATGTATCATCTTTGAAAGCCAATGACACATCATAGTCTTCCCTTCCGCGAACACAGGCTTTATACACGCCCCTGACCTTCTCCACACTGAGTACTCTCCCATCGTTGTAATAATACAACCCTTTACTATAAGTAATATCAACATTACACATAAACCTAATACTATCAGTGCTCTTTATTTTGGGGTACAAATACTTTTCCATAAAACCGACCGCCATAAAACTTATATAAAAATACTAACACAATAGTTTTTATATTGCAACACTATAATTTTATTATTTATTGTTTATTTAAGATAAAATATTACTAAAGTTTAAATTTTGGAGACTATTGTATGGAAAAGGCGGAAGTCGCAAAGCGCATAAAAGAACTTCGTGAGAGTAGACATTTAAGCCAAAATGCTCTTGCAAACATCGCAGGTGTGTCTCCAACATATATTTATCAACTTGAGCGCGGTGAAAAAAGTCCTACTATAGAGTATCTCAATTATATTTGTTCAGCCTTGGGCATTTCATTATGCGATTTTTTCAAAACAACAACCGATACATTGCTGAACGTTGGAAGTTTATCTGAAGCACAATTGCAATATCTGAATATATTCTTGGAAAG
>CAVKIG010000014.1:0-28824 GCA_963656415.1 bacterium | reverse complement strand
ATATTATCGCCGAAACGTTGGTGAAAAACGGTTACGCGCTTTATTATTACAAGCCCGACGATTCCAATGAACTGGAATTTCTGATAGAAAAAAACGGAGAAGTAATTCCTGTGGAAGTAAAAGCGGGAAATACCGTTACAAAATCGTTGAACAGGTTTATAGAAGTGTATAAACCGTCGGCGGCATATAAAATCGTTGACGGAAACGTCGGTACGAGTGACGTAAAACTTACGATTCCGCATTATATGGCGATGTTTTTATAAAAACGGTTATATTGCAGTCAATCGCGATTGGCGAAAAATTCAAAAAAATCCGGTAAAACGGCGCAAAAAAACGCGAAAAAATATTGCGTACAGTCGGGCGATAACATATATCCCGAAGACGGGCAATTTTCGATTGCAGACAGTAATGTCACCTATCGGTCGCAAATGAAAGCTTTTGCGCAGGCAAACATCAAGAATCCCAGAAACTAATTTTAAGTTAGTTTTACGCAAACAAAACATCAATGCCACCGCGACAGCGGTGGCATTGTTACAGTAAACAAGTTTTTGCTTGTGCGTATGCATTTTTATCTTTTACAGTATGAACAGAGAAATATGTGCATACAGCAAGATTTGCGACACGAGCTAGTCTCGTCTCGCTTGAAAAGGCAGCACAGGCTAATATCAAGAACCCCAGAAACTAATTTTAAGTTAGTTTTACGCAAACAAAACATCAATGCCACCGCAACAGCGGTGGCATTGTCGTATTATAAGTTTTTTTGTATTTATATTATGCTTTTTTCATCGTGAGAGAGCAATTAGGGCGGTGCGGACGTATAAAACGGATGAATGCTCGATTTGTGACGTATCGCGCGTATACGCGCACGTACGCCTTCCATATAATTGACAAACGACATTGGATGATGTATTTTTAGTGGTGGAAGTGGAGATATGCTTGAAAACAGAAAATTTCTCAATTCAAACGCCATAAAACTCATTGCGATTATCGCGATGACGATTGACCATATCGCATGGGCGGTGTATCCGGGTTATTCAACCGAGCCGGGTGCTATCGTCATGCATATCATCGGCAGAATCACTTGCCCCATCATGTGCTATTGCATAGCCGAAGGCTTCCATTACACCCACGACGTCAAAAAATATACGCTTAGATTGCTGATTTTTGCCTTGATTTCACATGTGCCGTATATGTTGCAATCGTCGGCGTTTTTCGAGTTCGGAGCGCTTGCGCTCCTTCCGTTTGCCACTGGCGGCAGCGTTATGGGGCATATTCTCAATCAAACAAGCGTCATGTGGTCGCTTGCAATCGGGCTTATTATGCTCCGTGTGAATTACAGCGAAAATATCAAGCAACAATGGAAACCGCTTCTCATATTTTTGTTGTGCATAGCCGCCTTTCCTGCGGACTGGAGTTGCATTGCGTCCCTTTGCGTGTTTGCAATAGGCACAAATCGTGGCAAGCCGCTCGGACAAATCCTTTGGAGTTTGCTTTTCGTCGGACTGTACGTTCTTGTGTATTGCCTTACGATGTCTGTGACCTACGGACTTATACAATTTGCCGTCTTGCTCGCAATCCCCGTAATTGCGTTCTACAACGGTCAGCGCGGCAAGAATCCGACTGTAAACAAAGTTATGAAATGGTTGTTTTACATATATTATCCGTTGCACCTTCTCGTGATTGCGTTGATACGCATTTTTGCGTAATCTATCCGCTTTAATTATATTTAACATTTTTGAGCGACGAGTGATTTGCTTTGTCGTTCTTTCGTTTCCGGACGTATTTTCGCGTAATAAACGGCGAAATAGGTCTAATAAAAAGCGAAAATAAAAACTGCATTGCCACACAAGGATATGGGAAAACGCATATTGGCAAATGCGCGTATATAAATAAGATTTAACAACACTGTTTAAGTCAATATATCGCTATTCGTTTAGTCGGTATTCTTTCGGGGTTTTGCCCGTAATGGATTTAAAGACGCGGTTGAAGTGGCTTTGAGAGGAAAAGCCGAGATAGGAACTGATGGCAATCAGAGGCTTGTCCGTGTAGCGCAGAAGTCGTTTTGCTTCGGCGATTTTTTCTTTTTGGATGAAATCGGAGAGATTTTCGCCCGTATCGGCTTTGAATTTTGACGAGAGATATGCGCGGCTTAGGTACAGTTCGTCGGCAATGGCCTCGGTGGATATAACTTCGGACATGTGGTGACGGACGTAATTTGCGACGTCAAGGGCGAGTTTTGTGGGGGATTTGCCTTTGCGAATATTTGCAACTCGTTGGGTGTAGTCAACCACCATGCGATATTGAAGGTTGATTATCTCGGACAAATCGTGCATAAGCTCGCATTTTTGGATGTACATATCGCTTAGCGACAGGGAGTCTTCAACGTCCATACCGCCCGAAATCGCCGCGCGCGAGACGAGCGTGATTGTGACGATGAATATGTTTTTGATTTGGCGCAGCTGGTTTTGAGCAACCGTACCGCCTCTGACGGCGGGTGCGTTTTGAACCCATTGTTTGAGCGCGTCCGTATCTCCTTTTGCAACGATTGACTGTATAGTCTGCTCGATGGTAAAGGTGTTGTGCAAATCGCTCGGTCTTTCGTTTTGGGAAATCGTGGCGTCGACTTGGGACTGCTCGATATCGTTTTCTATCTCTTGTTGCTTGGCGTCGAATATGGATATTTCTTTAAGTTCGGTTTTTTCACCGTTCAGGACGTGGTTTAGCACGCAAAGTATTTGCATGATGCTTTCAAGCGGCATTGGAATGATACTGCGCATACCGATGACGAAATCGTCCACGTCGCAGGGCGGCACGTCGGCTTTGAAAGCGAGTTCTTTGAGTTCCTGTTCACCGAGCGGAACTTGCCGTGTCGGTCCCATAACGATTTTTTGGTTTTTGCTGTTGACGATGCCGTAATACGAGAAGTTTTCATCGACAAAATAGCCAACGTTGTCCGCAACGGCCAGAATGTCGTTTTCGCTGACGCAGATCGGGTCTTTTGGCAACGCGATGAGCGAATGATAGAAGTCGAGCTTGCCGTTTTTGTAAATCCTAATCGGGATTCCGCTTAGGTTGCCCATAACCGTACAAGTGTATTGTAAATCGAGTTTTGCCATAATTGTTCTCCAAAATACAAAACAAATATATCATATTGCCAACGAATATGCAATACTTTGTGCGTTTCGAGATGTTAAAATTTTATTATAAAATGAAAGATGCCGTTTTATAGGCAATCAAAGGAGAAGTTATGAGAAGTCAAGGGCAGTTGCTTTCCGGCAAATTTTTTGAGTCGCGCGTGCATTCGCAAAATGTCACGGGCAAGGAAAAATGGCTCGGATATTTGCTCGGACCGTGCGGAGCGTTGCTTTTGAATGCGGTTTTCGGAATCTATCTAAACGTTTACTATACCGACGTGTTGAATCTCACGGGCGTGTGGGGTGGAGCGTTTTTGGCGATTTTCCCGATTGTATCCAAGGTTATAGACGCAATCACCAACGTGATTATGGGTTATATCATCGACCGTACAAAGACGAAACAGGGCAAGGCGAGGCCATGGATAATGCTGTCGGCACCGCTCATTGCCGTGACGGGTGTACTGTTGTTTATAGTGCCCAGCGGCAATCAAAAGTTGCAAATAGCATGGGTTATACTTTCTTACAACTTATTTTATTCGTTTGCGCTTACCATTTACAATATGAGTCACGGTTTGATGGTGCCGCTGTCGACGAGAAATACCATTCAGCGCGGTGGATTGTCCGTTTTCAATCAAATTGCGTCCATTATGATGAGTGGTATCGTGGTTGCACTTGTTTTCCCGATGGCGATTATGCCCCTGCTTGGCGTAAACAAGTCGCTTTGGATAATCGTGATGAGCGCGCTTAGCATAATCGCACTTCCTCTTACTCTTGTAGAATATTATTTCACAAAGGAAAGAGTCACTGAAGAACAAGCGAACTCCGACGCTCCCAAAGTGTCGTTTGTAAAGCAACTCAAAATCGTTTTCAGCGACAAGTATCTTTTGATTATATTTGTTTATTTCTTAATATACACACTTGGTTCGTGTTTGAAAAACATCGGCTTGGTGTATTACTGCAACTACGTGCTCGGCACGTACAACGACGGCATAACTCAAATGCTCGTTTCCGTCATCGGCGGTGTGCCTATGGGCATCGGTATATTCCTTGTTTGGCCGCTTGCAAAGAAATTCGGCAAACGCAACGTCACGATGTGGGGCTTTGTGCTTTATGCAATCGGCAGTGCGATATGCTGGGCGGCACCAACCAACATTTATATCGTTCTTGTGGGACAATTTATCAAAAACATCGGCGGATTGCCTTGTGCATACGTGTTTATGGCATTGTTTGCTGACTCGCTCGATCATCTTGAATGGAGAAGCGGCGTCAGATGCGACGGCATGGCAATGTCAGTAAACAGCATCATTACGGTTGCTTTTACAGGCGTGGCAACAGGCATCTTTAACGGCTTGATCGGAGCAACGGGATATGTCAATCCTTATAGCGCCGACGCGTCGAATATCACAAAGGTTCTTGCCGATATTCAGAATGCCGGACTTACTACGCAACTTCCATACGACAAGATTATGGAAGGAGTCGCCGCGCTGAAAGGTTCAAACGTGTTTACGATAGGTATCGTGCAAAATGCGGCAACCAACAATATTATTTCGTTCATGTTCGTAGGACTTGAAGTGTTTACCGGCATTATGCTTGCAGTACTGCTCGCATTCTTCAACGTCGAAAAGAACATTGACAAGAAACAACGAATCATCAGAGAACGTCAAAAAGCCGCTTGCGAAGCGAACGGAGAAGAGTGGATTGCGCCCGAAATCAAGGCTGCGGAAGACGAAGAAAAATTCATTCTCGAAAACGAAAAAGCGTTTGTCGAAAGCCTGAAAGCGAAGTGCGAGAAGAAAGGTCTTGACTTCGAACAAGAACTTGAAAAGCACAACAATCAGGTTGCAGACAAGAAGGCAAAAGCAGAAGAGAAGAAACGTCTTGCCGAAGAAAAGCAAGCCGCAAAACTTGAAAAAGCCGAGCAAAAGAAAGCTCAAAGACTTGCAAAACTCACGCCCGAACAACTTGCAAAACGCGAAGAGCGTCAAAAAGCAAAACAAGAGCGTGACGAAAAGGCTTGGGAAATCGAAAAGCAAAAAGGCGAAGAATACTATCAAAAGATTCAAGCCGAATTGACGGCTCGTTCGTAATCAAATTTGCGATAGGAGAAAACGTGTATGTTCGACAAGGACTTTCTTTGGGGAGTGGCAACGTCCGCCGCTCAAATTGAAGGAGCTGCAAACGAGGACGGGAGAAGTGACAGTATCTGGGACGTTTTTGCGAAAAAAGGTAAAGTTGTTTGCAAAAATCTCTTTCCTACCGCCTGCGACAGTTACCACAATATAGACAGAGACGTCAATAATCTCAAAGAACTTGGGGTGAATTCGTATCGGTTGTCGATTTCGTGGTCGCGCGTGTTGCCGAACGGCACGGGCGAGTTGAACGAAAAAGGCGTTGATTATTACAAAAGGGTGTTCGAAAAACTCAACGAAGCGGGTATAAAACCGAACGTAACGTTGTATCACTGGGATTTGCCGCAAGTACTCGAAGAAAAAGGCGGCTGGGGCAATCGCGACTGCATCGAATGGTTTGGCGAATATGCCGAAAAAATGTTTTCGACGTTTTCGGACACAGTGCCGTACTGGGCAACCGTAAACGAACCGATAGCAACATACATCGGATATGCAAAAGGGAAGTTTGCACCGGGACACAAAAACGAAAAACTGGGCAATCAGGCAAGGCACAATCTGCTTGTCGCACACGGCAAGGGCGTTGAAGCGTTCCGCGCGGTAGCCGACAAAAATGCGCAAATAGGAATCGTTATCGATGTGTGGAAGAGATACCCCAAAACCCCCACGCCAATAAATCTTGACGTCGTTAAGGACGAGGACGAAAGAAACTGGAAGTTCTACACAGATCCGATTTACGGCAAAGGGTATTCTACTTATATTCTCGATGCGCTCGATATGGAAGGAACGCTTATGGATATCGGTGCGGATGATCTAAAAACAATGAGCGTACCGACGGACTTTTTCGGCTTAAATATATATAACCGCGTGCTTGTGGACAAAGACAAGACACCAAAAGCAAAATTGTTGACCGGCGGAAACGTCCAGGATACATCGAAAGGCACGTATGCGAAAGTTGTTTACGACGTGTCGAAGCTGTTGCGCGAAACGTATGATTTGAAAATTCCTATAATCGTCACGGAAAACGGCTGTCCGTCTTATGTGTGCGAGTTTAAGGGAATCGACAAGATTATAAACGACAAAAAACGCATCGGATACATCAATGACTTTTTGTCCTGGATTGAAAAAGCAAACGACGACGGCATGAATATCAAGGGGTATTATGCATGGAGTCTTATGGATAATATCGAATGGTGTGCGGGGCCGATGATGAAATACGGCTTGTTGCACACAAATTTCAAGACATATGAAACGGAATGGAAAAAGAGCGCGTATTTTTACCGCGACTTTATAAAAAGTCATTCCTGATCTAAAAGGAGAAAGTATGAAAGCGATAAATATAAAAACCGAATATTTGAAAAATCCGATCGGGCTCGGGACTGTCAAACCGAGAATCTTTTGGAACTGCGACGGCGGACAAAAGCAAACGGCGTACTACATAAGCGCAATGGTTGACGGCAAAGAGTGTTCGAGCGGAAAGGCTGAAAGCAACAGCATGCACGCCGATTTCGGTGTGCCGCTCAAATCGCGCTCTACGGTGAGTTTCAAGATAAAACTTTGGGACGAAAACGGCAAAGAAGGCGAGTGGAGCGAAGAAAACTCTTTTGAGATCGGACTAATTGACAAGAGCGATTGGCAGGCAAAGTGGATAAGCGGCGACTACAAGGTTGACAAGAAAAAACGCTATCCCGTGGACTGTTTCAAAAAAGAATTTGACGTGCAAAACGTTGAAAAAGCAAGACTGTATATCTCGGCTTGCGGCTTGTACGAGGCAAGACTCAACGGTAAAAGATGCGGTGAATTCGTGCTTGCACCGGGTGCTGTGGATTATCGCAAGAGAGCGCAATATCAGACCTATGACGTGACAGGTTTGCTCAAAGAAGGCGGCAACGCTTTGACGGTTGAGCTCGGTGACGGTTGGTATCGCGGATCAAGCGGTTCAAAGGGCAGAGTCAACACCTATGGTACGCAAACCAAGTTTATTGCACAACTTGAAATTGTGACGAAAAGCGGAGTTAAAACAACGATTTGCACCGATGAAACGTGGAATTGGTCAAACGACGGTGCAATTCGCTTTGCGGATTTGAAAGACGGAGAAAGAGTCGACGCAAGGAAAACGCCGAGTTACAGCGGCAAAGTCGTTGTCGTAAAACTCGATGAAAATCTCACCGCATCCGACAATTTCGACGTCAAAGAACACGAAAGATTTACACCTGTGCAAGTGATAACGACACCGAGCGGTAAGACGGTTTTGGAGTTTGAACAAAACTTGTCGGGGTATATCGCTTTTTCGCTCAACGCAAAAGCAGGACAGAAAATCCATATAACGCTCGGCGAGCTTATCGGAGCGGACGGTGAGCTTACGCTCAAAAACGTGCAATGCGTTTTCAAGGGCAAGCCGTCACCCCTTCAAGAGATAGATTATACATGCAAAGACGGCTTGAACGAATATAAACCGAAGTTTTTCTATGGTGGATTCAAGTATGCGCAAATCGACACGGACGTTAAGTTTGACAAGGATGATTTTTGCTCGATTGCGGTGTACAGCGACTTTGAAGAAACGTCGGCGTTTGAGTGTTCTCACCCGCTTATCAACAAGTTTTATCAAAACACGCTTTGGTCGCTCAAAAGCAATTCCACCGACTATCCGTCCGATTGCCCCACAAGAGAACGTATGGGCTGGACGGGTGACAGCGAAGTGTTTTTCAACACCGCGTCTTATATGGTGAATTATGCGCCCTTTGCAAGAAAACACGTCAGAGACGTGTTCGACAGGCAATGGAAGAGCGGACGTCTTCCGCAAATCGCGCCGTACGCACACGAAGACTGGTTTATGTGGGTGATGAACGGCTCGGTCGGTTGGGCGTGCGTGGGCGTGTACATTCCGCTTTACTACTATGAAAAGTACGGCGACGACAGACTGCTCAAAGAATATTACGAGGGCATGATCAAGTATGCCAACTTTATGATTAAGCGCGCAGGCAAGTGGGGCGGACCGTACGCAAAGCCTATCCATATCTCGTGCAAAAACCGCAAGTATTTTGTCAATTGCGGTCAGTCCTATGGAGAGTGGGCGGAGCCGAACGACGTCATGGCGTTTCAATGGTACGACTTTTCTTCGCCACACCCCGAAGAGTCCACCGCATACACCTATTTCACGCTCAAAAGAGTGCTTGAAATTGCGGATATTCTCGGCAAGAGCGACGACAAACGCCTTGCCAAAATCAAGGAATACAGCGAGGGCGCAAAACGTGCGTATCAAGAGTATGTGTCAAAACCAAAGTATTCGCTGGATACGAACAGACAGGCGAAACTCGTGCGACCGCTCTATATGGGCTTGCTTGACGAAAAGCAGACCGCATACGCAAAAAAACGTCTTGTCAAGGCAATGGACAACTACGGTTGGCGCATCGGCACAGGCTTTTTGTCAACGCCGATGATAATGGACGTGCTTGCGGATTTGGATGTTGAGTATGCGTATAGGTTGCTTGAAAACGAACAATGCCCCGGTTGGCTGTTTATGCCAAAGAACGGCGCGACGACTATTTGGGAAGCGTGGGAAGGCAATTTTTCAAAAGACGCAGGCATCGCATCGCTCAATCACTACTCAAAGGGTGCGGTGTGCGAGTGGCTCGTGCGCGGTATGTGCGGCATAAACGTCGCAGGCGAAAATCACTTTGCGATTGCACCAAAGGTCGGCGGAAAAGAGACGTTTGCAAAGTGCGAATATCAAAGCGTATACGGCAAGGTGTCGAGTGCGTGGGAGAGAAAGGACGGCAAAGTGCGCTATACGATTGAAATCCCGTCCAACACCACGGCGGAAATCACGATCGGCGGCAAAACTCAGACTGTCGGCGCAGGCAAGTACGAGTTTGAAGAATGAATAGCGTAAAACAGCGCGATTGATGAAAGCGTATTGCTTTGCAGGTGAAGAATGGACAACAAGTATTATCTTGCAATAGATCTCGGGGCGTCAAGCGGACGACATATCGTCGGTTGGCAAGAAGCCGGAGAGATAAAAACCAAAGAGATTTACCGCTTTGAAAACCACATGGACAACAAGAGCGGTCATCTCGTTTGGGACACGAAACGACTGTTTACCGAGATAAAAAACGGACTTAAACTTGCGTTTGAGCAATATAAGCGCATAGAAAGTCTTGCAATCGACACTTGGGGAGTGGATTACGTTCTCATAAAAGACGGCAAGCCCGTGTTGCCTTGCTATGCGTATAGGGACGCTCGCACGCAAGGCGCAATCAAGGAGATAGAAGACAAAATTTCCTTTGAGACTTTTTATCTTCGCACAGGCATACAGTTTCAGCCGTTCAACACGGTGTATCAGCTTTATGCCGACAAAAAGGAAGGTAGATTGGACGGCGTAAACGCTTTTCTTATGATGCCCGAATACTTCGGATATTTGCTCACGGGCAAGATAAAAAAAGAGTACACCAACGCAACCACTACGGGACTTGTCAACTGCGCAAGCCACGAGTTTGACAAAGACCTTATCAACATGCTCGGCTTGCCAATCGAGATGTTTTCTTCGCTCGATATGCCCGGGGCGGTTGTCGGCAAACTAAAAGACGACGTTGCAAAAGAAGTCGGCGGTCAAACTACCGTTAAACTCTGTCCGTCGCACGACACGTCAAGTGCGTTTTATGCCGTTGACAATCCTGATGAAAGCGTGCTTATTTCAAGCGGAACTTGGGCAATTCTCGGCGCAAAGATAAAAGAAGCCAACGTGTCAAGAGACGCTTTGAGATACAATTTCGCAAACGAAGGCGGTGTCGGAAACTTCCGTTTCTTGAAAAATATCACGGGCATGTGGATAAACGTGTGCCTAAAAAACGTGTTCGGCAGAAGTTTTGACGACATGACGCGTCTTGCAAGCGAAAGCACGTTCGACGGTACGTTCGACGTCAACGCCAAAGAGTTTTCTTTGCCCGATAATATGGACAAGAAAATCAAAAAATGGTTTTCGAGCCGCTCGCTCGAAGTTCCCGAAACGGAAGGCGACTTGTATCGCGCGGCATACAGGTCAATGGCACTTGGGTACAAAAAGGCGATTGACGATTTGGAAAAATGTGAAAACCGCACATTCGATAAGATATATATCGTAGGCGGTGGCGCAAACAACAAGTTGGTCAACGATTTTACAAGAGAATTTACAAACAAACAGGTCGTTGCTCTTCCCATAGAAGCAACGGCGATAGGCAATATAAAAAGCCAAACGGAGTTATAAACTATGAGTTATCAGGAAGCGAAAGAAGTTTACGCAAAGATAGGCGTGGACACGGAACAAGCGATTGAAAAACTTAAAAATACCGCAATCTCGGTGCATTGTTGGCAAGGCGACGACGTTGTAGGTCTTGACGGTGGCGGGGCTGCGTCGGGCGGTATACAAACGACGGGCAATTATCCCGGACGTGCAAGAAACTTTGAAGAACTCAAACAAGATTTGACAAAAGCGTTTTCGCTTATGCCCGGCAAGAAACGTCTCAATTTGCACGCAAGTTACGCAATTTTGGGTGGCGAAAAAGTGGACAGAAACGCATATCGTCCCGAACATTTTGCGCCGTGGGTGGGGTTTGCAAAACAGATAGGACTTGACGGCATCGATTTCAATCCCACGATGTTTTCGCACCCGATGGTAAAAGGCGGACTTACGCTTTCTTCACCCGACGAGAGTGTGCGCAAATTCTGGATCGAGCATTGCAAGGCGTGCATTCGTATAAGCGAGTATTTGGCAAAGGAAATGAACAGCCATTGCCTTATGAATATTTGGATTCCCGACGGATTCAAGGACGTGCCTGCGGACAGACTTACCCCAAGACTTCGTCTGAAAGACAGCCTTGACGAGATTTTGAAAGAGCCATATGACAAGAAAAAGGTTGTCGTTGCGGTGGAAAGCAAAGTGTTTGGAATAGGCGTTGAAAGTTATACGGTGGGTAGCAACGAGTTTTATCAGAATTATGCGGCAAAGAACGATATTTGTTGCTTGCTCGACAACGGACATTATCATCCGCTCGAATACGTCAGCGACAAGATTCCCGCGCTTCTTGCATTCTACGACAAGGTTGCATTGCACGTAACGCGCGGAGTGAGATGGGACAGCGACCACGTCGTTTTGTTTGAAGACGAACTCAAAGAGATTGCAAAAGAGATTGTAAGAAACGATGCGCTTGATAAGGTGCTTATCGGGCTTGACTATTTCGACGCGTCCATAAACCGTATATCCGCGTGGGTTACTGGTGAGCGCAATATGCAAAAAGCGTTGCTGTACGCATTGCTTACGCCAAACGATACACTCAAAAAGTTGCAAGATAACGGCGAGTTTACCGAACTTATGTACAGACAAGAACAACTCAAAACCTATCCTTTCGGCGACGTGTGGAGAGAGTATCTAAGGCGTCAGAATTTGGATGATAACTGGTTTGATGAAATCAAGAAATATGAACAAGGAGTGCTTTTATCACGATGAAAAACATACTTAAAGCCCCGTTTGTGCAAAATGTGTGCAAAATAGCAAGCAATATGTATCGCCTCGGTTGGGACGAAAGAAACGGCGGAAACATCTCGGTTTTGCTCGACGAAGAGCAGGTGGGAGAGTATCTCGACATTGGCAAAGTCGAGCGCGAAATTCCTTTGGGATTCGATGCAAGCGTGCTTAAAGGAAGATACTTTATCGTCACCGGCACGGGCAAGTATTTCAAGAACGTCGAAGACGATCCCGAGACCAATCTCGGCATAATCCGCATCGGCGCAGACGGCAAATCTGCGCAACTTTTGTGGGGGTATAGGGACGGCGGAAGGTTTACAAGCGAACTACCCGCGCACCTTATGAGCCACATCGCAAGGCAGTCCGTAGACCCCGAAAATCGAGTGATTATGCACTCGCACCCGACGTATACGATCGCAATGAACACCGTATGCCCCGTGGACGAAAACGACTTTACGCATAGGTTGTGGCAGACTAACACCGAGGCTATTGTCGTGTTCCCCGACGGCGTGGGAATGCTACCGTGGATGGTGTGCGGCACAAACGAGATAGGCGTGGCAACGGCAGAGAAGATGAAAGAATATCGCCTTGTCGTGTGGACAAATCACGGCATCTACGGAGCAGGCAAGGATTTGGACGAAACGTTCGGACTCATCGAAACCGTGGAAAAAACCGCGCAAATCTATATGCTTGCAAAGAGCGTCGGTATTGTCAACGTCATCTCGGACGACGAACTCAGAGCAATTGCCAAACGGTTTGACGTAACCCCGAAACAAGGCGTATTGTCCGAGTGATGTTTGGAAAAAATATAATAACGAATTTATTTTTAAGGAGACAAAAAAATGGCAAACAGATTTATCTTGAATGAAACGTCCTATTTCGGCGCAGGCGCAAGGCGCGAACTTCTCGGCGAAATCCACGCCCGCGGTTTCCACAAAGCGTTTATCGTTGCCGACAAAGACCTTGTAAAATTCGGCGTGGTCGATATGGTCACGTCAACGCTCGGCGATTTCCCCTATGAGATTTTCACCGACTTCAAAGCAAATCCCACCGTCACAAACGTCAAAAACGGACTTGCGGCATTCAAAGCGTCGGGAGCGGATTTTCTCATCGCAATCGGCGGCGGTAGCGCGATAGACACCTCAAAAGGCATTGCAATCGTTGCCAACAACCCCGAATTCGAAGACGTGGTTTCGCTTGAAGGCGTTGCCCCGACAAAGCATAAATGCGTCCCGATCATCGCACTTCCCACAACCGCAGGTACGGCGGCAGAAGTCACAATCAACTACGTCATTATCGACGAGCAAACGGGCAGAAAAATGGTGTGCGTCGATCCGCACGACATCCCCGTGCTGGCAATCATCGATGCCGAGCTTATGGCGTCTATGCCCAAGGGCTTGACCGCCGCAACCGGTATGGATGCGCTCACGCACGCGATAGAAGGTTATATCACCAAAGGCGCGTGGGAACTGTCCGATATGTTCGAGCTCAAAGCAATCGAGCTCATCTCCAAGAACCTTCGCAACGCAACCTTCAACGGCAAAGATATGACTGCGCGTGAGAATATGGCTCTTGCACAATACGTCGCAGGTATGGCTTTCTCAAACGTTGGACTTGGTTGCGTGCACTCGATGGCGCATCCGCTCGGCGCAAGATTCGACGTTCCGCACGGCGTTGCAAACGCGCTCTTGTTGCCTATCGTCATGGAATACAACATGCCCGCCGCGCAGGAAAAGTATTGCAACATCGCACGCGCCATGGGCGTAAATATCGACGGATTGTCCACCGAAGAGGGCGCAAAAGCGGCAGTCGGGGCAGTGAAACAGCTCTCGCTCGACCTTGGCATTCCGCAAACGCTCCGCGACATAAATATCCCCGAAAGCGCGCTCGAACAACTCTCCAAAGACGCTTTCCAAGACGTCTGCACCGGCGGCAATCCCAGAGAAATCACCCAACAAGACATCTTGCAACTCTACAAGATAGCGTATTGATTCGCTCGTCCATTCTTTTCATCTTGTAACAACAAAAAGAGACGCGAAGAGCGTCTCTTTTTCCTTATAAAAAATCAATCCGCCACTAGTGCGGAACGCACCTTCGAGCCTGTTGCCAACACCAACGACAAAAGAAAAAGTGCAACAGTACAAGCCGTTTGCAAGGCATTGGGACGGTAATATTTGAAATTCCCGCATTGTGTTCGCTTTGCTTCAATAATGCAAATGCTAGCATTACAGGATTTTTGTCAATAATGGCAATAGTTGTCACCAATAGTAACAAAATAGACAAAAGACATTGAGATTGGAATTGTTTTCTTCATCATAGTTCTTCTTATTTATAATTTTTGCAAATATAAATTACAGTATATAGTTGATAAAGTTGATTCGCTTTATTAGCACCTTGTTAGACCAGCCCAACTCATTTTGGTAAATCAACAACCCTTCTTGCGGAAGCGATGTTTCGCACACAAATCCTACAACGGAAAACGGATTGTTTTCCCAATACTCCAAAATTTTATCTATATCAAGATTTATCCCGAAAAGATCCGAAGATAACAGCAATTCGGTTGCGCGTTTGTGATTTTTGTCTTTTAATGCGCTAAGCTCTCTTTTTGCCGTATTCAAAACAGATCCGGCAGCTCGCACTCTAAGAATAATATCGTCGTCTTTGTCCCCGGTCTTTATGAGAGCGGATTGGAATTTAATATCCCTTCCGCCGCGCTCTTGATCCCATAAAAATGCGTAGTATTGATTTTGATTGATCGGAGTTGTAAAAGTATATTCGATTTCACAATTCACGTTCTGCATTCCACCCAAATATCGTGTATCGGGATAAACCGAAGAAAAATATTCTATCAAACTCTCCGACGATTTTGTAACATCGGTTGTAACGGTCGGTTTTGTCAAAAACTCGTTTGTCAATATGCGACTTTTCCACGGGTAATCGTAAAACGTTCTGTCGTTTATTTCAAATGAACGATTGTCAAAATATAGCTTGCCGTCTTTGTATTTCACATTTACGTCTTGTTTCTTCAATTCAATCTCTTTGAGACTAATATATGAGTAGCTGCCAAAACTGCCGTATCTAACGGGAATTTTATAGGAAAAACCAAAATCTTTGGTTTTTTTTGTCTTTGCGGACGATTGAGAAACATAATATTCATACTCGTTTAGAGTATAGAAGGTATCCGTTTCTTCCTTTATTCCCGAAAACGCGCCGAAAACCACATGATTCAGCCTTTCCAACGCGTCGAAAAAATATTTGTCGTTTTTCGGTGAATATTGTCTGTTGCATGCAGAACAAAAAAGCATTGTTATCACCAAAACAACACAAACGACCATATATGAATACTTATATATTTTTCTAACCATTCCGATTTTCTCTCCGATTTGTAATAAAAACGCTTCGGCTAACAAAAAGCGCAAAGAAATAAAACTTATTTTCATTGCGCTTAAACAATTCTTTTCATAGGCGGTTTCCTCCGTCTCGAATTTCTTGATTAAAAATTAATTATCTTATGGTTTATTGATTATTTTTTCTCTCTTTAATCTATATATCTATCAATATTATACCATACGATACTATGAAAAGTCAATACAAGAAAAAACCAATCCGCCATTGGTGCGGATTGGTAAAGTGTGGTGGATGGGCAGGACTCGCCCATCAGCGGAGCGGAAATGCTTGCATTTGAGAGCGGAGCGTGCAGTGTGACCGAAGGGCACAGGGCACACAATGTGTGCGGTGCGGAACGCACCTTCGAGACTGTTGCAAACACCAACGACAAAAGAAAAACCCTACTAAACAGTAGGGTTTTAGCGTTGGTGGAGGCAACAGGACTCGCTCATCAGCGGAGCGGAAATGCTTGCATTTGAGAGCGGAGCGTGCAGTGTGACCGAAGGGCACAGGGCACACAATGTGTGCGGTGCGGAACGCACCTTCGAGACTGTTGCAAACACCAACGACAAAAGAAAAACCCTACTAAACAGTAGGGTTTTAGCGTTGGTGGAGGCAACAGGACTCGCTCATCAGCGGAGCGGAAATGCTTGCATTTGAGAGCGGAGCGTGCAGTGTGACCGAAGGGCACAGGGCACACAATGTGTGCGGTGCGGAACGCACCTTCGAGCCTGTTGCAAACACCAACGGCAAAAGAAAAACCCTACTAAACAGTAGGGTTTTGGCGTTGGTGGAGGCAACAGGACTCGAACCTGTGACCTCACGGATGTGAACCGTGTGCTCTAACCAACTGAGCCATGCCTCCATACTTCGTGCGACAGAATCGCACGAATGTTTTTGATTACGCTTTGTACATTCTCTTGCGAGCTGCTTCTGCTTTCTTTTTGCGTTTTACGCTGGGTTTTTCATAAGCCTCTTTCTTGCGAAGGTCGCCGATGATGCCGTCACGTGCGCATTTTCTCTTGAAACGACGGATAGCGTTGTCCAAACTTTCGTTTTCGCCAACTCTTACTGTAGACATCTTTTTCACCTCCTTGGAATGAAACTTACCATACTATTATACACGAATTTTGCGTTATGTCAAACAAATTTTCGGAATGGTTATTCAAAAATACGCCTATAATGAAAAACGCACGTTACAAGTCGGAATATATGCTCGTATGACTTGATTTTTGCGTATTTGGCAAGTATAATTGCTCTTCGCTCGGCACGATTTGTATCGGGCGGGGCAAACAAGGCAATCATTTTACAGGAGACAAATTTATGGATTGGCAACAAACGTGGGAAACCGTACAAAACTGGCTCACAAACACCGGTATTAAGGTGCTTATTTCAATCGTGATTATGATAGTCACGTTCTCGCTCATCAACTTTTTGAGCAAGAAAATCGCAAAACGCGCCGATAAAAAGGTCGAGGAAAACAAAAAGATAGACAAGACGATTTACAAGACGTTGAGTTACGTGGTGAAAGTCGGGCTTAAAGTGCTTGTCGTCGTGTGTCTCATCGGCTATCTCGGCATCGATACGAGCGGTATCACGGCATTGCTTGCGTCTCTCGGCGTCGGCGTCGGACTTGCAATAAACGGCACGCTCTCAAACTTTGCAGGCGGCATGATGATTCTCATCACTCGTCCTTTCAAAGACGACGATTATATCGAAGCGTGCGGCTACAGCGGAACGGTTGAAGACATTCGTATCTGCCACACGAGACTTCGCACCACGGACAACAAAGTCGTGTATTTGCCAAACGGAAAACTTTCGACCGCGGAAGTCGTCAACTATTCCGAAAAAGATTTGCGCAGGGTGGATCTGACCTTCTCGATATCTTATTCCGACGATTTTGAAAAGGCGAAGGGCATAATCAAGGACGTATGCGACGCACACGAACTCATTCTCAAAGAACCTGCGGCTCAAATACGTGTTTCGGCGCAAGCGGCAAATAGCGTCAACATCGTGACAAAAGTGTGGTGCAAGAACGAAGATTATTGGACGGTCAACTACGATTTGCTTGAAAGCGTGAAGACCGCGTTTGACACAAACGGCATATCTATCCCGTTCAATCAACTCGACGTGCACGTCAAAAACGACGCGACTGCTCAAATTTCCGCACCCGAAAAAGAGCATAAAAGCGAAGCGGCGGTTCAAGAATAAAAAGAAAATACTGCATTTTTCATACAAACGGTATGATAATCGCTATTTGTCCGTAAAATAAGAAAAAGGAAACAATTTTGCAATTTAATGTATAACATTAAAAAACGGCAAGATTTTTCCTTGACAACTTGCGATTTCGGACTATAATTTCCCATACAAATAAGGAGATACGAAAGTATGAAAAAATCAACGACAATTTTGTGGTTTGTAGCAAGTATACTCATGATAGCGGCAGGCATCGTGTGTTTTGCACTTCCCGTCGATACGTCTATCAGAGTTTTCTCGTATATAGTCGGCGCACTCGTGCTTTGCATGGGCATCGTCGAGCTTGTGATGTTTTTCACTTCGGTGGGAATCGTCGGGGGCGGAATGGTCCTTGCAGACGGCATCATCACGACGCTTCTCGGCATATTTTTCCTTGCAAACGTCAACGTCGTGGAAGCAATTCTTCCTATCGTGTTTGCAATGTGGTTCATCTATGAAGGTATAAGCGAACTCGTGCTCGCAATTCAAGCAGGCAAGTTCAAAGTGTCCAATTGGTGGGTGCTTCTCATCTTTGCAATCATCGAAATCATCTTCGGTTTCGTGGCGTTGTTCGACCCGATCAGCAGTGCGATATCGCTCACGGTTCTTGTCGGTATATTCCTTTTCGTCCGCGGCCTTTCGATGCTCGGCGACTGGATCGTCGCTCTCCGCGTCAAGAATTTTGCAAAGAACTGGTTGGGCAAAACGGCGTCTGCGTTCAGAAACGACTTTGACGATCAAAGAGTGGACGACAACGTCGACAGACAATAAAAGCCAATCTCCCTGCCCGAATTATCGGGCGTTAATCCCCTATTTTTTATGAAAGGAGCGAGACCGTTTGGTCTCGCTTCTTTCGTTGTATTTGCAGTTTTTTTTTGTTGTGTCGGATTGCGGATAATTGCGGAAAACTCACAGTACCTGCATCACGAAAAATTTGAGATATTGGGTTTCTTCGGCGCAGAGTAGGGACGGGTGATCGGGGGATTGAGATTTGACTTCCACACATCTGACG
Organism: bacterium; assembly: GCA_963656415.1. Classification (GTDB taxonomy): domain Bacteria; phylum Bacillota; class Clostridia; order Christensenellales; family CAG-917; genus CAG-475. Next base: position 10,431 of record CAVKIG010000014.1, on the reverse strand, counting down.
ATTCTGCCGCTTTCTTTTGCCGCTTCCACGAGCATTTTTTCAAACAACGGGAACGTCATATAGTGCGAGCAAGACGATGAGATGAGATAGCCGCCGCTTTCGACGAGTTTCATTCCGAGCACGTTGATGTCCTTGTATCCGCGATATGCGTCCTTGACTTCGCTTGCGCTCTTGCAGAATGCGGGCGGATCGAGAATTACAAGTCCGAATTTTTTTCCGTCGGCTTTGTATTTGCGCAGTTCGTCAAACACGTCGGCACACACCGTCGTGACGTTGCGATAGCCGTTGAGATTTACGTTTTCAAGCACGTTGTCGAGAGCGGTTTGAGAGATGTCTACGGCGGTCACGGATTTTGCAACGGGCGCGCAATTCATGGAAAACCCGCCGCTGTTGCAGAAACAGTCGAGAACGGTGCGGCCTTTTGCGTATCGTCTTGCGGCAAGTCGGTTTTCCTTTTGGTCAAGGAAGTAGCCGGTCTTTTGTCCGCCACGCACGTCAACTGCCATTTTTACGCCGTTTTCGGTGATTACAATGCGCTCCGGCACTTCGTCAAACAAAGTGCCCGTGACTTCTTGCAAGCCTTCTTTTTGGCGCACGGGGGAGTCGCTGCGCTCGTATATACCCTTTGGAGCAAAAATGTCGACAAGACACTTGACGATAAGGTCTTTTTGTTTGTCAATGCCGAGCGAAAGAAACTGGCAAACGAGATAATCCGCATATTTGTCCACGATGAGAGCAGGCAGTCCGTCCGCTTCGGCAAACACCGCGCGATAGGAGTTGTCAAAGCCGAGATTCTTGCGCATATCCACCGCTTGTTTTATGCGTGTTGAGTAAAAACTCTCGTCGTCTGTCGTCTCGGTGTCGCGAATGAAGACGCGCACGAGAATTTTTGACAAATGGTTGATATACCCTTTGCCCACAAAACGACCGTCCGCCGTGAATACGCTTGCAAGAGAGCCGTTTTTGTCCTTGCCTTCTATGCGCGCGACTTCGTTGGCATACACCCAACTGTGACCTTGCAAAATACGTTTTTCTTCGCCTTTTTTGAGATATACCGAGAATGGCATAAAGACCGCCTTACCGCGCGAGCGTGCGCGAATGTTATACGTGCATTATAAGTTTTTGCAAAGCAAATGTCAACGCGCGCGAAAAACTTGCGAAAACTTGCAATTTTTTGTGTCAAATCGCTTACGCGAAGCCGAGAATGTGTGTTAGAATATGGCAAATAAAAAAAATGAACGAAAATCGTGTTGCATAGTTGCGTAAATCCGGATTGTAGTGATTTGCCGTGCGACGCGATTTTTTTTTGTGCCGCGGCAAGAAAAGGAGAGTATGGAAGAAAAAAATCAAAACAAAATGGCAACTCAGCCGCTCAAAAAACTGTTTTGGGCGATGGGGCTTCCGATGATAGTATCGATGGTTCTTCAAGCCTTGTACAACGTCGTGGACAGTATATTCGTTGCAAATATGCAGGACAGCGGCGTTATTGCAAATCAGGCTTTGACGCTTGCGTTTCCCGTGCAGATTATGATGATTGCAATCGGAGTCGGCACAGGCATAGGTATCAACGCTTGTTTGTCAAAAAGCCTAGGCGAAAAGGACAAAGAAAGGGCAAGCAGAGTCGCAGGCAACGGAATTTTTCTTGCGCTTGTGATATACGCAGTGTTTTTGATCTTCGGCTTGTTTGCGACAAAGTGGTTTATATCCTTGTTCACAAAAGACGCGCAAGTCGTTGCCATGGGCTCGACGTATCTCAAAATCTGTTGTTGTCTTTCGCTTGGCTCGATCGGGTTCACCGTATACGAGAGATTTTTGCAGGCGACGGGCAAGACGATGTTTTCGACGATAGCGCAAGTGTCGGGCGCGGTCGTGAATATCGTGCTCGATTACGTGTTCATTTTCCCCTGCTCGATGGGCGTAGCGGGCGCGGCGTGGGCAACGATAATCGGGCAATTCGTGTCTCTTTTCATAGCAATGGGTTTCCATTATTTCGCAAACAAGGAAATAAGCGGCAATCTCAAATATATGAAGCCGAGCGGAATCATCATAAAAAATATATACGAAATCGGTGTGTCGGCGGCGATTATGCAGGCTCTATTGTCGGTTATGATGGCGGGCATGAACGCGATTCTCGGCACGGCAAAGGCAAACACAAGCATACTTGTCGGCTCGTTCGGTATATATTATAAAATCCAGCAAATAGCGTTGTTTTCGGCGTTTGGGCTGTCAAACACGATCATCACGATATTGTCTTTCAATTACGGCATGCAGGATAAGAAGCGCGCAAAAGAGTGCGTGAAATACGGCATAACCGACACACTCATAGTCACGCTCGTTATAGCGGTGCTTTTTGAGTGTATAGCAAATCCGCTCTCGAAGCTATTCGCTTTGTCGGGCGGTGCAAGCGAAGAACTCATATCCGTGTGCGAGACGGCAACGAGAATAGGCGCGGCAAGTTTCGTGTTTATGGGATACGTCGTTGCGGTGCAGGGCGTGTTGCAAGCGCTCGGCTATGCGATGAAACCGTTGGTATTGTCCTTTCTCAGGCTCGTCGTGTTCGTTTTCCCGACGGCGTACTTGTTCACCTTGTCGAACGACGTGATAGACATAGTGTGGTGGACGTTTCTTATCGCCGAAGCGTTGACTTGCATATTCGCCTTTGTGTTTTTGCAGCAGGCGGTGAAGAAGAAAATCAACGTGTTGCCCGACGAAAAGTCTTCGGCGGCGGAACTTGATTTCTTTGCGCTTGACGGCGAGAACGAAGAAAAACGCGAAGATAGCGACGGCGACCGAGAAGGTGAAGAACAAGAAAGAGACGAAGAAGTTAAAAACGACGAAATAGCCGAAAATCCGCTTGAAAAGTGAAAGTTTTTCAAATTTGCGTATTGACGAAATAGCCTTTTGGACGGATAATATAAATATAAATGTGAGCGTGGCAGTTAGCCGCGGCAAAGGAGATAATTATGAATACGGTTATCACCATATCGAGACAATACGGAAGCGGCGGAAGATTTGTGGGCAGATTGCTCGCCGATTCGCTTGGCATTCCGTTTTATGACAAAGAAATCATCGCAATGGCAAGCGAAAACTCGGGCTTTGCGCAAGATTTCATCAAAGAAAACGAACAGAAAATGAAAGGACTCTCTTCCGTGTCGTTCACTCCGTCGGTGTGGGGCGGAACCCTTATCAACAGTTTTGAAAATTTCGAGTCACGCATTTACGCAAGCGAAACGGAAGCCATCGAAGAGATTGCAAAGAAAGGCGCGTGCGTAATCGTCGGTCGTTGCGCCGACTACGTGCTTAAAGACAAGGTCAGATGCATGAACGTCTTTATCTATGCCGATATGCCGTCGAGAGTGGACAGAGTCATCAACGTGTTCCGTCGCACCGACGACCAGAAAAAAGCCGAGCGTATCATAAAGGAAAACGACCGCATGCGTGCAAGACACTATCGCTATTACACCGACTCGGAGTGGGGTGCAAGCGAAAACTATCACATTTCGCTCAACACAAGTGCGTTCGGCGTTGAAAAGTGTGCGGAAATTCTCAAAGAAGCGTATCTCAAATTCGATTCGCTCGACGAGAAAGGGGAGAAAAAAGATTAAAATCAGGCGTTTTTAAGGCACATTATCGAAAAAAGAGTATAAAAAAGGTCTTCCCGTCGGAAGACCTTTTTGTCTGTCGATTTTTAGATTTTCAATTCGCTTCTTACTATAAGCAACGAACCGCATGCGATTGCAAGCGCGCCAATTGTGATGAGAAGTTCGTCAAGGATTCCCCAGTAGCAAGCGATAAGCAATGCGCCGAACACGATGAAGAGAACGGGCACGAGAATGATTGCGATTTTGCCGAAAGTGCTTGCGCTCTTAAATTTTGATGCCGTGGTTGCAATGAGATAGATTGCGTACAAGATAAGCACGATGCCGATGATGAGAAGCGTGATTTCGAGAATGAGCCACGTGCATACGATGACCACTATGCCGACTGCAAGTTCGATTGCGCCGACAACCCAGTTTTTGTGCATAAGGTCGATTGCGCCCATGAGAATGAAAAGTACGCCTAAAGTTGTGATGAGCGCCTGAACGGCTGCTCCTTGCAAGATGCAGAACAACACGCCGATAATCACGAGTGCAACGCCCGTCGTCACAGCGTTGCCGCTGAATTTGATAGAAACGTTTGATTTGTTTGCCATGATTTGCTCCTTATATGAAACTTTTTTATATTCTAAATATAGTATAATTCAACAGGCGGCAATAATGCAACGTGTTGAAAATATTTTTATTAAAAATTAAAAATTTTTAATGCACGCAAGCAAACGTTGTGCGCATGCACGCAATAGGATAGCGGTGATTTTTGCGGTTTTTTGCAAAATTATGCGCCGAATGTGCACCCAAAAGAGATTTGTCTTGAAAAATGCGCCAAAGGATGTATAATGAAGTCACAAAGGAGTGATTTTATGTCCAAAGTCGTGTGTATAGGAGAATGTCTTGTCGATATGATGCCGTCAAAAAGCGGCTATGTTCCAAACGCCGGCGGTGCGCCGTGCAACGTATGCGCGTGTGTGGCAAGTCTTGGCGGAGACGGTGCATATCTGGGAAAACTCGGCGGAGACGCATATTCCGATTTTTTGTTTGAACAAATCAAATCCGCAGGGATAGATACTCGATATATCGTGTTTGACAAATCACTTAAAACCGCATTGGCGTTTGTCGATATAGACGAGAACGGCGATAGAAAATTTCGTTTCGAAAGAGAGAATACGGCGGATTTGAATTTGTCTGCCGCCGACGTGAAAGACGATTGTTTGCAAAATGGAGACGTTTTGCATTTTTGCTCTCTCGGACTTGCGGAAAAATCGAAATCGGCACACGAGAAAGCAATAAAACTCGCGCTTGAAAAAGGCGCAACGATCTCTTTTGACGTGAATGTCAGAGAAAATCTTTGGAACAGCGTTCAAGAATGTGTGATTGCGATAAAAGAATTTTTGCCGTTTGCGGACATAGTCAAGGTTTCAAGCGAAGAACTCGATTTGTTGTCGCAAGGCAAAACCGATGACGAAAAAGCAAAAAACATGCTATCTATTGCATCGAATTGCAAAATTCTCATCGTCACGAAAGGAGCGGACGGGGCGATTGCATACGACAGAAAACTGTGCAAAATTTCACAACGAGCATACAAGGCGAAAGTCGTCAACACGACAGGCGCAGGAGACTGTTTTATCGGTTCGATTTTGTATCTTTTGTCGCAAGGCGTTATCGCACTCGATTTGAACAGTATGGCTTACGCTCTTGATTTTGCTTCGCGTGCATGTGCCATCCAAATATCCCGTGACGGCTCGATGACCGCCATGCCGACAAAAGCCGAAGTGGAAAAAATGATATAGACACTGCGTAAGGTTGTGTATGAAGATAATAAAAAAGTCCGCACTTGCGGACTTTTTGTGCGTTTAGAATATCGATTTAGTGTTAGCCGACTATGCCGAGATGTTCGAGAAGTATTTTTACGCCGAGCATGATAAGTATAGTTCCACCCGCAACTTCCGCACTCGATTTGAATTTCATCCCGAATAAGTTGCCTATGCCGAGACCCACGAAAGAAAGCCCGAAAGTTATCGAGCCGATAAGGCTCACGGCAGAGTAGATATTTACGTCGGGAAGAAGCGCAAACGTTATGCCGACGGCAAGCGCGTCAATGCTTGTTGCAACGGCAAGCGTGAACATCGTGGGGACGGAGAAAGACGCATTTTCTTCGTTTTCTCCCTTTGAAAAGCCTTCTTTGAGCATTTTTGCGCCCAAAAATACCAACAATACGAACGCAATCCAGTGGTCGACAGAAGTTATGTATTGCTCGAACGTGGTGCCAAGATAGTAGCCGATGAGCGGCATCAACGCTTGAAAACCGCCAAACCATGCGCCGACTATGAAAAAGTGTTTCGTTTTGAGTTGTTTTGTGGAAAGACCTTTGCAAACCGCGACGGCAAAAGCGTCCATAGACAACCCGATTGCTATGAGAATCAACTCTAAATCGCTCATTTTTCTCTCTCTAAACGAATTATTTTGTTGATTTTTGCGGTGAGTATAAAAAAATCAAGCACGCAAAAATCGTACTTGAGTCTCGACGTTTAATGCAAGCCAGACGGTGAAGTCAGTATGTTGACGTGCATCTTCCTTGGAAGTTATCTACTCCCTCAAACGAGCGTATGATAGCATATTTCCTATGCGATGTCAAGGGAAGAGCAATATTTCGACGGCGTGCTGCCGAGCAAACGCAGAACGAAAATTATGGGAAAAGATTCGTTTAGAATATCAGTGTTTTTCAAAAAAAGAAAAACGCCGACGAATCGGCGTTCTCAGACAAGTTGTCATTGTGTTATAGTGCAAGTGCTTTGTTGTCGAGCATAGGACGAAGAACCTTGCCGCTGACTTTGAGATTGATTTCTTTCGTCGTGAGTTTGTAGATAAAAGCGACGGGAAGAGCGCATGCAAACGTTGCAAACGCACCTGCGATTTCAAAGGGAATATCGCTTGCAAAATATGCGCCGAAGTCCACACCCCAGATGAGAGTCGTTGCGACGACGGAAACCCAGAAATAGAAAATCTCGCTCATTGCGGCGATTGCGGCGTATGAGATTACGCTCATGTCTTCGTGTTTTCTGTTGAACGCTTTGTAGCAGGCAAGCGGCATGAAATAGCCGACTATCACTTCAAAAAGCCAAAGTTGAACGCGGGGAAGTTCTGAGGGGAACCAGCCTATGCAACTCATCTCGAAAACCACGGAATAAGCAATAACGAGCACGGCGTTTTTCGCGGGGCTCATACATGCGGCGCATATCACGAGAATGGGGAACACCACGTTTTCAAACGGTATCTCCAACACGAATTGGTCAAGGCACATAATCGCCAACAGCGCAAACATTGCCGTCCAGCCTTGCATACCCTTTGTGGTGGCAAGCCTTTTGATTTTTGAAAGCGAAACTTCTTTTTTCATACTATCCTGCCTTAATAAAGCCATCCTTTATATACTAACACCAAAACCTTAAGATCGTCAACCGTTCCCGCAATTCCGTCCGTCCCGAAAAGCGATTGATAATTTGCGCACATGGCATATTTGCCGTCTGCGGCGACGTATACGGTTTCGAGATTGTACGTCGTGCCGTCTTCGAGCGTCAAATCGTGAAACATATAGAACTTGTGTTGCGAAAGCCTGAAAGTGATGCTTTCGTCTTTGTCTTCAAAGTATTTCACGACAGATTCGTAGACCGTGTTGCCGTAGCAATCTATTTGCCAGGATTTTATCAACGTGCCGTCGATTGTGGCGTGAGCGAAATTGTCTCCGTCGCTTATTTCCGTGCCCGAACCGGTATCGCGGAATTCGAGCGTGAAAGAAAGCCGTTTTCCGTCAACTTCGTGATAGCCCGGTTCGCTTGCGGTTTCGTCTTTGCCCCACACTTTGTCGCAGGCGGTGAAGATAAATGCCGTCATCAAAAGTGCGAGCGATATAGCGAGTATTTTAACGATTTTAGATTTCATATCACACCTTGCAGATTGCCGAAAATCAATCTTCGGCAATCTGAACTATTGTTTTGTTTGTATATCGCTAAGTGATATATCAAAGAGTTATCACGGCAACCGAAGACGAATAAAGCCCGAGCGGAGTGGGGGCTTCGACTCCGTAAACGTGTGCGATATAAGCAATCGCGACTGCCATATCAACGTTGCCCGAAATGACATATTTGCCGTTTTCGTCCTTTTTGAGCGTCTCTCTCCACATGGTGACTATATTGTAAACTTGTCCGTCTTGTTCGTCAATATGGTATTTGCAATCTTCGCCCGTGCAGACTTGAGAGTGATACACTTCTTTCACGTAGTGCTCCATATCGATTCCGTTCATAAATCCGTACAGAAGACCGTATCTCGGATCGACGTTTGCATTTGTGGTGAGTGTGTGGTTGTAGTAGTTGCAAAGTCTGTCCATGTTTATCATCTCGTCGAGCGGTTGATTCCAGCCGTCGGTGAAGGGGAAGTATCCTTGCATGGTTTTTTCAAACTTCACGTCGTATTTTTCGTTGGTGCGGAAAACGGAGCCTGCAAGCGGCCTGCCTGAAAAACCGACCCAGTTGGGTGTTCCGCCGTTCTTTTTGAAGTTGCCTTCGTCGTTCTTTTCATAGTAAGAAAGCATATAGGCAGAGCAGTACGGAACGGTGGTTTCAAGGTCGAAACCGAGATTGTATGCCGTGATAACGGACACGTTGATTGCAGAATATCCGAATGCAACCTGAGTTACGGGCAAACAGCTCTTCCAAAGAGCCAAAATTGCGGGTTTGAGCTTTGAATATTGCGAGTTTTTGTCGGATGCCGCGTCAATGGTTGCAAAGTCGATTTTCTTGTATTCTGCAAGGAAAGACTCATGTCCGTCGGTGTTGCCCGTTGCTTGCGCCACGAGTGAGAGAAGTTCTACGAAATCGTCGTAACTGAGACGGTAATTGACATTCGATATATTGTTGATTGCATTGTATCCTTTATAATAAAGGTTGGATTGAGTGGTTTCTTCGCCTTTGAAGGTGTATTTTACGTTGCCGTTTGAGAGATAAGTGTCGATATTTGAGATATACGACTTGATTGCGCCGAAATAGAGCGCGTAAGACGTGTCGGTGTTGCCCGATTCCGCGCACCACTGCTGATATTGATTGTAAATCGCGCTCCAACTGTAAATGAAGTCGAGCATGCCGTACCAACCTTGTTTGCCTGTGGCGGAATTCGCAAAAAGGCTATCCTTGATTTTGCCGTCTTCGATGACGCCGTCAATCATATTGAGATACTTTTTGAATTGCAACACCACTTCGTCGGTGTAGAAATTGCCTTGAACGTAGCGGAGATAGAGAAGGGGTACTCTCGCTTGCGTTGTTTTTGCGTTTATAATCGAGTTTGAAAACGCTTCGCTTTCGAGATAAGTTTTGAGAGACTCTTTAAGTTCGTTCGCAAGAGCGTCGTATCTTTCCCATTTTCCGACTATGGTCATATCTTTTGTCGGAGTCAGTGTGTAATCGAGAAGGTTTTCTCCTTCGTACCAACCGACAAACACGTAACCTTCGCGTTCGGAAGGTGTAGGCAAAGTATAATTCTCGCCTTCCGTGACGGTTGCGACGGTGACGTCGCCGTCTGAGTTGATTGTCAGTGTGAAGGTCGGTTTCGTCTCTTCTCCGCACGCAACGAGCGTGAAAAGCATGATTGCGACCAACAGTGTGCATACAATAGCTGTGATGCGTTTTTTCATTGTTTTTCTCCTTGACGGTATTTTTGCGGATAAAACCGCGGTTTTTCTCTCGTACCGCCCAAAAAGGTTATCTTTTGCAACAAAAAATGCGCTCATAGAGCGCACAACCGTCTTTTTCGTATAGCACAAGCCAACGCCAAAACGGTTCGCTCCTGCCATAACGATAACCAAAAATACGGAAGACTGCGTTTCAAAGTGCAAAAGCTGTTGCGTTTTAGGCGCATTGCGAGCAAGCAAAAACCGCACTATAATCCAACTCGGCGCGCTAAGAACGGCAATATGCCGCTTTGACACTTCAAACACGGCAATGGCGGTTGTTCGGGAATCGAACCCGATGTCTAAATCTACTCAGTTTACAACTTTTCAAACCGTATTTTCATATTCATTTTTTATATACTACCACATTTTGACGTGTCTTTCAACGGTTTGCGCCAATTTGCCCCTTGCAAATTGCCGTGTTGCCCATTGCAAGCAATTGATTGGCTCAAAACAAAGCCTTTACGTCATCCGTTTTGAGTATCTTGTCTTGCAGTTGTCCGCAAAGCGATGCGCAACCGATATGACTTGTGACAATTTTCGCATATTGCTTTTTTAGGTTTATCTCCACAAGCCACAGTATCGGATTTTTGCAACGCAAAATGTTGTCCAAGTCTTCTTTGTTTTTCCATTGCAAGCCGTGCGCGGTTACGACGTCATAAATCGTTGAATATTCGTCTTTGCATGCGACTTTCACAAAGTGTCTGCCTTCTAAGTATTTGTCTTCCATTTTTGATGTTTCTCCTTGCTTTTTAGTCCACGAAGAGCAATAAAAAAGCCCATCGGTCGATGGGTTTGACACATTCCCCATCGTTCAGCCTTTAGCACCTTGCATACGCAGGTTGCTGTGCGGTCATAGGGGCTATCCCTTGCGCACTCTTTATGGTGAATACATTATACGACAATTTCAAGCGTCGGTCAACCCATGAATAACGGCAGAGAATATTTGTGGAAACAATCTTAAAAGGGTAGAAGTAAACAAATTTGATAATCGAAACAAATAGTCATTTTATCTCCGATTTTGGTTACGTTGCCGTTTGCGTCGTATTCATACGCGGTGCTGCCGTCTGTGACGAAAGAATAGTAAAGTTAATATAAAAAAACGGCGCAGGTCTTTCGACC
>CAVKIG010000013.1:19376-29053 GCA_963656415.1 bacterium | reverse complement strand
GTCAGCATAATTCTCACAATCGGCTTCCCCGTGGGCATTGCGCTTGCGGTTGTGGGCGGCACGAGAATGGATGAAGGCGCGCTTTTCAAAGTGTTGCTGGGAATCGGCATCGTAGGCGTGGTGCTCGGCTTTTACGGCGCACCCATTTCGTGGATTCAATACGGGCAACAAAAGAAATATCAACGCATCATCCTTGCCGTGACCGAAGAAGGATTTAGAGATATAAACGACGTTGCTCGCCACCTTGCAATCAAGCCCGAAGAAGCTCTCGAAGCGGTCAACTTCTGCATAAACAAACGCTATCTGAAAGGCTTCACCGTTGACGGCACGCAAATCAAGCAATTTTATGCGCCCAAAGCCGACCAAAAATTTTCCATACAATGCCCGTTTTGCGGCGGTGTAAACGAATCGGACAATCCGAACGAAGTCAAATGCGAATTCTGCGGCCGCATAATCACGGTTGACAACAATAAGGACAATAAATAATATTTGTAAATCGCATCTAAAAAAAGCTAAACCACTTCTCGATACAAAAGGAAAACGCACGATGTTTCGTGCGTTTTTTGTATATTTGGGTGAATTATACTTTCAAGTGCAACGCCTATAAAAACTGCGGTTAGTTGTTGGATTTTGAGCCGAAAGCAAGTTTGAGACGTTCTGCGCCGGAGAGAATATTCTTTCTGATACGGATATTCTTGGGCGTGACTTCAAGCATTTCGTCGTCGTTGAGAAACTCGATTGCTTCTTCGAGAGAGAATTTGCGCGGAGTGTTGAGACGAAGCGCTTCGTCAGAGCCTGCGGCACGCATATTTGTGACGTGTTTACGCTTGCAGACGTTGACGCGAATGTCTTCGTTCTTTGGAGACATACCTACGACCATACCTTCGTAAACCATAGTTTGCGGTTCGATGAAAAGTTGACCGCGGTCTTGCGCGTTGAAAAGTCCGTACGTTGCGGCTTCACCCGTCTCGTATGCGACGAGAGAGCCTGTGAATCTGCGCGGAATCGGTCCTTTGTACGGCGCATAACCGTCAAAGAGTTGGTTCATGACGCCTTCGCCTTTGGTGTCCGTCAAAAATTCGTTCTTGAAGCCGAAAAGTCCGCGTGCGGGAATTGTAAATTCCATACGGATACGGCTGCCTACCGGGTTCATCGTGACAAGTTCGCCTTTTCTCGTGCCCATACGCTCCATGACAGAGCCGACGCATTCGCTCGGAACGTCGATGAAAAGTCTTTCCATAGGCTCGCACTTCACGCCGTCGATTTCTTTGAAGATGACCTTCGGTGTGCTTACGCCGAATTCATAACCTTCTCTGCGCATTGTCTCGATGAGTATGGAAAGATGCATTTCGCCCCTGCCGCACACTTTGAACGTATCCGCGCTCTCGGTTTGATACACTCTAAGCGACACGTCTTTGAGAAGTTCTTTGAACAGTCTTTCGCGAAGATGTCGGGACGTGACGTATTTGCCTTCTTTGCCCGCAAACGGACTGTCGTTGACGGAGAAGTTCATTTCAATCGTAGGTTCGCCGATTTTCACGAACGGAACGGGTTCTATTTTTTGCGGAGAGCAAATGGTGTTACCTATCGTGATGTTTTCTATGCCGCTGAAACAAACGATGTCGCCCACCATTGCGTTTTCGACGGGCACTCGCTTCAATCCTTCGATTTGGAAGAGATTGACGATTTTGCTCTTGTACGGAGAAATGCCGCTGTGATAATCACACACGACGACTTCTTTTGCCATATCGACTTTGCCGCGTTCGATACGACCGATGCCGATACGTCCGACGTATTCGTTGTAGTCGATTGCACTGACGAGAAGTTGAAGTTCGCCGTTTTCGTCTCCTTCGGGAGCAGGGATATAGTCGATTATGGTGTCGAAAAGCGGTTTAAGATCCGTGCCGGGAACGTGATAATCACGGGTTGCCGTCGCTTGCTTGCCGCTGCAATACAAAATCGGGCTTTGAAGTTGTTCGTCGCTTGCGTCAAGGTCGAGAAGCAGTTCGAGCACTTCGTCTCCCACTTCGTCGAGACGAGCGTCGGGCTTGTCGATTTTGTTGACGACGATGATGATTTTAAGTCCCAACGCAAGTGCTTTTTCAACGACGAAACGAGTTTGCGGCATAGGACCTTCCTGTGCGTCGACCAAAAGCACGACGCCGTTGACCATTTTGAGAACGCGCTCCACTTCGCCCGAGAAATCGGCGTGTCCCGGTGTGTCGATGATATTTATCTTCGTGCCGTTGTAGTGTATGGACGTGTTCTTTGCAAGAATGGTGATACCCCTTTCTCTTTCAAGGTCGCCCGAGTCCATAACGCAGGTTGCCACCTGTTGATTCTCTCTGAACGTACCCGATTGTTTGAGCATACCGTCAACCAACGTGGTTTTGCCGTGGTCGACGTGTGCGATGATAGCAATGTTTCTCAAATCGTTTCTAACCATAATTGAGCCTTCTTTTCGTTTTTCGGCGGGACGTGCGCTCCCGCGGTGATATATTCGTCTTCTTTTTGTTCTTATAAAACTTTGATATATTAGCACACTTTTTATATGCTTGGCAAATCGTTGACGATTATATCGCAAAAAATATGTATTTTTTTGTCACAATAAGGCGTGCAAACGTTTGATTAAAATCGCGGTTGTGGTATAATACCGTCAATAAGGAGTTTTTATGAAAAGCCTGACCGAACTGTACAAAATCGGACGCGGACCGTCGTCGTCTCACACTATGGGGCCCGAAAAAGCCGCAAAACTCTTCTCCGAGCGCAACAAAACCGCAACGTCTTTCAAAGTCGTGTTATACGGCTCGCTCGCAAAGACGGGAAAAGGACACGGCACGGACGTCGTGCTTCAAAAAACGTTCACCAAACCCGTGGACGTTGTTTTCGACTATGAAACGACGCATCTTCCGCACCCCAACACTATGGATTTGTTCGCAATAGACATAAACGGCAGAATCATAGACTCGTGGCGCGTGTACAGCGTGGGCGGCGGAGCAATCGAAGTGGAAGGCGAAAAATCTTTCGAGCCTAAGGACGTGTATCCGCACCACACTTTCGAGCAGATACGCGAATATTGCGACAAAGAAGAAATCTCCGTTCCGCAATACGTCGAGCGTTTCGAAGGCAGCGAAATCCGCGAGTATCTTTCAAACATCTGGGAAGCAATGAAAAACGCGATAAAACAGGGTTTGAAAGCAAGCGGCGTGCTACCCGGCGGTCTCAACACCGAAAGACGTGCTAAAATTCTTTATCAGCAACGCCACATAGACGAAACGCCGCAGACGAAAGAAAACAGACTCGTATGCGCATACGCTTTTGCAGTCAGCGAGCAAAACGCCGCCGGCGAAATCATCGTCACGGCACCCACTTGCGGCTCTTGCGGAATTCTCCCTGCCGTTCTTCGCTACGAACAGGAATTGCACGGCTTTTCAAACGACGACATCATAAACGCGCTCTGCACTGCCGGCATAATCGGCAACATCGTAAAAACCAACGCTTCCATAAGCGGCGCGGAATGCGGTTGTCAGGCGGAATGCGGAACTGCTTGCTCTATGGCGGCGGCGGCTCTTGCGGAACTTTTCGGAATGGACTTTGACCAAATCGAATACTCTGCCGAAGTTGCAATGGAGCACCATCTCGGGCTCACCTGCGACCCCGTCGACGGACTGGTGCAGATACCCTGCATAGAAAGAAACGCCGTTGCGGCAATGCGCGCGATAAACGCGGTGTCTCTTGCAAACTTCCTTACCACTTCTCGTCAAATATCTTTCGACGCCGTTGTCGAGACTATGTATCAAACGGGCAAAGACATCAACGTGCGCTATCGCGAGACGTCGGGCGGCGGTCTTGCAAAAAGTTATCGCCACTCCCGTTTGCGCCACGCAAAGCGTGCAAAAAGAGAATCAAAGCGAAAATCCGACTAAATTTTTCAGAAATCTTGCAACGAACATCTCGTTGTCACCCATCGGAAGTCTTGCAAAAAAGCAGGACTTCTTTCATTTTTTCTTTTTTCTTACAAAACGTAAAATTTTGTCGAAAAACTTTTGCATTTTAATTGACACGGAGCGTGCAAATATATATAATCGTTTTTGACAATTATGTTTAGTTTTGCTAAACTTTTTGTTAAAAAATGCAAAACTTGTTAAACTTGCGGTCGATTTTACCTAAACTGTACCGAAAGTTTAGTCAGCCTAAACGGAACGCACGATTCGTGCATTTTTGCATTTAAGGAGTTTGTATGGAACTTGGCACCAAAATCAAAAGATTGAGATTGCAAAAAAATCTCACTCAAGAAGAACTCGCCGACCGTTGCGAACTTACAAAAGGTTATATTTCGCAACTTGAAAACGAGTTGACTTCTCCGTCAATCACGACGCTCGAAGACATACTCAATGCGCTCGGCACGACTTTTGCGGACTTCTTCAAAGACGAAAAAGAAGAAAAAGTGGTGTTCACCGACGCAGAGTTTATCGAAAAAATCGACGCAACGCACAAGATCGAATGGCTTGTGCCCAACGCGCAAAAGAACGAAATGGAGCCTATCCGCGTGACGCTGGAGCCGCACACGACGCTCGAAGAAGACGTTCCGCACGAAGGAGAAGAGTTCGGATACGTGCTTGCGGGAAGAGTGTGGTTGCACATAGGGCAAGCGGCGTATTGCGTGAAAAAAGGCGAAGTGTTTTATTTCTCGTCTTCAAAGGTGCATCACCTTGAAAATCGCACCGGCGAAAAAGCAGTGGTGCTGTGGATAGCATCCCCGCCGACGTTCTAATCTCTGCAAACAATCATAACAAACGGTTTATCGCTTTTAATCGTCAACATAAACTGCCGATTGCGCGATAATCGCAAAACTCGGCAAGCGAAAAACAATCAATATAGAAATATAATAACTTTTGTTTATCTATATAAAAATCAATATCGGAGCACGACTCTGAAAGGAATACGACAATGACAAACAAAACACAGATTGACAACATCATCGAACTTCGCAACGTCTACAAAGAGTATGACGGAAAGCAAGTCGTCAAAAACGCAAGTCTCACGATAAAGCGCGGAGAATTCGTCACTTTGCTCGGTCCGAGCGGTTGCGGAAAGACCACGACTTTGCGTATGATTGCAGGCTTTGAAATGCCCACGAGCGGAAAAATCATCTTCAACGGAAAAGACATCACGGACACTCCGCCCCACTTGCGTCCCGTGAACACCGTATTCCAGAAGTACGCTCTTTTCCCGCACCTTAACGTGTTCAACAACATCGCTTTCGGATTGAAACTCAAAGTTATCCCCAACGGCACGAAAGTGAACAAAAAAGGCGAAACCGTGCAACTTTTCAGAAAGTACACGAAAGCGGAAATAAAAGAGAAAGTCGACAACGCTCTCAAAATGGTTGAC
Organism: bacterium; assembly: GCA_963656415.1. GTDB lineage: Bacteria > Bacillota > Clostridia > Christensenellales > CAG-917 > CAG-475. Next base: position 23,659 of record CAVKIG010000013.1, on the reverse strand, counting down.
CTTGAAGACTACGGTCACAGAAACGTATCTTCGCTTAGCGGCGGTCAACAACAAAGAGTGGCAATCGCTCGCGCGCTCGTAAACGAACCCGAAGTGCTTCTTCTCGACGAACCGCTCGGCGCACTCGACCTTAAAATGCGCAAAGACATGCAACTCGAACTTATGGATATGCACAAACGTCTCGGCATAACCTTCATCTACGTCACACACGACCAAGAAGAAGCGCTCACTATGTCCGACAAAATCGTGGTCATGCGTATGGGCGAAATACAACAAATCGCATCCCCGGAAAAAGTGTACGACGAACCTGCAAACGCTTTCGTTGCCGACTTCATCGGAGAAAGCACCATCCTTTCGGGAACTATGCTCGAAGACTACAAGGTCGAATTCTGCGACACCGTTTTCGAGTGCGTTGACAAGGGCTTCAAACACAACGAGCCCATCGACGTCATCATCCGTCCCGAAGACGTAAAAATCAAAAAAGTGGACGACAAGCGCACCATTCTCACCGCAGAAGTGCTCTCGTCCGTGTTCAAGGGCGACCACTATCAAATCACGCTTATGGCAAACGGCAACGAAATCGTTGCGCACGACACCGACACCTACGACGTTGGCGAAACGGTCGGAATCTACATCAAGCCGTTTGACCTTCACATCATGCACAAGACTCGTATCATCAACGAAATCGACACCGTCATCACGGGCGAAAATCTCGTTGAAATCTGCGGTGCGGACTTCGAGTGCAAGACAGACCTTCCCGTCGGCACGCCCGTCAAAGTGCTTGTTGACTTTGACGACGTTGAAATCACCGACGACGAAGAAGACGGCGTCATAGGCGCAAACGTACTTTCGTCCATCTATAAAGGCAGCTACTATCAAGCCATCCTTTCCACCGACGATCACTACAACTTCTTTGCCGACACCGACGACGACTGGCTCAAAGGTGACCGCGTCGGCATAAAGATTGCGCCCGAAAAGATTATCATCGAAAAGCGCGACGTCGAAGAAGAGCAAGCAGAAAAGGTCGTAAAAGACGAGACTCTCACCAAGGAAGAACAGGAAGCAATCGAAAGAGCGCGCCTTGAAGAACCCGAGAAATTCGACGCCGTGGAAGAAATCATCGAATCCCACGAGCAAGACGAATTTGTGCTCGAAGACGTTGACGCCGACAAGGAGAACAAAGCGGAATGAAAAAAGTTGCAGTCAAAAAATTGAGGCTGACGAAAAAGGTGTTTTCCATTCCGTATATCCTTTTTCTTCTGCTTTTCGTCGTGATACCGCTCGTTCTCATTCTCGTGAACGCGTTTCTCGACAACGGAAACAATCTGACGCTTGACAACTTCAAGACGTTCTTCACGTCAAAGTCAAGTCTCGTGGTTTTGGGCAACTCGTTGCTTGTGGGCATAATCACCACCGCGCTTTGCCTTATCATCGGATACCCCGTGGCATACTTTCTGTCAAAAATGTCGAGCGGAAGAATACTCGTTCTTCTCTACATCATTCCGATGGGTGTAAACTTCCTTATCCGCACGCTCGCGACGAAAGCGATATTCATTGCTCTGGGTGTGGAACTCGGCATGGGAACGGTGCTTTTCGGCATGGTGTACAACTACTTGCCGTTTATGATACTTCCCTTGCACACCACTCTTTCGGGCATAGACAAGAGTTATATCGAAGCGGCGCAAGACCTTGGCGCAGACAAAGCGACGGTGTTTTTGAAAACGACGCTTCCCTTGTCCGTGAGCGGCATACTGAGCGGCATAACGATGGTGTTTATACCCACAATATCAACCTACGCAATATCTCAACTTCTCTCAAACGGAAAGATATTCCTTTTCGGTGATTCGATTCAGTTGAGTTTCGAGCAAGGCATGTACGGCGTCGGCTCTATCATGAGTTTGGTTATGCTCGTGTTCGTGCTCTTGTCCAACTTCATTATGAACAAATTCAATCGCAACAGCAATGCGGTAAGGAGATCGTTATGGTAAAAGAAAAAATCAAAGGCTTTTTTGAAAAGTTTTATCTGCTCGTCGTCCTTGCCATTCTGTACGCGCCGATAATTCTGCTCATAATCTATTCGTTCTCAAACAGTTCCAACTTCAACTTCGACAACGGATTCAGTTTCGACGCATACGTGTCCATTTTCAAATCGGACAAATCACCCGAACTTTGGAGCGCGGTTGCAAACACGCTCATCATCGCAAGCGTATCCAGCGTCATCGCAACCATTATGGGCACGTTTGCTTCGATAGGCATATTCAATCTCGGCAAGCGTGCAAGACGCATAGTCGAAAACGTCAATCAGTTTCCGATTATCAACAGCGAAATCGTTATGGCGGTTTCAATGATGATATTCTTCGTGACGTTCTCCTTCCCCGAAGGATACCTTCGTCTCATCATCGCGCACATCGCCTTCTGCACCCCATACGTCGTGCTCAGCGTTTTGCCGAAACTCGAATCAATGGACCCCAACATCTACGAAGCGGCTCTCGACCTTGGCGCAAATCCGTTCAAGGCTTTGACCAAAGTCATGATTCCCATCATCACACCGGGCATCGTGAGCGGATTCGTTATGGCGTTCATTATGTCTATGGACGACTTCATCATCACCCAAATCAACAAAGGCGCGGCAACGGGCATCAACACTCTGTCCACGTTCATTTACTCCGACGCGAGAGTGCAAGGTCTCGAACCGTTCTGGTACGCGATCTTCTCTATAATCTTCGTCGCAGTGCTTGCCGCCGTGCTTTCAATCAATCTCGTCAAAATATCCCGCGAGAAGAAAAAGAACAAGGAGAAAAACGCATGAAAAGATTTGCATATCTCATAGTTTTGTCTTTGGTTGCAATCTGCGTTTTGCTTCCCGTTCTGTCCGCTTGCAACACCACGAGCGGAACGACGCAATCGGGCGGAGACAGGCTTGTCATCTACAACTGGGAAGACTATATCGACACCGAAAAAGACGAAGAGACGGGCAAACGCCTTCTCGACGAATTTGCCGACTATTATCAACAGATGACCGGGCGCGCACTCTCAATCACCTACACCACTTTCGACACCAACGAAACGATGATGACCAAGGTGCTTAAAGGCGACGCCAACGTCGATTTGATTTGTCCGAGCGAATACGCAATCGAAAAATTGCTCACCGCAGGATGTCTTCTCAACCACAAAACTTTGAAAGAAGAATTGCAGCCACAACTTGACAAATACGGTATTTCACTCGACAATATGAGCAGTTTAACACCGTATAATGCGATTACGAACACAAATTGGGGCAACATCGAACCGAGCGTTATGGACACGATCAAGTCTATGTTCGGCGCAATCAAGGCCAAAGACGGCAAGGTGCACGACATGACCGAATATATGGTGCCGTATATGTACGGAACACTCGGTATTCTCTACAACACGGAAGTCGTCAGCCTTGAAGAACTCGAAGAATACGGTTGGGGCGTACTTTGGAACGTGCAAAACAACGAACGTCTCGAAAACAAAATTCTCATGAAAGACAGCGTGCGCGACACTTATGCGGCGGCTATCTTCTATATGTACGAATACGGATTGCTCCCCGAAAAATATCAAGGCTACACCGTTCAAGAGCTCATCAACTGCACCGATGACGAAATGGTCAATGCCGCAGAAAAAGTGCTCACCGATCAGCGCGAACACATCTCGGGATATGAAGTGGACTTCGGCAAGGACGATATGATCAACGAGATCGTGTATGCCGACTTTGCTTGGAGCGGCGACGCGCTTTGGGCAATCGAAGAAGGCGACTATGACGAGGAGACCGACACCTACCAACTCGGCTATTACGTGCCAAAAAAGGCAAGCAATATCTGGTATGACGGCTGGTGCATCCCCACAAGCGTCAACAACAAACTCGCCGCAATGATGTTTATCGACTATATGGCAAATCCCATGAGCTCGATACGCAACTCAATGGCGATCGGTTATACGTCTGCCGCCGCAAAGAATGTGCTCAAAGCGGACGCCGACGTTGTGGACTACATCATAGACAACGAGTATGACGTGGACGAATACTTCGACAACGAAGGTCGCTACCCCGTCATCAACGACACTCTCGGCGTCATGCGCGACTTCGGAGACCGCAACGACGTTGTGGTCAATATGTGGCAAAGAGCAAAATCGGGCGCACACGTTGACGCAAACCTTTGGTACGTCATAGTTGCAATCGTCGGCGCGGTGGGACTGTGCGTTGCGCTCTACTTCACCGTTCAGGCTCTCAAAACGAGACCGAGAAAAATAAAATAACAGAG
>CAVKIG010000013.1:0-19366 GCA_963656415.1 bacterium | reverse complement strand
TTCGTTTGACTAAAATCATATATAAGAGTATCTTATTTATAATAAGTTTTGAGAGAGAAAACTATGAAACTGTTCCGCAAAGCGTTTATAAAAGATTATGAAAACGTAACCGACCCGAAAGTGCGCAATCGCTATGGTGTATGCGCAGGCATTGTCGGCATAGTCAGCAACGCGATTTTGTTCGTGATAAAAATCGTTGCCGGTATCATAGGCGGAAGCATAACCATAATCGCGGACGCAATCAACAACCTGTCGGACGCCGGTAGCAGCGTGGTTACGCTCGTTGGATTCAAACTTTCAAGCACGCCGCCCGACAAAGACCACCCGTTCGGACACGCAAGATACGAATACGTAACCGGGCTTCTCGTGTCTATGATGGTTCTGTTTCTCGGCATCGCGCTTTTGAAATCTTCAATCGAAAAAGTCATCAGCCCGACGCCCGTCGAAGTGAGCGTTTTCACCTACGTCGTGCTTTCAATCAGCATTGTGATGAAACTCGTGCAAATGCTTGTGTACAAGGACTTCTCAAAGGCGATCTCGTCAAATGCGCTCAAAGCCAGCGCGCAAGACAGCCGCAACGACTCTCTCACAACGCTCGCCGTGCTTATCTCCACAATCATCATCGACGTATGCGGCGACAGAATCAATCCGAAGGTCAGCGTGGACGGCATCATGGGTATCGCGGTGTCGCTGTTTATCATCGTGTCAAGCATACTGCTTCTCAAAGACGCAATATCTCCGCTGCTCGGAGAAAAACCGCCCAAGGAACTCGTGGATAAAATCACTGCGAAAATTCTGTCATACGAAGGCGTGATCGGCGTTCACGACCTTGTCGTGCACAGTTACGGCGCAAGCCATTGTTTTGTGGTGGCGCACGTGGAAGTGCCGGCAGACGTTGACATAGTCAAAAGCCACGATATCATCGACAACATCGAGCACGATATGTGGAACGAGATGCACGTCAGGCTCAACATCCACATGGACCCCATAGACACCAAAAACAAGCAACTCGCACACCTTAAAGAGCGCGTACGTATGGCCGTTTATGCTCTTGACCCGGAACTTAGTATTCACGACTTCAGGATGGTCAACGGCGACACGCACGTCAATCTCGTTTTCGACGTCGTCGTGCCATACGACAGCAAAATCACGCTCAACGACGTTCATTCCGCTTGTGAAAAAGAGTTTGAAAACGACGAAACGAAATACTATTTCGTCATAGATATGGACAGAAAAATGGCATAGCGGTTGCATTCCGCACGCAAAAATGCTATCATCGTATACACACAAGGAGAAATATATGCTTACATCAACACAACGCGCGCATCTTCGCAGTATGGCGCAAAACATAACACCTATATTCCAAATCGGCAAAAACGGCATCGGTGACAATCAGATTATCGACATCTCCACCGCTCTCGATTTGCACGAACTCATCAAAATATCCGTGCTTCGCAACGCAGAAACGGACGCAAAAACCGTTTTGAACGCTATTTGCGCACTCACAGGTGCAGAACCTGTCACGGCAATCGGCAACAAAGTTGTTATATACAGACGCTCGTCGCGCGACGACGTGGAACATATCGTATTCTGACAATCTCGCATCGCATTACTCCTTTTTTGATAAGCGACAGCACGTTTGGCACGGCAAAACCGCAATTTAGAGTTTTTCAAGACAAACGAACAGTACGGCGTTTTGCAAGAAAAATCAGTCGAAACACGAATATAACGGCATAATAATGGACTACGAAAAAGCAAGACTTACTCCACTGAACGAAAAAGCGGAAAAAGACGAATCCGAACTCACCGAAGCGCAAAAACACGCTCGTGAAGAACTGAAACGCCACCGCAACGAAACTCAAAGATACAAGCAAAAGTATTTTGAGTATTATGACGATGTCAAAATCAATCATCGAGAAGACTGGTGATGACAAAACGCACTTCGGTGCGTTTTTTTGTTAATTAATAATTAATAATGAATAATTAATAATTGTGGGTGTGAGTGTCCCGACTTTTTGCACTGATAGCAAAGATTTCCAGCGCGGATAGTGAGATAAAAATCAAGCAAACAACACTATAAAAATAAAAACGCGATATTGAGATGAAGAGCACGAAAAAGCCCCTTGAACAGCAACCCTAACGTACATTGCCGTACGTGAGTTGATGAGCAAGGGGCTTTAACACAGCTATTCGCTCAATAGCGCGTTTTTATCTGTCTTCGCGATAATACGACTGCCCAAGCGCCGCCGGCGCTTGCGTTTCACGCTTGTTTATCATGCTGGTGATGATAAGCACGAGAACGGTGACAACGTAAGGCAAGAGTTTGATGAGTTCGATTTGCGCAAACGAGATGCCTTCAACATAGAAGGACGCGATGTACAAGCCGGCGAAAATGATTGAGCCGAGAATGGACAAGGCAGGCTTCCAAAGCGTGAAGATAACAAGCGCAATGGAGAGCCAACCGAAACCTTCGAGAACGTATTCCCAGTTGCCGCCCATATAGTCCATAACGCAAGTGAGACCGCCCAAACCGGATATACCGCAACCGATGACGGTTGAGACATATTTATATTTTGAGACGTTGATACCTGCAGCGTCCGCAGTTGCGGGGTTTTCACCGACGGCACGGAGATTGAGACCTGTTCTTGTCTTGCTGAGCACGATTTGCGCGATGACGGCGATGATGATTGCAAGATACACGAGAATACCGTGCGAGAAGAAGATTTTGGCGAATGCGCCGCCACCCGACACATCGAAGAGTGTGGAGAAATACTTGCTTGCTCTTGCAACGATCATAATTTTTGCGCCTGCGCCCGTCATGTAGTAGCCCGCAAGTCCGACGCCGAGAGTTGTCATTGCAAGACCGACGACGTTCTGATTGCATCTGAGCGTGACGGTGAGAAAGCTGTATAGCAACCCCATAAGACCGCCAACTAAAAAGGCTACGATGATTGGTATAATCACAAGCAACGCCGGTGCACTTGTGCCCATGCTCTTTATGAGCGCGTATTCAACAAGCACGCTGACTGCCGCACTGACGCTCATAATGCCGGGGATACCGAGATTGAGGTGTCCGCCTTTTTCGACGATGATTTCACCGGTTGAGCCGTAAAGGAACACGGAGCTCAACGCGATTGCGCTTGTCAAGAATTTTACAAACATATCAGTTTACCCCCTTGTCCGATGCAGTCTCGGGATTTTTCGCGGAGTTGTCCGCCAATTGCGTTTGGTCGGCGACTTGTTCGATATCGACGGTTTCCGTCTCTATTTGCTCGGCGCACTCATCTTTTGAAGCATCTGCCGACGAAGTTGCGTCTTTGTTTTTCTTCTTGAAAACGATTTTGTATCTGATCAAAAACTCGCTTGCCAAGATGATGATAAACATGATGCCCGTGACCACTTGCGCAAAGAAGTTGTTGGTTATGCCCGCGCTTGTCATGACTTCCTGCGTGCCGCGAGTTAGAAACGCGACAAGGAAAGACGTAAAAATCATTCCAATCGGGTTGAACTGCGCAAGCCAACTGACGAGAACAGCCGTGAATCCTTGTCCGCCGACGGTGCTTTTGCTGACCATGTGGTCAACGCCCGCAACGATAAGGAAACCTGCAATACCGCAAATCGCACCCGAAAGAATGAGCGTTCTGATGATGACCTTTTTGACGTTGATGCCGATATATTTTGCGGTGTTCACGCTCTCGCCCACAACCGTGATTTCGTATCCGTGCTTACTGAAACGCAAATAGCAGAACATTGCAACGGTTATGATTGCGGCGAAAATGATTGTGAAATAATAGTCGCCGCCTGCGATTGGCGGAAGGTTGCCGTATTTGATGGGATCGAGCGAACCCGTGCCGCCCGGCACCCAAACCTTGATGAAATACAACACGATTTGCAGCGCGATATAGTTCATCATAAGCGTGAAAAGCGTCTCGTTGGTGTTCCACTTGGCTTTGAACAGAGCAGGAATAACCGCCCACACGATGCCCGCTGCAATGGAGACGAAGAACATAAGCACGATAAGTCCCGCATCCGACATTTTGCCGCCGCAATAAAACATACACGCGCATGCGCCGAACGCGCCGATAAGCACCTGACCTTCTGCGCCGATGTTCCAGAATCGCATCTTAAAGGCAGGAGTTATCGCAAGCGCGATGATGAGCAAAAGTGACATTTGTCTGAACAAAACAAGCACGTTATGCTCTGAACCGAACGAGCCGACAAACATATACTTGAGCACTTTGAAAGGAGATATTTTCAACTCCGCAAAGCAAAGCAAGCAAATGAAAATCAAGCCGCCGACAATGGTTGCCGCTCTGATAACCCACGGTTTCCACGGCGCAATGTTGTCTCTTTTTACAAGGTGAACCAAAGGCTCTCTATTTTGCTTCATTTTGCGCTGTCTCCTTGTTGTTTTCATCGTTTTCGGCGATTTCTCTGCCGAGCATAAGCGAGCCGATTTGCTCTTTTATTGCGCGTCTGCCATCAATGACGCCCGTGATTTTGCCACAGCAAATGACCATGATTCTGTCGCAAAGATCGATAAGCACGTCAAGGTCTTCACCTACGAATATGACCGCCACGCCCTTCTCTTTTTGCTCGTTGAGAAGATGATATATGGTATAAGACGAATTGATGTCAAGTCCGCGAACGGGATATGCCGCCATAAACACCGTGGGGGCTGCCGCGATTTCACGTCCGACAAGGATCTTTTGCACATTGCCGCCTGACAAACGTCTGACGGGAGTTTGCGTGTTGGGCGTTGCGACTTGAAGCTCGTCAACGATTTGCTCTGCAAGTTTTTTGGGGTTCTTTCTGTCAAGGAAAAACGGAATGCCCTTTCTGTACGAGCGGAGCATCATGTTGTCGGTGATGTCCATGTTGCCGACAAGTCCCATGCCCAGTCTGTCTTCGGGGACGAACGAGAGTCTCACGCCAAGCTCTCTGATTTGAACGGGAGTCTTGGAACGCAAGTCCACTTTTTCGTTGTTTTTTGACGGATCGAAATAGATGATGTCTCCACTGTTGAGTTTTTGAAGTCCGGCGATTGCTTCGAGCAATTCTTTTTGACCGCTTCCTGCGATGCCCGCAATGCCGAGAATCTCGCCCGAGCGAGCCGTAAACGACACGTCGTCAAGCACTTTGATGCCTTCGTGGTTGACAGCAGATAGATGCTCGACAACCAATCTGTCTTCCACGTCGTGCGGAGTTGCTCTTTCGATGTTGAGATCCACCTTCTTGCCCACCATCATTTCGGTGAGTTGTTTTTCGTTGGTGTCGTTGGTTTCGACGGTTGCGATATGCTCGCCTTTGCGAAGCACCGCCACTCTGTCGCTGATTTCCATAACTTCGTTGAGTTTGTGCGTGATGATGATGATTGACTTGCCGTCTTCTCTCATCTTACGCATGACGGAAAACAGTTTTGTGATCTCTTGCGGAGTGAGAACGGCGGTCGGCTCGTCAAGGATGAGAATATCCGCCTTTCTATACAAAACTTTTATGATTTCGACAGTCTGTTTTTCACTGACGGACATGTCGTATATTTTCTTGTTTAAGTCGATATCGAACCCGTATTTGTCGGCAATCTTTTGCAATTCTTTTGCGCGATCCTTTCTGAGCCAGTTGAATTGCGCACTTCTTGCAAATCTTGTCCAAGGCAAGAGCGAGAGACGTTTTTTAAGTTCTTTATCCGTAATTCTTTTGGGTGCGGTGAGATATGCAAGAACGCCGTCGTGTTCTTCTTTTTCATACTCGTCGCATTCCGCGTTGTTTGCAAGCGCGTCTTCGATGATTTGTTGCTTTTCTTCCTTGAAAGGCAACTTCTCTTCCTTTTCGCCGAGAATGATATTGTCGGCAGCAGAAAATACGTCCACAAGCTTGAAATGCTGGTGCACCATTCCGATATGGTTGTCGAAAGCGTCTTTCGGTGAACGAATGACCACTTCATTTCCGTTGACGAAGATTTGACCTTCGTCGGGGAAATATATGCCTGCAAGCATATTCATAAGGGTTGTTTTGCCGCTTCCGTTCTCGCCGAGCAAAGACAAGATTTCGCCCTTGCGCAAGTCAAGATTGACGTTGCTGTTTGCAAGCACGTCACCGAAGCGTTTTGTAATCCCCTTCATTTCTACAGCACAAGTATATTCCATGCCGATCTCCATAAATAAAAATATGCGCTTTGCGCGCTTTTGCCGAAAAATCGGCATAGCGGAGTTTTCGCTCCGCTATGCTTTTATGATTTTTAAGAGTTATTCTTTATTTCCCATACTCTTCATTGAGAAGTCTGATTCCGTCAATTCTGAGATCGAAGTACGGTGCAGAACGGAAATCGGATTCTTTGAAGATTCCGTTGACGATGACTTCGTGTCCTTCGATAACCTTGGTGGTGACTTTCTCACCGTTCTCCGTGAAGTTGTTGGTGTCGAAAACGTTGATTTCGCCGTTTGCAAGTTTCGTTCTCACTTCGACGATTTTTTCAACGGTGCCTTCAGCTGCCGCTTTGCTGCCGACGTTGGTGAGCACGACGCTGCCGGTTGTCAAAGTGCCGGTCCAGTTGGTGTCAATTGCTTTGCCTTGTGCGGTTTGAGTGATGATGTATTTGAAGTAAGGTGCCCAATCGATTCTGGAAGAAACGATGAAGGTGTCGGGGCAAGCCACAAAGGTGCTGCCGTTGTAAGACACGTTGGGGACGCCTGCTCTTTCGCATGCGGACGGTGCACCCATGGAGTCTGCGTGTTGGCTGATAACTTTGCATCCGCCTTCGATGAGTGCTTCTGCGGTTTCTTTTTCAGCAGTAAGGTCATACCAAGAGCCCGTGAACTTGACGTCCATCGTCACGCTGGGGCAAACGGATTTTGCACCGAGATAGAATGCAGTGTAACCGGAGATAACTTCTGCATAAGTGAATGCGCCGACGTAGCCCATTTTTGCTTGTTCTGCGGTGATGGTGCCGTTTGCAATCATTTCGTTGAGTTTGAGGCCTGCTGCAACACCTGCAAGGTATCTGCCTTCATAGATGGATGCAAATGCGTTGTGGAAGTTTGCAAGTTTGCTTTCTTCTGCGCTGACGCCTGTTGCGTGGCAGAATTGAACGTTGGGGTTCTTTTCTGCAACTCCCTTCAAAAATTTCTCATGTCCAAAGGAGTCTGCAAAGATAACGTCGCAACCTGCTGCAACGAGTTCTTCTGCTGCTGTCGTGCATTTTGCATCTTCGGGGATGTTGGTTTTGAAGATAACGTTTGCTTTTGTGAGACCAAGCTCCGCAATAGCTTTGTTTGCAGCGTCGATGAAGTTCTTGTCATAAGTGGAAGAGTCATCGTGCAAGCAGATGATACCGATCTTGAAATCATTTTTGATTTCGACTTTTGAATAGTCCGGATTGACGATTCCTTCGAATGCGGGCAATTCGAGCTCTTTTGCCTCTTCATCATTGTTGCAAGCAACCAAACCAAAGACCAATGCGGTCACGACTGCCAAGCACAATACGATTGCGAGTACTTTCTTTTTCATTAAGATTCTCCTTTGTTTGCCGTTGGGCATATTATTGTTGTCGTTTTATATTCACGTCTTGCGACGGGAACATCATTGTTGTCTGAACACTATCTTGCCGTCTTCCATAGAGTCGATGATCGCAAGGCTTTCGACCTTGACTCCCTTTTGGCGAAGCTCGTCTCCGCCGCCCTGGAATCCCTTTTCGATAGCCACCGCGCATCCCACGAGCGTTGCGCCCGCTTGCTCGACAATGCTCATAAGCCCGGCGATCGCCGCGCCGTTTGCGAGAAAGTCGTCAACGATAAGGACTCTGTCGTCTTTTGAGATGAAGTCCTTTTCAACCATGATGGTTTTTGAAACCTGATGAGTATAGGAATAAACTTCTGCGTGGTAACAATCGTTTGAGATATTTATTGTCTTACTTTTCTTAGCAAAAAGCACCGGCGCATTCACATAGTGTGCTGCTGCACACGCTATGGCTATGCCCGATGCTTCTATAGTTAGAATTTTAGTGATATTTTCCCCGCAAAAGAGCGCAGAAATTTCCTTCCCGATCTCGTCCAACAATTGATGGTCTATAAGATGATTAAGAAATCCGCCCACCTTGAGGATGTTTCCGGGTCTTACCTTCCCGTCTCTCAAGATACGCTCCTCCAAAATCTTCATAGCGCGCTCCTTTACCACAATATTTAGTGGCGTTTCCGGTATTTTTCCCCCGTCGGTTGTGCGTTTGCTGTTTTGGTTGCTTCTGAATGATATGGGCATTATAGCCAAATCGGAAGGGCGATGTCAAACGAAAATCGGCACAATTTGACAATTTCATAAAAAATTTTTACACAAAAACACGCACCGTATATTATTCGCTTAAAAGATAATTTTTTCATACGTTTTGTTTGACATTTTTATACATCGAAAACACCGATTCGTATATTTATACACTTTGCGATTTTTCTTGATAAATCATGTTATACGCACTATTTCCCGCAATATTTCAAAAAACAGAACCACTACGACGTTAACACGAAAAACTATGCTTTTATAAAAAATTCTTTGAAAAAGCGCTTGACAACTTTGCTTTCGCCAATTATATTATTATCTTCGATAATAAGGGTAAGCGCAGGCTTGCCTTTTGTTTTTGAATGAAGCAAAAAAAGACGCGGTTTGCAAAAAACGCAAACTAATACGGCATTGCTCGTAAAAGCGACGAAGCGATTGCCGTATAATATATATAATATAAAAAGAACGAGAAACAATAATCAATATACAATGGAACAGGCAAAACTCACTCTCAAAGACAAAATCAAGAGTTTCTTCTCTCCGATAGACCTGACGCAAGGCTCGATTGCGAAAGTGATAATCAAATTTACGCTTCCGATTATCATTTCATATCTCTTGCAGCAACTCTATATCCTGTCCGACGCCGCGATATGCGGTCAGACGTTGTCTGCCGACGAAGTCGCCGGCGTAAACGACACTTCCCCGCTGATTTTCATCTTCATGCAATTCGCCTTCGGTTGCACGGCAGGTTTTTGCGTGGTTATGTCAAACAAAATCGGCTCTCACGACGAAGACGGCATGCGCAAATCTTTCGCAACGCAACTCATTCTCTGCTCGATAATCACGGTTGTGCTTACGGTTGCGTCGATTTTCTGCATAAAGCCTATGCTTGCGTGGGTCAACGTCACTCCGCAGAACGAAGTCGTTTACAACGCCGCGTACACCTATTGTTTCGTGATTTTTCTCGGAATGGTCGCGCAACTGTTCTACAATTTCATAATCAGCATATTGAGAAGCATAGGCGACTCGTTCACGCCGCTCGTTTTCCTTTTCATCTCCACGATTATGAACATCTTGCTTGACCTTCTTTTCATCAAGACGTTCAAATGGGGTGTTGCGGGTGCGGCAGGTGCAACGATACTCACGCAAATACTTTGCACAATCGCCTGCTTTGCGTACACTTTTGTAAAATACAAGAATTTGAGACTGAAAAAACAAGATTTCAAAATTGCGTGGAGCGACGTCTGGGCGCACGTCAAACAAGGCGTACCGCTCGGGCTTCAATTCTCCGTGCTTTCAATCGGCATAATCGTCATGCTTGCGGAAACCGTAAAATTCGACATACTCCCGAACGGACTTATGGTCAGCGGCAATCCTGCGCAAAACGGCGTGGGCGCGGCAAACAAACTGTCTCAATTCGCAATGGCTCCCTTGTCCGCACTCGGCACCGCAATGGTGTCGTACAACGCGCAAAATCTTGGTGCAAAACAACTCGTCAGAGTGAGAAAAGGCACGAATCAGGCACTTATTATGGGGCTTGTTTTGACTCTCATTTGCGCCGGCATCGGGCTTCTTCTCACCATAAACGGCGCGTATCAGCGTATATTCCTGAGCGCAGACAAAATCTCCGAGCGTTCGATATACTTCGGCAACACGTTCCTTTATATCGACTTCTCGTTGTATTTCATTCTCGCAACTCTGTTCGTTTTGAGAAACTCCGTTCAAGGCATCGGCAAATCGGTGTGGACGCTTGCCGCAGGCGCGGGAGAACTTATCGCAAGAGTGCTTATCTGCACGTTCCTTCCCGCACTTGTCAACGGTGCTCCGACCAACGCGCTCGCGTCGAACGGCGCGTACGTCGCATTGTGTTTCGGCGACCCGGGCGCGTGGGTATTCGCAGTCGCCATGCTAATATACCCATACGTCAAAAACATTCTCAAAATGGATTACCGCTATGCGTTCGGCGACGGCAAAAGCAAGGAATATTCCCCGTCTGCAATAAACGACGAAATCAACAAAAACCTTCCTGCCGACAATGCGGAAAACTATGAAGAAACACAATCTTCATGCAAAACCGAAAACGAGAATATCGAAGACATTTCGGCAGATACAAGCAACGACTCGAACCATAGAAAAGAATAAAAAAATCATACAATTTGAATTTTACGTTAATATACAAAAAGCAGGGTTTATGCCCTGCTTTTCGTTTGATTAAATACCGTTTTGCGACAAATTAGGCAAAAATCAATGCTTTGATTTTGCGCAACTTGCGCTTGTCAAATCGCTCTCGTCGCTTTTGCAAGGAAGAGCAAATCTTTGCCATGCAACGATTTGTGAAGTTTTTCAAAGACCGTCTTGTGATAGTCGTTAAGCCAAGCCTTTTCGTCGACGGTGAGAAGTTTTGCGTCAATGCCGTCAAGGTCGAACGGCACGAGCGTGAGCGTCTCGAATGTGCAGAAAGTGCCGTATTCGGTCTTTTCTTTTTCAACGGAAAGCACGAGATTTTCGTGTCTTATGCCAAATGCGCCTTCTTTGTAATAACCGGGTTCGTTTGACGTGACCATATCGGGATAGAGTGCGTACTTCCACGTGGTTGCACGCGGTGAAATATTTTGCGGTCCTTCGTGAACGTTGAGAAGATAACCGACGCCGTGCCCCGTGCCGTGTTTGAAATCCATGCCGTTTTCATAAAGCGGTTCGCGCGCGATTGCGTCGAGTCTTGCGCCGGGAGTGCCTGACGGGAACACCGTGCTTGCAAGCGCGATATGAGATTTCAAAACGAGAGTGAACGCTCTCTTCTCTTCTTTCGTGAGTTTTCCGAGTGCGAAAGTTCTCGTGATGTCCGTCGTGCCGTAGCGGTATTGCGCGCCGCTGTCCACAAGCAAAAGCCCTTTCTTTTCCACTTTCTTATTTGTCTCGGGCGTTGCGGAGTAATGCACGATTGCGCCGTTTGAAGCGTATCCGCAAATCGTATCGAAACTAAGGTCAAGGAAATTCTTGCTTTCGCGTCTGAACGCTTCGAGTTTGTCGGCAAGCGAAATTTCGCTCATCTCTTCTTTTCCGACGTTCTCTTTCAGATAACGCATAAATTTGACAACCGCTATGCCGTCTTCGACGTGCGCTTTGCGGATATTGCGGATTTCGACGGGATTTTTGCAAGCCTTGCGCGAAGTCGTGGGAAAAAGCGCGGTTTCTTTTGCACTCTCTATGCACGAGAACAATGCGTAATTCGTCTTGTCCTTGTCAACGAGAACGACTTCTTTTATCGACTTTGCAAATTCGTACACTTCGTCGTATCCTAACGTTTTTACTCCGTTCTGCTCAAATACTTTTGCGATTTTAGCGTCGATTTTTCTCTTGTCGATAAACACAGCCGCTTCCGTCTGCGAAACGATTGCGTACGCATAGTTGACGGGATTGTATTCTATATCGCTGCCGCGAAGATTGAAAAGCCACGCAAAATCGTCAAGGGACGAAACGAGTGCCACGTTGCAACCCTGACGTTTCGTGTCTTCTCGAAGATGAGCAAGTTTGCTTTCAACGCTCTCGCCCGACGCTCTGTCGTCAAGATAATACGCTTTGCTGCACGCAACTTCGGGCCTTTCCGTCCATATCTCGTCAATGATTTTTTCATCGTCAACGAGTTTCACGCCGGGGCAAACGTTTTTGAGATATTCCACGAAATCGACCGTCGCCGTCTTAAAATCGAACGCAACCACGGGAGACTCCGCCAAATCCGCAATGAATTTTGTAAGCTCGGGGCAATCGGGCTCGCCCATTTTCATAAGTTTCGTTCCGCTTTCTTTGAGTTGGGCTTCCGCCTGAATGAAATATCTTCCGTCCGTCCACAAATACGCGTCGTCTTTGGTGACGACAAGCGTGCCTGCGCTTCCCGTAAATCCGCTCAAAAACGCACGAGCTTTGAAATGATCCACAACGTACTCGCTGCCGTGGTCGTCGCTTGTGAACACGACGTATGCGTCAATGCCTTGCTCTTCAACGTATTTTTGCAATTTTTCGATGTGTTCTTTCATTTTCTCACCACTTGCACGGTCTAGCCGTACACTATAATTTCGTTGTTCGGCTTTCGCCATTTTTTTCGCAAATATTATAGCACCATAGTCTTAATATTGCAATAACTCTTTCAAAAGCAAAAGCCCTTTGCGAGCAAAGGACTTTTGAAACGTCTACCGATAATATTATGCGCAAATCCATCAATGTCTTACGAATTAGGAGACAATTGCGGATACGCTTTATCAATTCATTTGTGATAAACGAGTTTTTCGATTTTCGTTTCCCACTTCGCAATCTTGCTTTCGTCGTACTCTTCCGGGATGCTCTTTGCGATTTTTGCGGCTTTTTTGGAGCGCATCAGCATGGAGTTCATTTTGAGAAGAAGCGGAAGTCTCGTATATCCTCGCACGACTTTCTGCACCAAATCTTTGGGCGAAAGCACGATAAGTCTGCCCGTTGCGCCTGCCGCCATATTGCCGTCGTCAACGACACCCTTTTCAAACAACCAATCAAGGTCCGACGGTTTTGCACCGAGAAGCCAGCGTTTGAGTACGTCCACTCCCACGTGATCCGCACCGCGCAAACGATAGTATTTCACCTGATATTTCCAAAGGTCTTTCTTGTCCACCGAGTGGCTTTTTATAATCGTATCGGCAAGAATACACGCCGCTTTCATAGAGTTTTCTATTCCGCTTCCAATCATCGGAATCGTCATAAACGCAGCGTCACCGATTGCGACGTATCCGTCCGCAACCATTCTCGTGAGCGGGTATCTTATGGGGATAACGCAGTTGATTCCGCCACGCACGATTTCGTCACCGATTATCGGATTCGAGCGTTTAAGTGCAGATAATGCATTGTCAAACGTCTCTTTTGGCAATTTACCTGCTCTTCCTATAAGCACGTTGACCGTGCCTGCCGGGTCGATTATACTCCAGCTTATACCTTCTTCTCCGAGATGTTTGAGATACGCCCTGTTGGTGTTTTTGGGGTCTTCGACGCCTTCCGCTTTTTTGTAGAACGCGCGATAGGCAACGAATATTTCGTTCTCATTCGGCGTTTTCGTGATATGTGCGGCGTCGGGAAGCATTGCTCTGAACCGAGACAGTGCGCCCGAATTGTCGACCACCAAGTCGGCGTATATTTTTTCTCCGCCGACGACGATTCCTTTCACCTTGCCGCTTTCGACGATAAGCGCGTCAACCTTTGCATCGAAGTGAAAATCGACGACGTCCTTTGCTCTGTCAACGTATTGCTGTGCAAGCAATCTTCTTTCCGTTGACCAGTCAAGTTGCTCTTTTGGCAAATTGAGATTGACTTCTATACGCTCAGCCGGCGGAACGAACGTCCAGTTGCGTTTCGTAAAATACGTACCTTCTTTCGGAAGCGGAAGAGAGAACATATCGAAAGCGTCGCGATTTACATCGTCGTGCCAGTCGTACGAGAGTGTGTCGTAGGTCTGCTTTTCGTAAACCGATACGTCAAAGCCCGCTCTTGCAAGTCTTTCGCTTGCAACGAGCGAAGCCATCCCTGCGCCGATAAATACTATTTTCATAATTATCCCCTTTTGAAATATCTCACCGAGCGAGATACATCTCTGTTGTTTTTCTCATTTTACGTGCGTTACGAGACTGAGTTTATGGTCTTTCACTCCGCATATTCCGTAAACGTATATGTTTTCGTCCATCGCAACGCCGCCGATACCGCCGAGATTGTAGGTCACCGCGCTCACCGCTTCGCCGAGTTTTTCGTTGAGACCGTCAACGCTGTCCACTCCGTCTATTTTGCCGACGATGACGTTCAAAATCGCTTTCGTGACTGGGTCGTCGTCGCTCTCGTTGACTTTCGATAGCGATTTCACGCTCTTGTATATATCGACGATTTTCATATCCGCGATGCCCATTTCTTCGACGGTTTTTCCTTCGATTTTAAGGTCTGCGATTCCAAGTTGTCTGGGCGTGAGATTTATGACCACCGCAAACGCAATCACAAGTATGAGCACTATCGCGATAAGCGAGAATATTATACCTTAAATACTTTCATTTTCTAAAACTCCTTTTTTTCAAAGCAACGTCGCTATCGTCCGACTTCGCTTTTCGATATCTATTGTATCATACGTCGAAGAGGTTGGAAAGAATTATTTTCGTTGCGGTTTCTTTATATATTTTTCTAAAAATTCGAAAACACTTATATATTCCAAAAAAAAAAGAAAAGCGGCTTCACCGCTTTTCGATTTGTCTGTCGTTTTTCGTTTCAGTTTTGTTCCCCGTCGAGTTTTTCGACAAGCGCGCAACACATTTCAAATGCGTTTGCTATGCAAAACTCGCTCGTATTGTCCGCAGTGTCATATCTCGTATGCAGATATTCGGGGCACTTCTGTCCGTCAAATCCCGTCACACTCGCACTCTTCAATCCGTATTCGGAAAACACCGAAGCGTCCGTCGTCCCGAATAATCCGAGCGTTGATTTCTTGCATTTGACGTTTGCGGAATTTGCGCAATCGACGAGCATATTGACCAAATTTTCGTCCGCTTTTATCAATCCGCATCTTTCCTTGTCGTTTATGCAAATGCATTTCGGCTCTTTAAGCACTCCGAGATGCACGAAATACGTCGGCACGTCGGCAAAGTCTTTTGCGTGAATATCACACCAACTTTTTGCGCCGCGAAGCCCCGATTGCTCGCCACCCGTGAGAATTACGCCGACTTCGACGTCGTTTGCAGTCACGTTTTTAGCACTCATCTCTTCGACGATTGCAACGGCGGTTTCACAGCCGCTCAAATTTTCGTTTGCACCTTCTATGACCTTTCTATGGTTCACGAAAAAGAACAACGAAAGCCAGCACGGAGCAAACGCAATGGCAACGTAACCGGCAACGAGCATATCTCCGCTTGCGATTTCCGCACCGAGACCGCCCACGATAATCCAGCGTGCAACGTCGATTGCAATTAGGTATACGAGACCGACGAAAACAGCGCACAAAACGATTGTGAGCATAGTTCCGCCCAAACGTCTTATGAGAGTCCATTCTTTCGTTGCGTCCACGGACGAGACGAAAAACACTCTGCATTTGGGAGCGTTCAGACTTTTTTTGATTGCCGTGACGTTCTGAGATTTTTCCTTTTTGTACAATGGGTCAAGAAATCTTTTTCCCAACACGAACTGCACGATATACACCGTGAGTGCAATCGCAACCAGCAATACGGACACCATTGCGGAAAAGAAATAAGAAACCAAAGCAAGTATGGAAAGCGTACCCACGATGTACGTCCAACCCGTATACGCGTCGGGATAGACGTCGAAACTTTCGGTTTTTACAAAATCGCACGCATTTTCAAGTCTCGATATATAAAAGTCAGCCGTGCGTTTTTCCCCTTCGCTCCCCGTGTTGCGCTCGCCCATAGTCTCGGCGATGTTTCTGATGTTCTCAACCGAACGTCTTGCAACTTCTTGTTTTTGATCAATGACTATTTTCATATTCGTCTTCGCTTTCAAGGTTTTGAAGCATCAGACCGAGCAACGCTTGCAATACGCGTTTTTCGTTGTCTTCAAATCGTTTGAAAGCCGCCACATAAAATTTGCGATTTGCCTCGGCGATACGTTCCGCCACTTTTTCGCCTTCGTCGGTGAGCCTGAGCGTCTGTTCTCTCTTGTCAACCGTTGAAATGGTTGCAGTGATAAGCCCCTTGTCTTTAAGTTGCTTTACGCTTCGCGAAACGAGTGCCTTCGATACGCACGCATTCTCCGCTATCTCGCTTGCAAGCCCGACCGAGCCTATGCTTGAAAGAACGACGATCTCGTTCGGAGACAAATCATAATCTTTCAATTCGCGCATTTGGTAGTCAGTGTAAGAGCGAAGAAGTTTTCTGAATGCGACAAAATAATTTGATGTATTTTTAAGTTCCATAAAATTATTTTATCATACATTCCGCTTGATTTCAATAACAAGTTAACAAATTTAAACAATGTTGGTACAAATGTATTAATATACCACGCGATTTTATGCATATAGCACTTATTTTTTGCATAAAATCTAGAAAAATCAACGAATACGATGTGTTTAGCACTAAAAATTTATACATAATATTTCTCAATCGCATTGTTTTTTTTCGCAAAAAACATAAAATTCATTGAAAGAATACACTATTATTTTACATTTGGAAATGCCGTGAAATATAAAAACGAGACGCGTTTGCGTCTCGTTTTTATATTTGTTTAAACGATTTTATTCTTCGTCTTTTTTGTCTTCGGCTTCGCCGCTTTCAGTGACGTTTTGTGCGCACTCGTCGCAGTTTTCGTCGCATTTCGTGTCGCACTCTTCCGTGCAATCTTTGCAGCATCCGCAGTCTTTCTTGTCAACGACAACCGCTTGACTGTCTTCGTTCGGGAAGAGCATTTGCGGTGCGCCGTCTTCTGCTTCGAGCTCAATCTCGTCTTGGCTGAGCTCGCCGTTTGCAATCTTTCTCTTCTTGATTTCCACAACCGCTTCTTGTTGTTGCTTTTCGTTGAACTTATAGAAGAAGAGCGGGATGACAGTCAGGAAGAAACTGATTGCCGCAATACCGACAAGCATGAACCACATCGTGTCTTTTCCGGCAGGTGTAACCGCACTTGCGTTTCCTGCTTCGACGCCCGCCATGTAATATGCCAAAACGCCCACGAATGCGCCCACTGCCATACCGATTTTGTTGATGAGCGTTTGCATTGCAAAGCAAATACCTTCCGCTCTTTCACCGGTCTTAAGTTCGAGATATTCGACGGTGTCGCCGATCATCGCATAAGTGATGATGTTGCCGAAGCCCGACGGGATACCCGCTATAACGAGTGCGATGAGAAGAACGACCGTCGTTGCGGTGCCGGTGTAATTGCCGCGGTCCGCCGCAATACCAACGATAAACGCCACGAGCATTGCCACGCCGCCTACGATGTGAGACCAAATGTACGTGTTCTTTTTGCCGAACTTCTTGGTGCACCAAGGCACGAGCAAGGACGCGATAAGTCCGCCCGGCACGATTGCCATCGTGAAGAGAGCGTACATTGATTCTCTGTTCATTATGTATTTTGCAAAATAGAGACCGCCGGTGTACGTGAACAACATTCTTGCCGCACCGCCGATACCCGACAAAACGATGAGCATGAGCGGTTTGTTCTTGAAGAGCAATTTAAGGTTGTGTGCAAGCGAAGGCGGATTTTCCGTCGTGACATTTCTTTCTTTCGTGTTCTTGAAGCCAAGGAAGAAAAGCGGAATTGCGATAACGCAGCAAACGATTGCGATGATGAAATAGGTCCATCTCAAGTCGCCCATCATGCTTGCGCTTGCGTTCGCTTTTATTTCGAGAAGCGCGGCACCGCTCTGATTGATGTCGATGTTTGCGCCTTGGAAGAGAGCAAGCACGTCTTGATACTTGTCCGCTTGAGACTGAATGAACGCTCCGACGTTTTCAATGCCTCTGAACATATCGAAGAACGCAGTGTTGCTTGCAACAACCTCCGAACCGTTCATCGTGTTCATAAGGGTTTGAATTGCAGTGACCGTTGCATTGTCGGTTGCCGTGATTGCCTGAGTGATAATCGGGGTGAAAACAGTGATGATACCGGCGCCCGCCGTGCAGAACAAACGAGCGATCGTGAGCAAGTTGCCGCGACGATACGTATCGTTGCTCATTGCGGTTGAAAGTCCCCAATACGGAACGTCCGCAACCGTGTATACCATACCCCAAATTATGTACATAACGGAAAGTGCCGCAAAACCGCCGTCGTTGTTTGGATACCACGGCAAGAAGCATAGCGCCGTCATTGCGGCAATCGGGAACGCCATCCACTTCATGTACGGGCGGCATTTGCCCCACTTCGTACGCGTACGGTCAACGATAGAACCCATAATCGGGTCGTTGAGTGCGTCGTATACGCGCGCGGCCAACATAAGGATTGCCACCGCCAACGCATTGAAGCCGATTGCGTCCGTCATAAATACGGTTAGATACGATCCGATGATCGTGCAAATAAGGTTCTGACCAAAACCGCAAAGAGAATAACTTATGCCTTCTTTGGGTTGCATCTCGCCGTCGCCGGGAGTCGAGCCGAACAATTTGTGAACAAAGCCGTTGATCTTTTGCTTTGCTCCGACCTTTGCTGGTGCGGAATTTTCACTCATAATTTCACCACATATCCTTTATTTAGCGTCAAAAACTTAGACACTATGTATTTATTCTATCAACTTTTAGCGCAACAATCAACCATAAATTCCATTTCTTAAAACTTTTTAAGCATACAATATGTGCAATTGTGTCAAAAATGTTTACCGCTCAAAGCAAAATCGTGAAAAATGCTTGTATATCTTTCAAAAATGATGTAATATAATCAAGCAATCAAGCGGACTTATCCATTCGTCTTCAAGATTGTTCGGTGCATTTCACTGCCGAAACCTAAACATCGATCTAAATACTTCAACGGGGGCATGGCGCAGTTGGTAGCGCGTTTGAATGGCATTCAAAAGGCCAGGGGTTCGAATCCCCTTGTCTCCACCACAAAAATATCGTACATTTGTACGATATTTTTTTATGTGGGATAGGGGATTCTCCACGATTTCATCGTGGTGTTGCTTTGCAACATGAACCCCTGCGGGCTGACGCTTACGCTATTACGGAAGCGTCCAAGACTCGCTTCCTACGAATCCCCTTGTCTCCACCACAAAAATATCGTACATTTGTACGATATTTTTTATATAAAGACATTTTCGTCGTTGCATTTGAGTATAATAAAAAGCCATGACAAACGTCAGAACTCTTTTTTTATCGGGCTTATAAATTTCAATAGTTTTAGACTTTAATGCAACTTTCCCCTTTCCTCAGGTGTTTGGACTGCGGCGTTTGCGTGGCAATCCGCCTTGTTCGCTTTGGCTACAATCCGTCCACTGGACTAATTGCTTTACGCGTCGCGCCCATATCACCGTTCCCCCTTTCAGGGGACCCACGGTGACCGCGTAGCGGAGGACAACACTCAGCACTCGCATAAATAAGTGTCGTTCACTTATTATGCCACCACGCTTTGTGCGCCGGCTACGCAACAACACGGCGCAGTCGCTCGT
>CAVKIG010000012.1:0-29222 GCA_963656415.1 bacterium | reverse complement strand
CGCACATCCCGTTTATAAGAATGCCTTGAACAAGTGAGCGACAACAAAACCAATCAACTATATCATTAAATTGAGTGCGTTGTTCAAAATAACCACTTAAAATAAAACAAAATATGAAAGAAAAAACAAAGAAAGTCCAAGAGCCGAGACCGAAAAATGTCATCGACAAAAAGTCTAAGGCGGTGCGCCGCACGAGCATTGGCGGTCAAGCCGTTCTCGAAGGCGTTATGATGAAAGGCGAGCATTCCATTGCGACCGCCGTTCGTACGCCAAGCGGTGACATTACGGTTGAAAGCAAATATATCAAAAGTCCCAAAGAGCGCAACTGGTTTTTGCGCTTGCCGTTCATTCGCGGCGTGGTGAATCTTTTCACGCAACTTTTTCAGGGCACGGGCATTATGATGCGCTCTGCGGAAGTGTACGGCGATTATGCCGAGCCTAACAAAGCGGAAAAGTGGATGGCGGACAAATTGAAAATCAACCCCATGAATTTGCTTATGGGATTTTCCGTCGTTCTCGGTGTGTTGCTTGCGGTTGCGCTTTTTATGGTGCTTCCGAACGTCATCGCAACCGCGATTTGCGACAATATAAATGCGATTGCAAATTCGGATTTGTACAGCCTTTGGTACAGTCTTATCGAAGGCGTGATTATGCTTTGCATATTCATAACTTACATCCTTCTCGTCACGCTGATGAAAGACGTGCGCAGAGTGTTTATGTATCACGGCGCGGAACACAAAGTCATCACTTGCTACGAGCACGGGCTTGACCTTACCGTCGAAAACGCAAAAAAGATGAGAAGAGAACACTCCCGTTGCGGAACGACGTTCCTTTTCTTCGTCGTGGCGGTCAGTATTATGGTGTTTGTGCTTATCAACGTAATGATTGAAAAGTGCGGACTTTTCGTCACCGCAGACCAAGTGAGCGAAGTGGGCGCGAAATTCATCAACGGACTTATAAAAATCGGATTCAAACTTTTGTTTTTGCCCGTCGTTGCCGGCATTAGTTACGAACTTCTGAAACTCCTTGCAAAGAGCGATTGCTTGTTCGTGCGTATTCTTCGCGCACCGGGTATGGCACTTCAGAAACTAACGACCAAAGAGCCTACCGACGATATGCTCGAAGTGTCAATAACCGCATTCAAAACGGTGCAGGAAATGGACGCAAACCCGAATCTCGAAGAGAGAAAATTCGATATCCGCGTGCCGTACGGCGTTGCGAGAAACAAACTCGAAAACATCGCAAAAGGCGCGGATGAAGCGGATATAGACTGGCTTTTGGTCGAGGTTACCGGCAAAAAGCGCAGTGAGCTGAAAGAGATGAAAACTCTCACGAAAGCGGAGTTTGAAAGCGCAGAGAGCATCGCAAAGAAGATGGCGGACGGAACGCCGCTTCAATATGCGCTCGGATATGCATATTTTTACGGAATCAAAATCTCCGTAAATCAAAACGTGCTTATTCCGAGACCCGAAACGGAAGAACTTGTCGAAAGAGCGATAAAAGTCATAGACGATAAAAACGCCGCGTTTGAAAACGGCGAAAAGTGCGACGTTCTCGACCTTTGTACGGGAAGCGGTGCGATTGCGGTGGCAATCGCAAAGAACACCAAAGCCAACGTGTCCGCTTGCGACGTCAGCGTCGGCGCAATAGACGTCGCGCTTGCAAACTCGCTCAACACGGGCGTGCGCGTGGACTTTTCAAAGGGCGATATGTGGAGTGCGGTTGCAAAGAAACAATTTGACGTAATCGTGTCGAATCCGCCATATATCCCCACCGAAGAAGTATCGAAACTTGACGCTAAAGTGAAAGATTTCGAGCCGAAACTCGCTCTCGACGGAGATGTGGACGGTCTCAAATTTTACCGCATAATCGCAGACAAACTTGACGAACATCTCAAAGAAAACGGTGTGTTGCTCCTTGAATTCGGATACGATCAAGCAGATAAGATCGCGGAGATTTTTGCGAATTACGACGTCGAGATACTCAAAGACATAGAAGGAAACGATCGTATCGCCGTGGTGAAGATAAAATGAAAATATCCGACGGTATGCTTGCGAAACTCGATAAAATAAAAGCGCGCTACGCCGAAGTGGGCGAACTTTTGTTAAAGAGCGAAATCATTTCCGATCAGGAAAAATTCCGCGCACTTTCAAAAGAACACAGCGATCTCGAACCTATCGTGGAGATATTCGACAGGTATTTGAAACATAAGAGTGACTTTGACGATCTCGAAGAGATGATTGCCATCGAGAGCGATCAGGATATGAAAGCACTCGAAAAGCAAGAACTTGACGATTTGCGCGAAGATATGGAAAAGGACGGCGCGGATTTGAAAATCGCACTTCTTCCGAAAGACCCGAACGAAGACAACAACGTTATTATGGAAATACGCGCGGGCGCGGGCGGAGACGAAGCGGCACTTTTCGGCACGGAACTTATGAAGATGTATCGCCACTATGCCGAAAACAATCGCTGGAAAGTGGAAGAAGTCAATATGAATTTCACCGAACTCGGCGGCGCAAAGGAACTCGTTTTCATGATAGCGGGCAAAGGCGCATGGGGCAAACTCAAATTCGAAAGCGGCGTGCACAGAGTGCAACGCGTTCCCGAAACCGAATCGCAAGGCAGAGTGCATACGTCGACGGTCACCGTTGCGGTGCTTCCCGAAGCGCAGGACGTTGAAGTGAATCTCAACGAAAACGACATCAAAGTGGATACCTACAGAAGCGGCGGCGCGGGCGGTCAGCACGTCAACAAGACGGAAAGCGCGATACGCATGACGCATATTCCGACGGGCATTGTGGTGGAGTGCCAAGACGAGAGAAGTCAGATTAAAAACAGAGAAAAGGCTCTAAAAGTGCTTAAATCCCGAGTGTACGATTTCTATCAGTCGCAGGCGCAGAAGGAATACGCCGAAAATCGCCGCGCACAGGTCGGAACGGGGGATAGAAGCGAGCGTATTCGCACCTACAATTTCCCGCAGGGGCGTGTGACGGACCATAGAATCGGACTCACGCTTTACAATCTCGACAAGTTTTTGCTGGGAGATATGGACGAGATGATTTCCGCATTGCAGATTGCTCTTCAGAACAAGATGCTCGAAAACGTGGAAGAATAAGGAAATATCATACTCTCGTATGATAAAAGCAGTAAAATTTGCATTTTCAAACCGTAAAAACGCAAGAAAATCACCACTTTTGAAAAAGTGTCGATTTTCGAAAATTGCGGGTTGAAATTGACGGATATATTATATATAATATAAGTACGGAGGTGCTACATGATTAAATTCATCACAGGCGCAAAAGGTACAGGCAAAACCAAAATTATCATCGATATGGCAAACGACAACGTCGAAACCGCAAAAGGCGACATCGTCTTTGTGACGGATACGGACAGATATATGTATTCTCTCCGTTATCAAGTTCGCGTGGTCAACGCCAAACAACTCAAGAAGGGCGACGCACCTATCAGTGAAGAAGCACTCATCGGTTTCATCAAAGGTCTGCTCGCAGGCAACCACGATATAGAAACTCTCTACATCGACGGCGCACACAGAATGCTCGGCAAGACCGTTTTCGAAATGGAAGACTTCTTCAACGACATTCGCGAAGTGGCAAAGAACACGAATACGCAATTCGTGATCACCGTCAGCGAAAACGAAGAGAATTTCCCGGAGTTTCTTCGCAAGTAAGGATCGGTTATGAAATACACCAGCACCAGAAATTCCAAAGTTGAGATTTCTGCGAGCCAAGCGATTGTAAAAGGTATTTCGGATGACGGCGGACTTTTCGTTCCGTCGTCGTTTCCGATTTTAAGCGAAAAAGACTTCGAAGACCTTATCGCGCTCGACTATCCCGCCCGCGTCGCAAAAATTCTGTCCCTTTATATGGACGAGTTTTCTTTTGACGAGCTTTTGGTGTACGCATCAAAGGCATATTCGCGCTTTGACGGAGACGCTTGTCCCGTCGTGAAAGTGGAAGACGGGCTTTTTATGCTCGAACTCTGGCACGGTCCGACTTGTGCGTTCAAGGATATGGCACTTACGCTGTTGCCTTATCTTTTGCTTGCAAGCAAGCAAAAACTCGGCATAACCGACAAAACGTTGATTCTCACCGCAACGAGCGGAGACACGGGAAAAGCGGCTCTTGAAGGTTTCAAAGACGTTGACGGAACTCAAGTCGTCGTGTTTTATCCAAGCGAAGGCGTGAGCGAAATGCAACGCATGCAAATGGTCACTCAAAAGGGCAAAAATTTGCACGTTTTCGGGATAAAAGGCAATTTTGACGACGCGCAAACCGCCGTCAAGCGTATTTTCACGGACGAAGACGTCATAAATACGCTGAAAAGCAAAGGCATCGAGATGTCAAGCGCAAACTCCATAAACTGGGGAAGACTTGCGCCGCAAATCGCATATTACGTTTCTGCATACTGCGACCTTGTGGATGCGGAAGAGATATCTCTCGGAGACGAAGTGGAATTCGTCGTGCCGACGGGCAATTTCGGGGACGTGCTTGCGGGCTATTACGCTTATCGCATGGGGCTTCCCGTGAAAAAGTTCATAATCGCGTCAAACGCAAACAACGTTCTCACCGACTTTTTCAACACTGGCGTGTACAACGCAAAGCGCGATTTTTACAAAACGATGTCGCCGTCTATTGACATTCTCATATCGAGCAATCTTGAAAGGTTGATATACGAGTTGTTTGACAGAGACGACGAAAAAGTGCGCAAATTGTATTCCGACTTGAAGACCACCGGGAAATTCGAGATAAATCTCGACGAAGTGGATATATCAAAGTTCGAAGCAGGCTGGGCGGACGAAGAAGATACGAAAAACGCAATAGCTACATTCTTCGACCTTGACGACTACATCATGGACACGCACACCGCGGTCGCCGCAAGCGTATACAACGACTATTCTTGCGAGACCGACGACGAAACGACGGCGATTATCGTGTCCACGGCAAATCCGTACAAATTTCCGGTTGACGTTCTTTGCGCAATCGGCGGAAGAGAAAAAGACCCGTATAAGGCAATTATGAAACTTTTCAGTCTCACCGCGCTCGACTGTCCCGAAAGCATATACGAGTTGCAGGGAGCAAAGGAAATTCACACGAGAGTTATCGACCGCTCGGAGACGAAAAAAGTCGTTCTCGAAGTTGCGGACGAAATGGGCAAAGAATAAAAGCATACAAAACGTACTCATAGCATACTGAAGGTATATTTATGGAAAACGAAAAACAAAAAGTGGTATATAGCGCACTGAAACCGACGGGCGATTTGCAACTCGGCAACTATATCGGCGCGCTCAAAAATATGGTCAAGCTGCAAGACGATTACAACTGCATCTACACCATAGCGGATATGCATGCAATCACCGTGGACAACGTGCCGGCGGACCTTCGCCGTCGCACCTACGATTTTATGGCACTCTTCCTTGCAATCGGGCTCGATCCCGAAAAGAGCATTCTCTTCGTGCAATCGCAAGTGCCGCAACACGCCGAACTTGCATGGGTACTCGATTGCAATACGCAATTCGGTGAAGCGAGCCGCATGACTCAATTCAAAGAAAAGAGCCAAAAAGCCCCCGAAAACGTCAATCTCGGGCTTTTCACCTATCCAACGCTCATGGCGGCGGATATTTTGCTCTATCAAGCGGATCTCGTGCCGATCGGCAAAGACCAAAAACAACACCTTGAACTTGCTCGCGACATCGCTTGCCGTTTCAATTCCAAATATTCGCCGACGTTCGTCGTGCCCGACGGAATTTTCCCCAAACAAGGCGCAAAGATTTTCAATCTTCTCGATCCGACCACGAAGATGGGCAAGACGGACGACAACACCAACGGAGTTATCCACCTTCTAGACAAGCCCGACGATATTATGCGCAAGTTTAAGCGTGCGGTGACGGACTGCGGAGACAGCATTGTCTTTGCCGAAGACAAGCCGGGAATAAGCAACCTTATCACGATATATTCGGTCATCACCGATACGCCTGTCGAAAGCGTAGAAAAAGAGTTTGCAGGGGCATCATACGCCGATTTCAAGACCAAAGTCGGTGAAGCGGTGGTGGAATATCTCCGTCCCATTCAAGAAAAACACGCGTATCTCATGTCGCATAAGGATTATCTCGAAGACGTCATGAGAAACGGCGCGCAACAGGCAATGCGCATCGCAAACAAGACGCTTGCAAAAGTGTACAGAAAAGTCGGATTCGTGCAAGTCTGATTTTAATGCGCGTTTAATTGACATACTTTAATATGTAACACAGGAGCAAAGAATGTTTGGATACGTGATACCCGACAAACAGAATATGTATATAAAGGATTTCAACGTGTTTCAGGCGTTTTATTGCGGATTGTGCAAAACGCTCGGCGAGACGGGGTCGCAAATCACCAGACTTTGCACCAACTACGACGTGACGTTCTACAACGTGCTTATCCATTCGCTTGCAAATCTCGACGTGAAATTCGAGCGAAAGTTGTGCGTGTATAACGGCAAGAAAAAGGTGGTTGTGTCCACCGATGAATTGTCCAAAAAAATGGCGGATATTGCCGTTATGCTTGTTTATTACAACGCGGAAGACGACGTCACCGACGGCAAAAAATCGCGTATTCTCATCAAGTGGAGACTCTCCGCTCGCAAGAGAAAAGCGGCAAAACGCTTGCCCGAAATCGACGAGATGATGAAGAAAAGTTTTTCATCGCTCAATGCGCTTGAAAAACAAAAGTGCGACAGTATAGACAGAGTTGCCGACACTTTCGCCACTCTTATGAGAGATATAACTCGCTCTCTCATAAAGACCGACGACGTCATCGACACGTTCACCTACAATCTCGGACGGCTCGTATATTTGCTCGATGCGGTGGACGACGTTGAGAAAGACCAGAAGAAAAACAGGTACAATCCGCTGTTGCTCAATTACGGCGAATGTACAAATAAGCAAGATTATCTTGTCAAAAACGCAGATGAACTGTCGTTTTTGTTGAAATCGACGTATAACAAGATGGTGGGCAGTTACAACGCCATGAACATCGTCAAGTACGAAGGCGTGCTCAGCAACACCGTCTATCTCGGCATAAAAATGCAGATGGAGCGTTTGCTCAAAGGAGAAGAAAAATGCCAACTAACCCGTTTGTGATTCTCGGTGTGGATAAAAACGCTACGCAAAGCGAAATCCTTGAAGCGTACAAACAGAAACGAGCCTATTATCAGGCTCATGTTTTCGACGAAGGAGAAAGCGGCGCGCAGGCGGCAAGCATGCTCAATCAACTCGACGACGCATATCAGCAGGCAATGGAAATTGCTGTCGAGTCGGCAACCGTTACGGGCGAAGGCGAGTCCGCCTACGAGCAAGTCAAGCAAGCGATTCGTTCAAAAGACATAGAAACAGCGCAAAAACTTCTCGACGATATGTCCTATCGCGGTGCAGAATGGCACTATTATCAGTCCGTCGTGTTTTATGAGAAAAACTGGCTCAACGACACAAAAAAACAACTTGAAATCGCTCTTCAAATGGAGCCGCAAAACGAGAAATATCAACGTGCTCTCGACAACTTGAAAAAGAAAATCGACGGTTCTCGTCCATACGACAAAGAAGGTGCGCAAGGAGTTTACAACGCCGATTCGACTCAAACCGACCGCACCTACACTCAGCGCGACGGCGCCGTTGCGGACGGACTTTGCACCGCGTGTCAAGCGCTTTGGTGTGCGGATTGTTGTTGTGAGTGTATGGGCGGCGATCTCATCCGCTGTTGCTAAAAACTCGCTGTTGCGCAAATAGCTTTGTCAGCCGTGATTTGCCCAAAATCGCGTACGCTCAGTACGCTGGGTTTTGTTCAAATCGCGCCTTCCGCGCTCTTTATCGCAACATCGAGTTTTTATAAAATAAAACGTGATAGAGCGAATAGCTGCGTCAGATGCCCATCTCCGTCAACTCATTTACGCTCGGTAAATTAGGGTTGCCGTTTGTGGGACATCTTCCTTGCTCTTCATCTCAATATTGCGTTTTATCCATAATAATATTTTAATTGTTACACCGTCATAGCAAATCAATAAAATGAAAAAATCTACCAGACAAGAGAGAATATACAAAGTTGCGTTGGCGGGGATTTCCGCCGCTGTGGCTTTGCTTTGCGTGTGGCTTGGCGTTGTGATAAGATACAGCACAGTCGCTTTTTTTATTGCCGCCGGCATTGCGCTTATGATTCCGACGTCGCAAAAATACTATCTTTCATCGGTGCTTGCGTATCTCGTGTCCGCGGGGTTGTCGTTTTTGGTCGCGCCCGATATATTTTCGGTTATGGGATACGTTGTGTATTTCGGACCGATGGCAGTGCTCACGGGGATTTTGTATGACAATCGAAACAAGATTAAATGGTGGCTTGCGCTTATAATCAAAGTGATTTATATCAACGGTGCGCTCGCGCTTTTGTATTTCGTGTGTCACAACATTGTGATTGACGAGTCGATAGCGGACAAAATTCCGTATTGGGCGATTGCAATTATCGGCACGGTGTTGCTTGTCGCAATAGACTTTGCTCTTCAATTTATATACAAGCGCATTGCCGTGCTTGTCGGGAAAGCGCTTCGTAAAATCGAAAAGAAAGATTCGAAAGACGTCGTTATCGTAAACGATGACGAAGACGAGATTGATCGTGCAATAGACAATCCGTTTGACGAGTTTTCAAAAACGAGCGAACCGCATAGTGAATTTGACGAAAGCAAACAAGAGAAAGGCGGAATGACGGGAAGCGAAGGCACGACTGAAAATGAAGAGCGTAAAACCGAAAGCCAAGACGACGAAAACGGCAAGAACGAACGAGAGTAAAAGCATTTCCAATTGCAATAAAACAAGATAAAAGCGGCGGCGCAATATATGCACCGCCGCTTTTTTAAGGAAGGTCTGCTCATGGCAGTATGGGGAAAGTCTTGTGTTTTTTATTATGCAATTAAATCATAATTTGCATAAAAGATGTTTTATCAATTTAAAATCGATTGATAAACATGCGATTTTGTCATTTTGAAAAATCGAAGTTTTGTTTTGACAGTAGAACGTCAATGAGCAGTGCATAAGAATTGTTTGAAAAACAATAGTGCGTTTTACAAATCGAGAAAGTCTACGCCTGCAAGCAACACGTTTTCTATTTTGCGGTTTTTCAGCGAATAATAGATGATTTTTCCGTCTCGTCTTTGCTTGACGATGTCCGCCGCTTTGAGAAGTCGCAGTTGATGAGAACAAGTCGTCTGATTGAGTGACAAAATTCTTGCAAGGTCGCTTACGCACATTTCGCTGATACAAAGCGCACATATGATTTTTGCTCTCGTTGCGTCAGAGCATGCCGAGAAAAATTCTGCAAGCGAGTGTAAAGTCGCATTGCGCGGAATATAGTCTAAAACTGTTTGTTCGGTGTCGAAATCTATCTGTTCCATGCCTATATAATAAGCCGCATTCGACTGCGAAAAATTTGTAACTTTGCAAGATTTGCTCGCATATTGTGGTAAAAAGTCAAAGGGGGCTTTTTATGTTTGACGACAATTGGTTTTTGTTTTTGCTGATAATAATGCTTGTGTTTTTGCAGGACGGCGATTTGAGCCAGCGTGAAATCTTCGTTATGCTCGCAATTCTCGCCGCATTGTCGATGACAAACAATTTGTCTTCGACTTCGGACGATGACACGAGAAATTGCTTCTGCAACAAATAAGATTTGCAAGGAGTGATTTTCCATTGTCGTTTGGCAATAATAACGATTGCAAAACATTGTGAATATAGCGCAAATTGCTTTCGGGTGTGCGATTGCTATTGCATTTGAATGATATAACTGTTAAAATAAGTAATAACAAGATTATACGGAGCGGTTATGTCAAAGAAAGCAAAACTTGCGATTATTATTCCGATTGTCATAGTGGTTGCAATCGGTATCGTTGCCGGCACAATGGCAGGCTCGACGACGCGTGCATACGACAACACTGAAGAGACAGCGTTTCTTTCGGAGTGGATGGAATATCTCTCCGACGATGCGCTTTTGTGCGAGACGGTTATCCCGGGAGCACACGACGCCGGTACTGTCGGCATGATGTGGGCTGCAGAAACGCAGAACAGAACGGTTGCCGAAATGCTTGCGTGCGGAGTAAGATATTTCGATTTGAGAGTTGAAAACGACGGCGGGAACCTCGTTGTATTTCACGGTCCGATAAAAGGCATGAGTTTTTTGCCGATAATCGACGCAATCTCCGAGTTTTTGACAAATCATCCGAGCGAGACGTTGCTTCTCGACTTTCAGCATTTTGAGAATGACGGCTCGATGGAAGGCGTGGATTCGTTGCTCAATGAAAAACTGAATGGAAAACTCGTTGTCAACGACACGGAAAAATCCGATTTGCAATTTGCAAAAGAATTGACGGTCGGAGCGGCTCGCGGGAAAGCAATGGTGTTTTGGGGCAATTATTTCAAGAATACGAGCGAGTGCGAATATATAAACGGACGCAACTATCTGTTTGCAAGAAACAACGATGCGGGAACGAGAACGGGTAGCACGCTTCATTCTTTCTATAAAGGCACACTCAATCGTCTTGACTCAAAGACTTATCTTAAAAAGGCAATTCCCGAATACGTTGAGCAATTCAGACAATCAAACGGCGGATTCTTTGTTATGCAAATGCAACTCACAGATCCGATTGCGATAATCGGCCCGAAGTTTTATGAAGGCACGCACAATAAAAATGCGTCTTCATTCGTAAAGTCTCTCAAAGACAAGGAATATTTCGACGTCGTGAATATCGTCATGAGAGATTATATCGGCGCAGAAAAATGCAAAGAGATAATCGCACTCAACGAATACAAAGGAACCGTCAACCCGTCTATGAGCGATGAATTTGCGAGAAAGTGTGCATAAATCAAATATATGCATAAATACACGCATTGTGTTTTGTATTGCTCATAATAGACTAAAAATCACGTAAAATACCAAATATAAAACACGAAAAGTGTAAATAGCAACGGCAAGATAGCATTAATAAAACACGATAAGTGTTACAATAAATGCAAACAACAGGCGGATAAAACGTTTCGAAACGCAAAAAAGAATAGATATGGTTGACTTCAAAGCGAAAATTAAAGACGTGCCTAACGATCCGGGCGTGTATATGATGCTCGACGAAAACGGAGGGATTATTTACGTCGGAAAAGCGAAGAATCTGAAAAACAGACTTCGTTCTTATTTCTTCAACCTTTCAAATCGAACGGCAAAGGTTATGGCGATGCTCGAACACGTTGCCGATTTTCGCTATATAATCTGCGCAAGCGAAGTTGACGCATTGCTCACCGAAAACAACCTTATAAAAAAACATACGCCGAGATACAACATTCTTCTTAAAGACGACAAAGCGTATCCGTTTTTGCGTATCGACATGAAAGAGTCGTATCCGACAATAAAACTCGTGCGAAAATTGCAAAACGACGGCGCGAAATATTTCGGACCTTATATGCAATCGGTGAACGTCAGAGATATTTTTGACCTTATACACACGGCTTTTCCCGTGAGAGACTGCAATCGCGATTTGTCAAAACCGTCCAGACCTTGTCTCAACGCACATCTCGGAAGGTGTATCGCGCCCTGTTCGGGAAAGGTGAGCGAAGAAGAATATAAGGCGGAGATGCAGAAAGTGATTGACTTTTTGAAAGGCAACGACCGAGAAGTCGAAAGAGTACTCACCGAGAAAATGAAAAAGTTTGCCGAAGAAGAGAATTTCGAAGTCGCACTGAATTACCGCAACAAATTGCAGCTTCTCGACAAACTCGTCAGAAAACAGGTGAG
This sequence comes from bacterium, assembly GCA_963656415.1. GTDB lineage: Bacteria > Bacillota > Clostridia > Christensenellales > CAG-917 > CAG-475. The sequence goes on along the minus strand of CAVKIG010000012.1, from coordinate 17,406 downwards.
TTCGCTTCCCAAAGATTTCAATCTCGATATATTCGCATTCGAGACGAACGGCATAGTGTCGGCAATCAATATGCTCGTCGTTCGCGGCGGAAAACTCGTCGGCGGTGAAAACGTCATTGCGGAAAGCGCGGACGAAGACATTGCGAGTTATCTTTTGCAGTATTATCAAAACAACGCTCCGCTTTGTGACGAAATCGTCACCGATTGCGTTGAAGATACGGAAAGTCTCGAAAGCGCGATAAATGCACTTTGTCACCATACCGTGCGCGTGGTCGAGCCGAAACAGGGCGTGAGAAAGCAACTTCTCGAACTTGCACATTCAAATGCGTACGACGCTATGACGAAACACGGCACGCAGGAAGAGAGAAAGACTTTGCGAACGCAAGGCGCGGTGAAACAACTGGGCGAAATTCTCAATCTGCACACTTTGCCTAACCGTATGGAATGTTACGACATATCGCACATATCGGGCACGGATAAAGTTGCGAGCATGGTCGTGTTCGTTGGCGGAGAACCGAAAAAATCGCATTATAGAAAATTCAGAATAAAGACGGTTGCGGGGAACAACGACTTTGCGTGTATGAAAGAAGTGTTGACGCGAAGACTGAACGAAATCGGTGTGAGCGAAGACGAGAGCCTGTCAACCGCGCCCGACCTTCTCGTTATAGACGGCGGAAAAGGGCAACTTGCCTACGCTATGGAAGCGCAAAGAGAAACGGGAAGAGAAGATATAGAAATTTTGTCGCTTGCAAAGCGTGAAGAAGAAGTGTTTCTCGGCAGTGCGCCGACAACGTCCGTTGTCCTTCCCAAAGATAGCGTTGCGCTGCAACTTTTGCAGAGAATAAGAGACGAAGCGCATAGATTTGCAATCACTTTCCACAGAAATCTGAGAAGCAAGCACCTAAGCGAGAGCGCATTGAGAGACATCGACGGCGTTGGCAAAGTGTTGTGCGCAAGGCTGATAAACGAGTTCGGCTCGGTTGAAGAGATAAAACTGAAAACGGCAGAAGAAATCGCAAGCGTAGACGGCGTGTCGCACGCATTGGCGGAAAGAATTCTGTCTTCACTCAACGCCGCGAAAAAGCAGGAAACCGGCAACGATACAACCAAAGACGAAGCGGAGAAAGAAGAATAAAAATCAATAAAGACAGTTATATTTATGAAGGAGCAGGCATTTTTGTTTGCTCTTTTATAGTTTTACACATATTGCAAGTCAAACTCATATTATTTCGTATGAACGAAAAGATGTCGGTGCTCAAGGATTTGCAAATAGATTTCAACGTGAAAAACGCAAGAGAATTATCGACGTATAAAGGCGGTGGAAACGCAATCGTCGTGCGCCCCGAAAGCGTTGAAAAATTGTGCGAAACGGTTGAAGTTTTCAAAAGAGAAAAGATAGAATTCGCAATGCTTGCAAAAGGCTCGAATACGCTTATTCCCGACGGCTTGTGCGATACGGTTTTTATTGACACGAGAAGTCTTGACAAGGTGAAAATAAAGAAAGACCGCGCGTATGCTTTGAGCGGTGCAAGCGTGAGAAAAGTTATGATTGAAGGAAGACGCAAAGGACTTTGCGGACTTGAATTTTTGAGCGGAGTGCCGTGTTCCGTCGGCGGGGCAATAAAGATGAATGCGAGTGCGTTTTTGACACAAACGAAAGATTATATCGATGAAATTTATATATTAAATGCCGATATTGCAAATTTCGATAAAATGAATAACAGAAAAACGATGATCAATAAACAAGACTTTATAAAAGAAACTAACGACGATTTTTTTGAAGAAACGGGCATGGGAAGTCTTGTCGAAAAGGGTGTTATTTGCGTCAGAAAAAGCGATGAAATCGGTTGGGGATATAGGCGCGGTGCAGACGGGATTATACTCGGTGCAAAGATGAAACTTAAATGCTGTCTTGCAGGCGAAAGCGAAAGAGCGGCAAAGGTATACTTTGAAAAAAGGCGAGAAAAACAACCGGCGTTGCCGTCGCTTGGGAGTACGTTCAAAAACGGGGAAATACCGAGCGGAAAACTGATTGAAGATTGCCGCCTTAAAGGCGTAAAAGCAGGCGGAGCGCAGATAAGCGAAATGCATGCGAATTTTATCGTAAACACGGGAAACGGAAACGCAAGCGATTATCTTATACTTGCAAACGAGTGCAAAAGACGGGTGTTCGAGACGTTCGGCATAACGCTTGAAGAAGAATTCGTAACGTATTGAGAGAAAACTTACGGTTTGTGCGAGATTGAAAAAAGCAGAAGAAAGTGTAAATAAGTTGTTGATTAAAACTTATTTTTAATATACAATAATTTTGATTGCGCATAGGCGTACGCGCGTATACGCATATATGCGTTCTGTAAATTCCGAGAGAAAAACGCAAAAGGACGAAAATGAGAGTAAGCGGCGATTTTCATCTTCATACCACGGCGAGCGACGGGCGTTGCTCTATAAAAGCGCACGCAAAAAAAGCGGACGAGATGGGACTTGAAGCAATTGCAATCACCGACCACGGCTTTGCAAGCACGATTTTTCATATGACGGAAAAGAAGTTTGAAAAGCAGGAGCGAGAGATTTCCGCACTGAATTGCAAAGTGCGCGTTTTGCACGGCGTGGAAGCGAATCTCGTCAACACGCTCGGCGATATCGATATACCTGCCGACATCGTAAGGCGGTGCGACGTGCTGATTGTGGGCTTTCATCGCTACATCGGCTTCAATGGCGAAAAGCGTGGCGGATACGACAGAAAGTGGCTGTTTGAAAACGGATTTTGCGGCATAAAGACAAGACAAAAACTCAAAGAAGTCAACACGGCGGCGTATATAAAGGCTCTTGATAAATTTCCCATAGACACGCTGGCGCATCTCAATCATCGCGCGCTCATAGACATCAAAAAGGTGGCGCAAAAGGCAAAAGAAGTCGGCGCATATGTGGAACTCAATGAAAAGCATATTGACGCGCTCGAAGAGTTTGCGGATGATTTGAGAGATAGCGGAGTGAACTTTGTTGTGGGCACGGACGCTCACGACACGAGAAAAACGGGCAAAATCGAAAAAATAATAGATTTCATTCAAAGACACGGAATAGAGGGGAAAAGGGTGTTCGGCATAAACGGGAACGCTCCGAAATTCAAGGATAAAAAAGAGTGGTGTGAAAATGGATTTGAAAATTAGTTTCAAAGATATGGCACGGACGGAACTTTTGGGAGTTTTGCCGACAAATAAAGATGAAATAATCGCGTTTTTGAGCGCGCTCTCAAAGACGTGCGGAAGCATAGAGATAGTGAAAAAAAGACTGAATCTGTGTCTTTCGCTTGACACCTATGACGAAGGCGTGAAAGTGGTGGATTTGTTCAAAGCGGTTTATCCTGCCGAATTTGAATTGTCTCTTGAAAAATCCAAAACGGGTGGAGAAGCTTGTATTCTTCAAGTGCCGTCGGGCTTTACCAAGCAAGCACTCGTCGATTTCGGTCTTATGAGCGTGAACGCCGACGAGTATCTCGGATTTATCGAAGAACTGCCGCGCGATTTGACCGGAAGCGAAAAATGCAAAATCGCATATTTCAAAGGATTGTTTCTCGGAGCGGGAAGCGTATACGTCCCGTCAACTCTCGACCAAAGCGAAAAGCGCGACGGATACCACTTTGAATTGCAACTCGACGACGACCTTTTTGCGCAGGACGTCATGGAACTTTTGAGCGACCTTCGCATAAACACGCGCATGAGCGAACGCGGAGAACACAAGCTCGTTTACGTCAAGGATAAAGACGAAATCGTGAAGATACTTGCAATTCTCGACCTTGTGGACTGCACGCTGAAACTGCAAGCCATAATCGACGAAAGAGAGACGTCAAACAGCCTTAACCGCGTGATAATCTGCGAAACGGCAAATCTCGATAAGACGTTTACGGCGGCAAGCAAACATCTCCTTGCGATAGGAGAGTTGAAAAACAGAGACGAATTCGACGACCTTGCGCCTGCGCTGAAAGAAACTGCCGACGCAAGAGCGGAACATCCCGAAGCGTCTATGAGCGAACTTGCCGAGATACTTGGAGTGAGCAAGAGTTGCCTTAATCACAGACTCAGAAAACTTGTGGAAATGGCGGGAATCAATTAAATCAACAATTAGTAATTAACAATTAATAATTGCGGAAAGACAGCTATACAAAAAACAATACGAAAGGAAAATAATGACAGATTTCGTACACCTTCATCTACATACCGAATATAGTCTTCTTGACGGTGCGGTGCGACTTTTGCAAGTCGTGCCCGATCCCAACGACCCCAAAAAGACGATAAAGACGCACCCGCTCTGCGACGCTCTGAAAGCGCGCGGAATGAATGCGGTGGCAATCACCGACCACGGCAATATGTACGGTGCGCATACGTTCGTGTCGGTGCTCCGAGCGGACGGAATCAAGCCGATTATAGGACAGGAATTCTACGTTGCCGACGATATGTATCAGAAGACTGCGGACGTCATGAAAAAGCGTTATCACCTGATTTTGCTTGCAAAAAATATGACGGGATACAAAAATCTGATGAAACTATCGTCAATGGCTTTCGTTGACGGTTTTTACGTCAAGCCGCGTATCGACTTCAAGCATATAAAGGAACACAGCGAAGGTTTGATTTGCCTTTCTGCGTGTCTTGCTGGGCAAATTCCGCGTCTTTTGCTTGAAGGAAAATACGAAGAAGCAAAGGCGGTTGCAATCGAGATGAGAGACACGTTTGCGCCCGGTGATTTTTATATCGAACTTCAAGACCACCATCTGCCCGAAGACAGAATCGTCATGAATCCGCTCGTGCAAATCGCAAGAGAGATAGGCGTGAAAGTGGTTGCCACAAACGACGTTCACTACATCGAAAAGGAAGACGCCGACATACAGGACACCATGATGTGCATAACGCTCGGCTGCAAAAAGAGCGAAATTAACGGCGCGCGTTTCGACACCGACGAGTTCTATCTCAAATCGGGCGACGAAATGGCGGAACTTTTCAGTTGGTGCCCCGAAGCAATCGCGTCCACGCGCGAAATTGCGGACAAAGTGGACGGAGATTACTTTATTACGAAGCACTCGTCAATCATCCCTAAATACACCAACGAAGAGATGGGAGACAGAGACGAAGCGCAATATCTTCGCGACCTTGCATACGAAGGCGTGAAGAGAAAATACGGATACATCAACGACGAAATTACAAAACGTCTCGAATACGAACTCGGCGTTATTCACAAGTGCGGATTTGACGGATACTTCCTTATCGTGTGGGACTACGTGCATGCGGCGCAACAAATGGGAATTCCCGTCGGCCCGGGGCGCGGAAGCGGCTGCGGATCTATCGTTGCGTACGGCATAGGCATCACCGACATCGATCCGCTCAAATACAACCTGCTCTTTGAGAGATTTTTGAGCGAAGAGCGCGTTTCGATGCCGGACTTCGACGTGGACTTCTGCTTTGTCAGACGACAAGAAATCATAGATTATTGCATCAAAAAGTACGGTAAAGACAACGTTTCGCAAATTATCGCGTATTCCACGATGACGGCAAAGGCTGTCGTAAAGGACGTCGCGCGCGTGTTTGACGTGCCGTACGGAGAGTCTGCAAACTGGGTGAAAGAAATCCCTGCAATGGGCAAACCGCTTCTTCCGCAGGTGCTCACCGAAGGCAGCGAATTTTACAGCGAAGACTTCAAAAAGATATACGACAACAACCCGACGGCAAGGTCGGTAATTGACGTTGCAATGAGACTCGAAGGTATGCCGAGACAGACGTCGATGCACGCAGCGGGCGTCGTTATTTGCGCAGACCCTATCGTCGAACATTGCGCTTTGTCGAGAAACGGTCCTATCGTCACGACTCAATTCGACAAAGTCATCGTCGAAGAGCTCGGTCTTCTCAAAATGGACTTTTTGGGGCTTAAAACGCTCACCGACATCGACGAAGCGTTGAAACTCATAAAAGCGGACAAGGGCATAGACCTTGACTTCCACAAACTCGGATACGAAGACCACAAAGTGTACGAACTCATCGCTTCGGGAGATTGCGAAGCGGTGTTCCAACTTGAAAGCGGCGGTATGAAACGCTTTATGGCGCAGTTGCAGCCCGACTGTCTCGAAGACGTCGTCGCAGGCATTTCGATGTACCGTCCCGGTCCCATGCAGTTTATCGACTTGTTTTTGGAAGGTAAACGTCATCCCGACCAAGTGCAATACGCGCATCCGCTTCTTAAAGACATCCTTGAAAACACCTACGGCTGTATCGTGTATCAAGAACAGGTCATGCAAATCGCTCAAAAGATTGCGGGATTCAGTTTCGGCGGCGCGGACATCATGAGACGTGCTATCGCAAAGAAGAAACTTTCCGTTCTCGAACAGCAACGCGATATTTTCTTGCACGGCGGTAAACTCGACGGCGACAAGACGGGCAAATACGTCCCCGGCGCAGTGGCAAACGGCGTCAGCGAAGAGATTGCAAACCACTTGTTCGATCAAATATTGAAGTTTGCAAGTTACGCGTTCAACAAATCGCACGCTGCGGCATACACCTTCTTGACCTATCAGACGGCGTATCTCAAATGCTATTATCCCACTCACTTCATCGTGGCTGTCGTCAACAATCGTATCACCAACGCCGACGAAGTGAAGCACTATATGAACTATCTCAAACGCACGGGCGTGAAGACTCTCTCGCCCGATATAAACCGCTCGCAAAAGAACTTCTCCATAGAAGGCGAAAACGTGCGTTACGGGCTTATGGGCATAAAGAACGTGGGCGAGCAGGCGATGGAATTCGTGCTGAGCGAAAGAGCGGAAAACGGCGCGTTTAAGGACATAAGGGACTTCCTTGACAGATGCGCGGGACAGGTGAACAAGCGTATGGTGGAAAGCCTGATAAAAGGCGGCGCACTCGATTGCTTCGGCAAGACGAGAGCAACGCTTATGGCGTCTTACGAGCGCATTCTCGACACCGTGCTATCGGATAAAAAGAGCAAGATTTCGGGACAACTTTCGCTCTTTGACGAACTCATCGAAGACGAAGAGATAAAATACACCGAAACGCCCGAATATTCAAAAGCGGACATTCTCAAATACGAAAAAGAAGTGTTGGGAATGTATCTTTCGGGACATCCGCTCGACGATTACAGCGACACCAGACACGAGTTTGATTTCGACACGAGCATGTTGTTTGTGGAATCTGCCGACGAAGACGGAAACACCGAGACCGTCATAGACCAGTCGCTTGCAGGCAAGACGGTGAAATTCGGCTGCGTCGTGTCGTCGTTCGAGAAAAAAGCAACGGCAAAACAGCAGAAATTCGCAGTCGGAAGAGTGGAAGACAGAATGGGGTCAATCTCGTTTTCGATGTATCCGCGCGCATACGAGAAATACGGTGATTTGCTCAGTGCGGACTGTCCGTTGAAGATAGTCGGAAAGATCGACCTTAGAGACGAAAGCGAAGCGAAGATCAGCATAGAAAAAGTTGAAATATGGCAACAGGACGGCGCTATTGAAAAGGCTTCCGCACCCGTTCGGAACGCGCCGAAGAGCAACGGAATTCTTTACGTTCTCATTCAGAGCGGAGTGGAAAAGGATATGGTGTCCGACGTTTTGGCACTTCATCCGGGGAACACGCCGTGTCAGGCGCAAGTCAAGAGAGACGGACAATCGAAACTTCTCGAATTCGCACAAAAAGTCGACGTATGCGAAGACCTTCTTGCAAGATTGCAGGACGTTCTCGGCGCAAGCAGAGTCAAATACGTCGTCAAAAATAAATAAAATTTTTATACATACAAAAAGGAGTAGTTTATGGCAAAGAACACCAGCAAGGTCAAAAAAGTGGCGGTGCTTACCAGCGGCGGCGACGCAAGCGGTATGAACGCATGCGTGCGTGCATGCGTGAGATACGCTCTCGATCAAGGATATGAAGTGTACGGCGTGAAGCACGGATACAAAGGCATGGTGAACGACGAAATTTTCAAGATGGAATATTCCAGCGTTTCCAACTGCGTGCATGCGGGCGGCACTATTCTTCGCTCGTCCAGATGCCCCGAATTCAAAGAACCCGAAGTTATGAATGCGGCGGTTGAAAATCTTTTGAAACGCGGCATAGAAAATCTTATCGTCATCGGCGGCGACGGCTCTTTCCGCGGCGTCGAAGCGATGCACGAAGGAACGAAACTCAACGTCATCGGCATCCCGGGAACTATCGACAACGATATGGGATACACCGACAGCACGATCGGTTTCGACACGGCGTGCAACACGGTTGTTGACGCAATCCTTAAACTTCGCGACACGATAACTTCTCACGACAGAATCATGATTCTCGAAGTCATGGGCAGAGAGTGCGGAAACATCGCTCTCAACAGCGCGGTCGCAGGCGGTGCGGAATACGTCATCGTTCCCGAAGTGGAAACGGACGTGGACGCGGTTGCCGAAAGCATAAAACAAGGCTTTGACAAGGGCAAATCTTCGTCAATCATCGTGCTTGCGGAAGGCAAAACCGAACTCACCGACGAACTTACTCAGAAAATAAGCGACGCAACGGGAAGACGCGTCAATCATATGGCTTTGAAATGGATGCAACGCGGCGGTATTCCGACGGTTGAAGACAGAGTGCTTGCCGCAAAAATGGCTTGCCGCGCGGTTGAACTTGTCGAATGCGGTCAAAGCGGCAGGGTTATCGGCATAAAGGGCGGCGAAATCTTCGATACGACCGTTCTCGAAGCACTTGCCTGCAAGAAAGGTTTTGACCAAAAACTCTACGAACTCGCGCAGATTATCAGCAAATAATCGGTAAATAAGCGTGAACAAATCGGCGGATATTCCGCACGAGAAAATACGAACTTAAATTGTCAATATAGACAAAAGGAGATACTATGAAAAATTTGAAAGGCGCATGCATGTTCGGTCAAAGCGGCGGACCTACGTCAGTCATCAACAGCAGTGCGGCAGGTGTTTTCACCGAAGCACTCAAACAAGGCAACGTCACGGCGGTTTACGGTCTCGAACACGGCATCATCGGACTTCTCAACGAAAAATTCTTCGATATGAGCAAGGAAGATCCCAAGGAACTCGAACTTCTCAAATATACGCCGTCTTCCGCGCTCGGCTCTGTCAGATACAAACTTAAAGACGCAGACGTGGACGACACCGATTATAAGCGCATTCTCGAAGTGTTCAAGAAATACGACGTGCGTTATTTCTTCTACAACGGCGGCAACGACAGCATGGACACCTGCAACAAGATAAGCAAATATTTGCAATCGGTGGGTTATGAGTGCAACGTCGTGGGCGTTCCCAAAACGATCGACAACGACCTTTACGGCACAGACCATTGCCCCGGATACGCAAGCGCGGCAAAATACATCGCAACCACCGTTATGGAAGTCAACCTTGACGCAAAAGTGTACGACACGCCTATGGTGTGCGTCATAGAAGCGATGGGCAGACACGCAGGATGGCTCACTGCGGCGGCGGCTCTTGCCGGAGTCAACGGACTCGGCGCAGACCTTATTTATCTTCCCGAAAGTGATTTTGACGTTGACAAATTTGTCGAAGACGTCAAGGCAGTGTGCGCAAAGAACGGCAACAAGTGCATAGCGGTCGTGTCCGAAGGTATTCACGACAAGAACGGTACGCTCATCTGCGAAAGCCTTGGCGCACAAGCGGCAAGAGACAGTTTCGGTCACGCTCAACTCGGCGGCGTCGCATCTATCCTTGCAAATCTCATCAAACAAAAAACGGGATTCAAGACTCGCGGCATCGAACTCAGCCTTATGCAAAGATGCGGTGCGCACCTTGCAAGCGAAACGGACGTTGAAGAAGCGTTCAACGCAGGTGCGTTTGCGGTCAAGAGCGCATGCGAAGGCGAAACCGACAAGATGGTCATCTTCAAACGCGTCATTGACGAGAAGGGAAACTATCATTGCGAAAACGTGCTTATGCCGCTCGAACTTGCCGCAAACACCGAAAAGAAAGTGCCGGCAGAGTGGATAACCAACGACGGAACTTATGTCAGCGACGAATTTGTCAAATACGCGCTTCCGCTCATTCAAGGCGACGCAAAAGCACCGCTTGAAAACGGACTTCCCAGATTTGCAAGACTCAAAAAAGTCTATGCAGGCAAATAATCACGCTTGACTTTGACGGCTTGAAAAACCATATATAAAACACAATCGGCGGTTTATTCTCTCAAAAAGATGTGATAAACCGCCGATATACGCAACTTTGCGTGCAAAAACAAAATCGTATCAGGGGGAAAGATATGAATCAACAAGACTATTTCAAGATTGTGTACGGGCGCGATAAGACCGCTCTAAAAAAAGAGTTTGTGGACAAAATCGTGGCCGAGACCGAGCGAGAAGAACTAAATCCAATAGAACTTCGCATGAGAGTGCGCACAATAAAGGCGCAGTTTAAGCAAGACAAAAAGGCTCTCAAACAAGAGAGCAAAAGGCTTGAAAAGAGTTTTCGCAAAGATTACGGCATGATGCGCCGTCCGTTTATGGCTGACGTGTTCGACGTCGTGGAAGAAGCAAGAGCCGTGCCGAACGGACGCACGCCTTTCAACGACGAGATTAAGGTAGAAAAGGACGTTGTGTACAAGACGGTTGACGGCAAAAATCTTTGCATGGACATCTATTTTCCGTCGCATCCCGTCGGCGAAAAATCGCCCGTCGTCATGGATATACCGGGCGGCGGTTGGATGATTCACAATCGCAACAGACGAGACGGATATGCAAGATGCTTTGCCGCTATGGGCGCGGTGGTTGCGGTCATCGATCACAGGCTTTGCCCCGAAGTGTTCTTTCCAAAAGACCTTGAAGATTGTGTGGACGCATACAACTTCCTTTGCGACCACGAAGAAGAATACAAAATAGACAAGAACAATATCACTTTGACGGGCGACTCGTCGGGCGGACATCTCGCCGCTTGCATGGGCTGTCTGTCGTCAAGTGAAGAATATAGACAAAAATTGAGACTGCCCGCATTGAAATCGAAGATTGCAAATCTCATTTTCATTAGTGGCGCATTCAGTTTCGAAGTTATGTATCGCATACCTTGCACGCACCTTTTCATCGTGCGCTATTTCTCGGGAACGAAATCAAGAAAGGCGTTCAGAAACTGGGAGTTTTACAAGGAGAGCGATCCCTACAATTATCTCAATGCGGATTTTCCCGAAAGTTACAACAACGGCGGTGCAACCGACCCGTTGTGTTTCGGAGAAGCCAAGCGTATGGCAAAGGCTCTTGACAAAGCAGGCGTGCAAAACGAGTATTGCGTTGGCAAGAGTTTGTTCAATTCGGCGCATTGCTACGTGTTGAGATTTCCGTTTGCTTCCGCAAGAAAAGACGCGCTCGCATTGTATGCCTGGTACGGCAAAAAGCAAGCCGAAAAAGGCGTGGATTTGAGCAAAGGCTTTGCGAGAGTGGAAAAGTTTATGAAAAACTACAAAAAATCGTTGAAAGGAAAAGTGCAGTGCTGAACGTTGCAGTCGGAGACGTGATAGAAGGCAAAGTTGCGGACTTTGCAAGCGAAGGCGAAGGAATCGTCAAAATCGGTTCATACGCGGTGTTCGTGCCGTTTGCCATAAAGGGCGAGACGGTGCGCGCACGTATTCGTTTTGCAAAAAAGGATTATGCTTTTGCCGAGCTTGTGGAAGTGGTCGAGCCGTCTCCCGAAAGAGTGAAGCCGAGATGCACGTATTTCGGACGTTGCGGCGGTTGCGACTTGCAACACGTAACTAGAGAACTTCAACTCGAAATCAAAAAATCGTCCGTTGAAAACGCGTTGAGAAAAATCGGCGGACTTGACGTGAAAGTGGATGACGTCGTTCGTCTCAACGACTGGGAATATCGCAACAAAATCGCATTGCCTTTTGCGTACAAGAGCAAATCGGGCAGAGTTTCGCTCGGCTTTTACGAGAAAAAAACGCATACGGTCGTGCCGATGAAATGGTGTCCGCTTCACGGAGAGTGGGCGGCAACTCTCATACAGGATGTTACAGAGTGGGCTAACAACGAAAAAATATCCGTATACGAAGAGACGTCGGGCAAGGGACTTTTGCGACACGTCGTGGCAAGAAAACTGGATACGCTCACGGTTACGCTCGTAGTCAACGGCTCGCGCGTGCCAAAACTCGAAGTGCTTGCAAGAAAACTCGAAGAAGACTTCGGAACGGTGACAATTTTCGTAAGCGAGAACGTGAAAAACACAAACGTCATTTTCGGATACGGTGCAAAACTCGCGTGGGGCAGAGAGCAGAAACAAAATCTCGGCGTGTACGAAGCGGTTGTTTCGCCGCTGAGTTTCTTGCAAGTCAACGACGAAGTGCGTGATGCGATATACGACAAAGTTTGCGCGTTTTTGTCTGACTTTGACGGCGATATAGTCGAGTTGTATTCGGGCGTCGGACTTTTGACGGCGCAAATTGCAAAAAGGCTCGAAAATGCCAAAATCACCGCCGTTGAAATCGTGCCCGACGCAACCAAAAACGCAAATGCGCTCATGCAGTCTTTGCATATCGCAGACAGAGTGACCAATGTGTGCGCCGATGCCGTCGAATACGTCGCAAGACTTGCCGTGACGAACGAAAACACGGATGAAGAAAACGTTGAAGTCGATTTGCCCGACGACATTGTAAAATCGCCGTATTATCTCGGAGAAGTATCTGAAAAGAAGAAAAACGAGACAAAACCGCTTGCGCTCGTGCTCGATCCGCCACGAAAAGGCTGTGACAAGAGAGTGCTCGACGCGGTGAACGACGCAAATTTCGAGCGTATCGCATATATAAGTTGCAATCCGCAAACGCTTGCGAGAGATTTGAAAATACTGTCCGAAAAGTACGCCGTCGAAAGCGTAACCCCATTCGATATGTTTCCGCAAACGAGCAATGTCGAAACGCTTGCGACTCTGAAAAGAAAGTGAATTTCGCCTTGCGGCGAGTGAAGTTTTCACTGCGTGAAAGTGAAGTTTGCTTGACGGCGAGTGAAGTTGTCGGGGACAGTGAAGTTTGCTACGCAAGTGAGGTTTTCACTGCGTGAAAGTGAAGTTGTATGACGAGAGAAAAATTTGAACAATTCATATACGATGCATACGGTGTAAAAGCGGACTATCCGTGGCTTGACAAGCCGAATTTCGGAGTGTTCCGTCACGTGATAGGCAGAAAATGGTTTGCTCTCGTTATGGATTTGACGATGGACAAATTCGGCGGAGACAAAAACGAGAACGTGGACGTAGTAAATCTAAAATGCGTGCCCTCTCTCATCGATTCGTTTTGTCTCGATAAAGGCGTGTATCGCGCCTACCACATGAACAAGGCAAACTGGATAAGCGTCGTTTTGTCTCTTGCGGACGAAGAAGAAATAAAGATGCTCGTCGATATGAGTTACTCTCTGACAATGCCGAAGATAAAGAAAACACAGAAAACGGCTCGGGACGAAGAGTGAAAACGAAAACTCGAAATAACAAATCACATATAGGCAAAATTATGAAAACTACTTACGTTTCAAAATCACCCAAAGGCATCGAACTTTACGAACTCGAAAACGACAACGGCGTTAAGGCACAGATAATCACTTACGGCGCACGTATTGCAAAACTTCTCGTTCCGAATAAAATCGGAGAGATGATTGACGTTGTGGCAGGATTTGACACGCCTGATGGATTTCTTGGCGAAAACCCGTATTTCAACGCGGTTATCGGAAGAGTGGGCAACCGCATAGGCGGAGCGACTTTTACGCTTGACGGAAAGAAGTACGACCTTTTCAAGAACGACGGCAACAACCATCTTCACGGCGGGAAGTGCGGCTTCGATTCGCGCATATGGAATGCAACTATTCTCGACGGCGCAAGTCTTAAACTCGAAAGAGTTTCGCAGGACGGAGAAGAAGGGTATCCCGGCAATCTGAAAGTGAGTGTGACGTATACTCTCACAAACGAAAATTCGCTCGTTCTCGAATACGAAGCGACGTGTGATAAAGACACGATTTGCTCGCTTACGAACCATGCGTATTTCAATCTCGACGGAGATTTTGAAAGCGTGCTCCAACACGAAGTGTTTATAGACGCAAATTATCTCACCGCCGTTGACGACGAACTTATTCCGCACGGCGAACTCAAAGACGTGCGCGAGACGGCGTTCGATTTTACGAAAGAAAAGAAAATCGGCAAGGATATAAAGGCAGACGAACACATGCTGAAAATTGCGCGCGGATACGATTTTAACTATGTGCTTAACGGCAAAGGATTCAGAAAAGTCGCAAGCGCACGCAGCGAAAAGAGCGGCGTGAAAATGGATGTGTTCACGGACAGAGCGTGCATGCAATTCTATACGGGCAACTTCCTTGAAGGACTCGTCGGAAAGAAAGTGTACGATTATCAATCCGCTTTTTGCATGGAAACGCAAGGCTATCCGAACGCATGCAACGTGCCGTCTTTTGAGAGTATGACGCTTGAAAAAGGCAAAAAATATCAAGCGAAAACCGAGTATAAATTCAGTGTGGAAAAATAAGAGTCGTTTGTAAAAGCCTTGCGAAATCGAAACGATTGAGAAAATCAATTAAAGTCGTGTTTTGCAACAAAACGAACTTTATATATACCAAAAACGGAGATAAAACGGAATTATGAGCGTTATAGACGAAAAACTGAAAATATTTCAACAACTTGCCGACGACGGTATGAGCGCAAAAAATACCGTGAAAGCGTTTGAACTTATCGGCATAAACGGATACGACGAAGAGCTTATAAAGACTTTCAAACTCTGGGGCGATTATATGCCGATGAGCGACGAAAATCCGTACACCGAAGAGCAACGCAACTTGCATATCTTGTGGGATAGCATAGACCGCGTGCCGCTTGGAGTGAACTGCGCTTTTGCGGTGCCTTTCAGAACAATTATCGCAAAAAAACTCTTCAAGAAATGCGGAGACGGCTTCGTGGCAAACGAAGGATGCAGATTCAACTACGGACATCGCATAGAAGTGGGCGAAAACGTGAGTTGGAACTCGGGCTGTTTCATAGACTCGAAAGGCGGCGTGAAAATGGGCGATTTTGCGATGCTTACCGAATACGTCAAAATCTTCACGCACTCGCACAGCGAACACGACCATATGCAAAGAGAATACAACGGAGTGGAAATAGGCGATTATGCAAAAGTGTACACCAACGCAACGATTTTGCCCGGCGTGAAACTCGGCACGGGAGCAGTGGTTGCAACGGGGGCCATCGTCACGAAGAGCGTGGACGATTTTATGTTGGTGTCGGGCGTTCCGGCAAGAGTGCAACGCGAACGCAAATTCGACGGCGAAAAACACGAAGAGATGAATCAATATATGATGAAAAACAAACTCTTCCAAGTGTAATCGGAAAAGTCAATTCAAACGAAAGATGAAGAGAAAATTATATATATTCGACCTTGACGGTACGATTCTCGATACGCTCGAAGACCTTGCCATAAGTGTGAATTATGCGCTTGCGGTGTTTGATTTCCCGCCGCTTTCGGACAAGGAAGTTGCAGACAGAACAGGCAACGGAGTGCAACGGCTCGTTGAGTTGAGTGTGCCTAGCGGCACTGATACTAAAACGACGCTTGCGGTGCTCGACGTTTTCAAGCAGCATTATTTTTACCATTGCGCCGACCATACGAGACCTTACGACGGCATAAAAGACGTGATATGCGAGATAAGAAAGCAGGGTGCGAAATGCGCCGTCGTATCTAACAAAATGGACAGTGCCGTGCAGGAACTTGCAAAGGACTATTTCGACGGATTGTTCGATTTTGTGGCAGGACAGAAAGACGGCGTGAGAAAGAAACCCTATCCGGACACGGTGTTGCTTGTGCTCGATACATTCGGAGTGCGAAAAGAAGACGCGTTGTATATCGGAGACAGCGAAGTGGACATCGCCACCGCAAAAAACGCGGATATGGATTGTCTGAGCGTGGCGTGGGGATTTAGAGACAGAGAGTTGCTTAAAAGAAGCGGAGCAACGAAAATCATTTCAAAACCTATCGAGATTTTGCAATATTGAAAAACGAAAGACTATGAAAAAAGCGAGAACGTCGTTCTCGCTTTTTTGTTGTGCTTATTAAGTTTTATCGTACGAGTTTATAAAACGGATTATACGCGTGCGATATATGCGAAGTTTTGAACAATCGAGAAAAACTCAATCGTTTGCCTGCGTGTCTTGCGAATACTCGTTTTCGGCTTGGGGAGTTTGCTCGGTTTGCTCGGCGTGATGTTCTTCTTTGACGAGCCTGTTGCCACCGAAACCTTTGCCGGACACTTCGCCCGCTTTTGTGATGTACATAAATGCATTGGGGTCGCAAGCGGTGACAATCGCCTTGACGCTGTTGATTTGCTTTTTGCTTGTCACGCACACGAGCACGTTGTGTTCTTTGCCCGTATAGTAGCCGATTGCCTTTGTTATCGTCACGCCGCGATGAAGTTTGACGGAGAGTTCTTTTGCGATTGCGTCGGGTTTGTCCGTGATGATGGTGAATACCAAAGACGCAAGAATGCCGTATTCCAAAAACTCGGAAACCTTTGAAAGAACGAACAGTGAGATGAAAGAGTAAAAGATAGGCGAGAGCATGCTCGTCATAACTGCGGTTGCGCCTGCCGACGTATCGAGACCTATAAGACCTATAAAGCCCGAAGACGTAGCGACAATGCAGTCGCAAAGCAAAATCCAGTATTGCGCATGCGCCGCCGGATTGTGCTTGTATATGATTTTGCCAATGATATCGGTGCCGCCCATGCTCATGTTGGAGCGGAACATAAATCCGCAACCTATGCCCGAAAGTACGCCGCCTGCAAGAGCCGCGATGAGCATAAGACCGTATTCGCCTTCGGCGTCGTATTGCGGACAACCGACTCTGCCGAGAAGATACATAAAGCCCGAATACACCAAAACGACGCAAGTCGTGTTGAACGCAAAGCGTTTGTTGAGCACGAAAAACGAGACGATAAGGAAGGGAATATTCATCAAAATCGTCAAAATGCCCGGGTCAAAAAGGGAAGACGCAAGTGCAAGAAGTTTCGGGTCGTTCGACTTTGTGATTGCAAAGTGAATGATTGACGCAAGTCCGCCGAGTCCGCCCGGAGCAAAGCCGTTGGGATTGACGAAAACGTACGTCGAAAAAGCTCTTATAAATGCAAGAACGACGAGCATAATGGAATACTTCGTCGCAAATACGGCATCGTTTTTGTTGATTTTGAGTTTTCCCATATACCTTCCTAAAAGCGCACCTGACGCATACCACAATCATAAGAATTTCAAAGCAAAAAAGCAAGCGTTTTGCACAATGTGGGGAAAATGGAAACACCCCTTGAAAAATTCTTACACATCTGTATAATATTTATAGATTTTTTAATAATGTTTTAACTATATAATTATATATTTAATAT
>CAVKIG010000011.1:0-31510 GCA_963656415.1 bacterium | reverse complement strand
GAATGCTTTGTCGTCGTCAAACCAACCTTCAAACACCGCACCGTCCTTTGTGGGATCTGCGGGAAGATCTGCGTCGGCAATGGTTGCGCCGTCTTTGACCGAAGCCGTTTTTACGACCGTTTCGCCGTCCTTGAAGGTGACGGTGTAAGTCTTGGTTTGGTCACAAGCAACGAACAAAGCCGCTGTCAACACGAGAATCATAACTGCCGCTGCGAAAGCGATAAAAACTTTTCTTCTCGTCATTTTGTGTTCTCCTTTTTTGATAAATATTCGTTTTTTTTGCCTTGTTTTGATACAATATTAAGGAATAAAATTCACTTTATAACCCTAATATGTGAATTATTATACAACCGCTTTGCCCAACCGTCAATTATTTGATAGTAGAAAACATTCAACTTTTTTCATATTTTTTTAAGTTTTCGTTGTATAATATTGTAGTTTTATGCATATTATCTCACATTTGTATGAATAAATATGCACAAAGGGGTGCAGACGTGTCTGCACGCCCTTTATCATATCGTTTCAACGTTCTTATTCCGTCACTTTTGAAAGCGAAGAACAACGTGCATATCTCGTTTCATCGTCAACATACTTCACGGTTGCGCTGAACGTTTTCGTATCGGAATTGTACTTCAATTCAAACGTATAGGTCACAGTGCCGTCCGTGGTTTTGCCCGTTGCGGACAATATGCTTTTTTCGATGTCGTATGTTGCAGTTGCTGCCACATCGCCATATCTCAAAGTTCCGTTTGCTTCGATGATGACGTCGTTTCCGTTCGAGCCTTCCCAAGTTCCGCGCCACGTGCCGCACAATGCTGCCGGGATGACTTCCGTCACTTCGCCCGTTCTTGTGAGCGTCACGCTCTCGGTGTCGTAGGTGATGACGTTGGTGGTCACGTCAAACAAGTATCTGACGCTTGCGATTGTGAAGGATACGCGGTTTGCACCGTCATACACCGCCACAAACGGCATGCCCTTGTACGTACCCGTCAAGTCTTGTTTGAGATTGAACACCACTGCCGCGCCGCTTGACTCGTTGCCGGTGTAACTGCCAACTGCGCTCGCAGGGAGTTTGGGAAGTTCCGTCGTGCCGGTATAGCCCACTTTGGGATACGTGGTTTCCTTAAGAACGCCTGTCGTGCATTTGACAAAGAGCAGGTTGTTGTCATAGTAGAACATAAAATCGTAGACTTGCGATGAGTTGTATTCCACGTGTACGCCCGTTGCGGTCACGGTGTATTGCGCCCAACCGTTGTGGTTTTCACTGCTCCAATTGGGACGATATTCTTTGTCGTCCGCTCTATAATACAGCACTCTGGAATGGCCGTAGCCGTCAACCATGAGCAAATAGTATTTTTCGATATACTCTTTGCCGATCACGTTGCCGTATTTGTCTTCAACGTTGATGTTTCCGCCTTGGTAGTACACGCCGCCGTAGCCGTCCGCTTTTGCAAGCGTCACAACGCCGTTTGCCGCTTTTGCCGCCTTGAAGTCAAAGCCGACGATGCTGAAATCGTCAAACACCGCAACCACGAGATCGCCGTACACTTCGTATGCGGAATAGGTTTCCGTCGCGCCCGTTATGCCGCCGATGCCGTCAAGCGTGAAGGTCTTGTCGCCATAGGTGTAAGTGCCTTCTTCCGCGCCGATGACGTAAAGGATGTATTGCGACTTGTAGCTTGCGTTTTCATTGCCGTACTTGGTGTAGACCACTCTGTAATCCACGCCGCCGATGGTGACTCTGTCGCCGTTTGCAAAATTGTTCGGCGCAACGATTTGCGTGCTATCTTGCAATTGGCTGTCTTTCATATAGTACGCGCCCGCGTCATTGACGTACACCACGTTGTTGATGTCGCCTGCGATGAGATAAGATCTCACGTTGCCGTCAGACGCAGGAAGCACCACCACGTCGCGCTGTGAATCGGATCTGTGCAAATCACCGTAGAACAAGCCCTTCTCCGCATCGAAATACAAAGTGCCGATGCGACCTTCGAGCGAAATTCTCGCAATCGTGTTGTTCTTGAACATTGCGTACGTGCCGAGCGTCTCGGAGTATACGCTACGATAAGATACAACGCCGTCTTCACGGAATTCGATCTCGTAGTTTTGAGCATACGCGATCTTGTCGCTGTCCGTCGTGGCAACGTACGGAGTGTAGTACGTGCCGACAAACGGTTGCCCCTTGTAGTTTGCCGTGGGTTGAGCAAATATCGCGTCGGTGTAGCCCGCAACGCCGTTCTTGCCGACAAAGTTGACCGTCAAAGTCATGTCTTCGTTGACGGTTGCGCTCATGGACGTGAAATAATTGGTAAGCCACTTGCTCTCGATCGTGATGTCGTTGCCGTCAATGGTGTACGTGCCGCTGTAACTCTTCACGATGCCCTTTTCGTTCTTGAGCGATTCGCTTTGATAGCTGATTATGCCGTCGCTGAACGTCAACACGTCGCCGTCTTCGTTGTAGTATTCGCCAAACACTTTCAAGTCGGACTTGGTGTAAGTGTACTCCACTTGTCCGGACATGCCGTAGTCAAAAACGAGCTTGATGCTGCCGTCTTCCGTCAACGTTGCGCTGACGTCGCCGTAGTTGTTGTAGAAGGTGAGCAACAGGATGTTGTTGCCGTCATAGGTGTATTTGCCGCCGATTGCATTGCCGTTGACAAGTTTCAAAGTTCCGTCCGGGGCGAGATACAACACGCCGCCGTCAACTTGACCGTGATATTCGCCCTTGCCCGTGTAGACGTGTGTGACTTTGCTCGAATCGCCGAAACGCGCCTTGAAAGTCATGTCTTTCACAACCGGGACGTAATAGCGGTATCTTGCGCCGCTTTCAAATTCCCAATCAAAGAACAAGTTGTTGCCGTCGTTGCTCAATGCTTCAAGTTTGCCAACGATCGCAAATGAGCTTGCGTCGAATTGTCTGACTTCTTCTTTGATGATCGTATCGCCTTTGACAAGGGACACGGTGTGCGTGCCGCTGAGCGCCGTATCGGTCTTGGGGATTGCGATGCCGCCTTCAAGCGTCCATTCGCTCATATCCCACTTGACGTTTTGTGCAATCCACTCTGCGTCAAAGGTTGCTCCTTCTTCCGCTTTCGTGCCTGCCGCGTTGGTCTTGTCCGTGGTGGACGGCGCGAGTTTGTAGAAGCAGTTTTCAATCACGGTGCCTGCATCGTAATATCCGCCGCTGTAATCGTCCGTGAAGGTGTAGCCTGCGATGCCGCCCGCATAGCTCTTGTAAGTTGTGGACGTCGCTCTCGTTGCAGTGACTCTGCCCGTGCTGAAACAATCCAAAATAGTGTTGTCGTTGCTGGAATATCCGATGATGCCGCCTGCATAAGAAACGTCTTTGTTGGTGGCTTTGACTCTTGCGTAGTTTGCGCAGTTGATGATTGACATTCTCGAGCAGCTCGCATAGCCCATGATGCCGCCGACCCACTCGCCGCCTTCCACTGCCGCATTGGCGGTGGTCACGCAGTTGAGCACTGCAAGCGCGCCGTTGGACGCCGTTGAAGTTGCGCCGATGATGCCGCCGTTGACAGCCGCATCGAGAATTGACGCACTTCCGTCGTCTTCAAACTTCTTTGCCACGACTTTCACTTCAGACACGCAGTTTTTCACGTATGCGATATATGCGGTTTCCGAATCGTAGACGTCAAGTCCGCCCGCGATGCCGCCGATGCGTGACGGATTGGACGCGCAAAGGCTCATGTTGAACTCGCCCGACACTCTCACGTTGGAGACGTTGGTGAGATTGCCATATCCCACAATGCCGCCGACGTATGCGCCGATGTCGTTTTTATCTGCACCGCTGACCACCGCATAGCTGACGTTGTCAAGCGTGAGATTGGTGATCGTGGCTCTGTGGCAATAGCCGAACAAGCCGACGTATGCCATGCCAGAACGCAAATTTCTCTTGATTGTGAGATTGCTGATGGTGTGTCCGTTGCCGTCAAAGCTGCCGCTGAAACCGTACACCTTTCTTTCGTCTTCTTCACCTTCGTTGAGCGTGACGAGTTGTCCTGCCGAAACGTAAGGGATTCCTTCCATATCGATGTCCGCAACGAGTTTGAAGAAAGATTTCGCATACTTTTCATTGTCGTCTTCTTCGGGATGATTGACTTTGTCTGCAAAGTCGGCAAGGTCGTCGGCAGTCGCAATCAGATACGGATTGTCCTTGCTGCCGAGTTCGTTTTTCTTGACCTCTTCCCAAACCGCAACGAGTGCGGTATTCTTCGTTATGGGCGTTGCAAAGTCGAAAAGCGTGCTTTGACCTTCTTCCGCCCAACCTTTGAATTCATAGCCGTCTCTTTGCGGGTCTTGCGGTCTTTGAGCGCACGCACCCGATTCGACTTCCTGAGAAGAGATGCCGCTCACGCCTTCGCCGCCGAAAGAAACGGTGAACTTGTCTTTACCTTTTTCTCCGCACGCGACTGCCACGCACGCAATGTACGCGATGAGCGCAATCGCCAAGATGCTCAATACGATTCTTTTGTTTTTCATATCCGCTCCTTATTCCCCCGCTTCAACGAGATAAATCGTGACGCTGCCGTCCGCGCTGACAAACGCTTTTGCGCCCGCAACTTCGGTGAAACTGATCTTGTATTTGAGAACGAGAACCGTTTCTTCGCCCGATTTGTCGATATCGTACACGTTGATTTCGCCGTTTTCGACTTTATACGCGTACATATATTCCGTTTCTTCTCTGACTCCGTCCACGTCTTCTACGGTCGTAAGCGTTGCGTATGCGTAGACGTACTCCGAGCCTTTGCTTCTGCCGTCGAGCACGAGCGTAGAACCGTCCGCCGCCGTGTACGTTCCCGCATATTGATCGGAAACTGTGAGCACGGTCACGGTTTGATTGCTGCCGTCGAGCACGACTGCGTTGTTTTCGTCAAGATATCCTATATAGTACAGGAACGTTCCGTCGATATAAATCGAGACGTAGTTTTCGTCAACGTAATAAACGTCAACTTTAATGCCTGCAAACGTGCCTTTCGCTCTGCCGCTGATGTCCATTGCGCCACTTATAGCGAACGTGTTTTCGCCGGAGATGAGATATTCTTTTCCGACAAGTTTGTGATGCAAGCCGAAGTTTTCTATTTTCACTCCGTCTTTTTCAATGGTTGCGCTGCCGTTTACAAACTTGATGACGTAAACGACCGCACCGTCTTTTGTGAGCGTAACGACGTATTCGTTTTCGACGTCGGCAGTCGTATAATCGTAAGTTTCGACTCCGTCGGCAGTCGTCAAAGTCGCCTTGCCCAAACCAACGGGGCTCTTACCGTTGAAACTCAACACGTCGTCACCCACGTGATATTCGTATTGACTTACGTAATCGGGTGCTTTGAACGTCACTTCGTTCACCGAAATGCCGTTTCCGTCAAGTTTTGCCGTGTAGACCACGCCGTCCACGGTGAAAGTCGCTTCACCTGTCTTCTTGTCGTAGAAATATGCGACTTCGCTCGTAGTGCCGTCCTTTTCAACTGTCACAAAACCTTTGACGTACCATCTTCCTTGCGAAGAAGTGGTGATGTCGATGTTGTACGGACCGAAACCGTTGAAAGTATAGGTTGCGCCGTTCGTGCCGTTCCACATTCCGAAGAAGGGATCGTAGTAGGTCATGTTGTAGTCGTCGACGAGCATACCCGTAGAAGCGTAGTATCCCGCAAGATAAAGCACTTCCGATCCGTCTTTGCCGGTTGCGAGATTGAACATGCCGTAAAGTCTGGTCTGATAGAACATATTGACCATCAACGTGCCCGTTTCGTCGTATTCCGCAACGTAGTGGAAACTTATTCCGTTTGAATCTTTGCCGGTGCCGTAGCCGTTTTTGCCGATACCGTCAAGCACTATGGTGTAGTTGAGAAGTTTGTCCGTCCATGTTCCGATAAACGAGCCTTCTCTTCCGAAAACCGACGACGTGTCGCCGCTCTTCAAGACGAGAAGTCCTTTCTCGTTGAAAGACGCTTCAAACGAGCCGAAAGTCGCTTTTTCGTTTTCACTGTCAAAGACGTATTCGTATTTGACGCCCTTGTATTCCACGTTGCCTTTGCCGTCAAACGTGATGGTTTCGACTCTGTTGAAATCAGATTCCCACTTGCCTGCGAATACGTCGCGTTTTTCAAGTTGAAGCCCTGCGCTCGTGGATTCCATGCTAAGACCGTTCGAGCTTATGGACGCGATGATTCTGGTTGTGCCGATTGTCATCGTCACGATGTTCTCGTTGCAAGTGTAGGTGAAAGTTTCCGTGCCGTTTACGTTCGTTCTTTCGCCCGTAAGGTCTGAAAGGAACGTGTACGTCGTGCCGTCGCTCGTATACCACGTGCCCATTGCGGCGTTTTGCTTTCTTGCCACGATAACGTTGTCTTTTTCGCTTGTGAAGAACAGGTTGTCGTAGATGTTAAGCACGTTGCCTTCGATGTCGGCATAGTAGTCTGCAAGGAGAGAATAACCGCTGCTGGACGTATACACGAGATATGCGAAGTACGCGTCCTTAACGAGAAGTTTTTCACCGTTGTAGACGTACATATAGTCGGCAACGATTCCGTCGTAATACATCGTCATCTTGCCGTTGTCGTCAAAGACGAGATGCAATTCGGCGTTGTAAATCTGATTGTTTTTCAAAGTCTGAATCACGGCATAGTAGTCGCCTTCCACTTGCGTATAGTCCGCAAATCCGACGTAAACGGTCACGTCTGCGGTGATAAGGAAGGAAGACGGAATTCTCTTCGTGCATTCCGCGTCGAAGAAGTAGCCGTAAGAAACCATGTTCTTGGTGTCGTCGGCACTTTCCTTATCCGCAACGAAAGTGTTCATTCCGCTTCCGCCGTAGATGTAGTAAATCGGCATAACGCCCGTTATGGTCACGGTGTCTTCCGATTGAGTGAGCGGATTGCCGTCGTTGTCTTCTTTAGTCACGTTTCTTCCGAACACGAAAGTTGCGGAAATGCTGCCCACGGGCTCTTCACTGTACACCGGCAAAATCGCACCGTCGTCTTCTTTCCATTCGGAAGCGTTCCAACCGAGCAAATCGCAAAGATCCGCAACGGAAGTTGCACTGTAACTCTTGCCGTCCGTGACGTTGCCGTCTTGAGTGTAGTACGCTTTGAAAAGCACCGCTTTTCTCGTGTCGATTTCGTTGTATCCGTTTCTGAAAATCAAGCCGGAAATATCGCTGAGTTCGTCTTCGCCCTGTTGTTTGGAACTTGACAAAACACCGATAGCCACACTGGAAGAGATTGCGGATTCGTTGTCGCTTGCGCCGACGAGACCGCCTGCGTAAGACGCGTCGCCGCCGCTTCTGGCTTCGATTTTTCCGTCAACGTAGCAGTTTGCGACGGATGCCGCCGTGCGAAGATAACCCACGATGCCGCCTGCGTATTTGTTTCTGCCTTCAACGTTGCCGATAAACGAGCAGTTGTTGACGTATGCCGAAGACGCATTGTTTGGACCGTACACCGCTGCCGCTATACCGCCCGTTGCGTAAAGGGGAGTTTGTCCGTTGGAGATAAGCTCCGCCTGCACCGTGCAGAAAGACGCGGTCGCCATATACTCCGTGCCGTAGCCTTGCATAAAGCCGACAATGCCGCCGAGATAGACGATATTATCGCTCGGAAGCGTGCTGGTCACGGTGTAAGAGCCTTTGAAATTGCAGTTGATGACGTCACCGCCGATGTTGTATGCAACGATGCCGCCGAGAATGTAGTTGTATTGTTTGTCAAGCGTCTCCACCGCTATGTCGGAATCTATCGTGAGATTCTTGACGGTTGCGGTTGCGATATAGCCGAAAAAGCCCGCAACGCCTTCTTCCACTTCGAGATTGAAGTTGGATACGACGTGTCCCCTGCCGTCAAACGTGCCCATGAAATAGGTCTTTGCGCCGCCGATGGGTTGGATGGTTTCGCCGTTGAAATCGATGTCGCAAGTGAGTGCGACAAAGGACTCCGTATATTTGTCTTCGCCTGCGTTGATGCTGTCGGTGAAGGTTTTAAGTTGCGCCGCATTGGAGATGAGATAAGGGCTTTTCGCATTGCCGAGTCCCTTTATCTTCGCGTCGTCGTGACGAAGTCCGTCAACACTGACCGTCACGGATTTTTCCACGGTGAAACTGTATTTGCCGTTTTCACCGAGAACGCACTCCTGCGTGCCTGCGAAAACTTTGAGTTCGCCCACGTAATACGGAGACACGCGCACGCCGAATTCGACAACCGTGCCGATTGCAACGTTCTTGGGAGTAGTGCCCGCAAATACGAAAGTCGCCGCTTCGTCGTCCGACCATCTTATGCGCGCGGTTTTTGCGACTTCGCTCCACTGCGCAACGAGTGTGGTGTCCTTCGTTATTTTCGTGCCGAAATCGAAGTCTTCGTTTGAACTTTCTTCTTTCCAACCGACAAATTCGTATCCGTCTCTTTCGGGGTCGGCGGGTTTCGTCACGGTTGCGTTTTCGTCAACCTTAACCGTGTCGTTTGCCGCACCGTTGCCGTAAACGAAAGTGACCGTATACCGAGTCGGTTCTTCGGGGGTGTCGTCGCACGCAACCAACGCAACGCAAAGCACAATGCACAATGCGATTGTGAGTATGGGTACGATTTTCTTCAATGTAGTCATAAATTTTTCTCCTTGCAAAGCGTTTCCGCCTTGCTATCGCCTGAGCGACACTCTCTTTCCCCTTATATCCGCAAATTATTTCTTGATTTTTAACAATTCTTTGATTTTGTTCGCGGTATCTTCTTTCTTTTGTTTCTTTTGTGCTTTCATCTCGTCGATTTCGGCATTGCGTTCGTCTTCGAGTTTGACAAGCTCGTCGTAAAACGGCATCTCGTCTAGCACTTTTTGATCATACTTGTGGCACGCCACGTAGTGTCCGTCGCCAAGGTCTGTAAACTTGGGTTGGAACAGTTTGCACGCGCTCATGCATTCCGAACAGCGAGTGTGGAACTTGCATCCCTTCGGCGGATTTGCCGGGGACGGAATGTCGCCTTGCAGCACGATTCTCTTGATCTTGCTGTCGGGATCGGGCACGGGAACTGCCGAGAACAAAGCCTTGGTGTACGGGTGAAGCGGATTGTCGAACATCTCGCGTTTCGAGCCGTATTCCACCATGTTTCCGAGATACATAACGCCCACTTCGTCGGAGATGTGTTCAACAACCGACAAGTCGTGCGATATGAACAGATAGGCAAGGTAGTCACTTTCTTGCAAGTCCTTGAACAAGTTGATGATTTGCGCCTGTATGGACACGTCAAGCGCAGAGACCGGCTCGTCGCAAATGACGAGTTTCGGTTTGAGCGCAAGTGCTTTTGCAATGCAAATACGTTGTCTTTGTCCGCCCGAAAACTCGTGCGGGTATCTGTCGAAATAGTGCGGTTGAAGTCCGCATTTGGTCATGATGTCGACAATATATTCCTTGTATTGCTCTTTCGGCACGATGTGATGCACTTTCACCGCTTCGCCGACGATTTCGCCCACCGTCATACGCGGAGAGAGCGAAGAATAGGGATCTTGGAATATCATCTGGAAGTTGGGGCGCATCTTTCTCAAAGCGTTGCCTTTGAGTTTTTCGATGTGCTTGCCCTCGAAGATGACTTCGCCGGCCGTCGGCTCGTACAAGCGAAGAATGGTTCTACCGAGAGTGGTCTTTCCGCAGCCCGATTCGCCGACGATACCGATGGTATGCCCTGCCTTGAGTTTGAGAGAAACGCCGTCCACCGCTTTGAGATAAACGGTGTTGCTCTTAATTAGGCTCTTTGAAATCGGAAAATACTCTTTCAGGTCGTTCACGACGAGAAGATAATCGTCGTCGGATTCCTTTTTCTTGTCTTTTGCCGTCGTGTCTTCCGCACCGATTTTTTCGTTTTCGTCAACGTCCGTCGTTGCAATTTCAATCGTTTCGAGCGTAGCGTCGTTTTGCACGCCGATTTTTTCTTCCGTCATACGATTTCTCCTTTGTCCATGCAACGATAGCACGCCACGAAGTGCGTGGGCGAAACTTGTATCATGGGCGGATAGTCGCCCTTGCAAGCATCGCATTTCATGTTGCAACGGTCCTTAAAGTAGCACGTTTGCAACATATTGATTGGGTTGGGCACGTTGCCGGGAATGCTGTAGAGTCTGTCCACTTCCTTTCCGACGACGGGCTTGCTCTTTTGAAGACCTATCGTGTAGGGGTGCATCGGATTTTTGAAAATCTCTTGCACGGTGCCCTTTTCCACCACTCTGCCTGCATACATAACCACGACGTAGTCCACCATTTCGGCAATGACGCCCAAATCGTGAGTGATGAGCATGATAGATCCGCTGATTTTGTCTTTTACGTCACGCAAAAGGTCGAGAATTTGTGCCTGAATGGTGACGTCGAGCGCGGTTGTAGGCTCGTCCGCGATGATGAGTTTGGGATTGCAGCAAAGTGCCATTGCAATCATAACTCTTTGACGCATACCGCCCGACAATTCGTGCGGATAGGACTTGTACACGTGCTCGGGCATCGCAATGCCGACAAGTTTGAGCATCTCGATACTCTTCTCTTTTGCCATTTGCTTGTCCGCGCCGTCAACGTGAAGAAGGGTGACTTCGTCAAGTTGGTTGCCTATCGTGAAGACGGGGTTGAGCGACGTCATAGGCTCTTGGAAGATCATCGCGATTTCTCTGCCCCTGATTTTCGACATTTCGGAAATAGGAGTTTTGGCTATGTCGTAAACGACTTCGCTTTCTTCAAAGACTTTTCTGTGACGCACTTTGCCGTGTCTGTCAAGAGACGGTTTCACCATCGGCTCGCCGTTTTCGTCAAGCATTTGATTGCCGTTTTCGTCAAGCACGGGTTCGGTGATCTCTTCCGTACCCACCGCCTTTCTTTGCGTTGAGCGGAAGCGGATGCTGCCGTCCACGATTTGTCCCATAGGACCTTGAACTAGTTGCATGAGTGAAAGGCTCGTCACCGACTTGCCGCAGCCCGATTCGCCTACGACGCCCACCGTTGAGCCTTGCGGAATGTTGAACGACACTCCGTTTACAGCCTTGACAACGCCGTTGTCCGTGAAGAAATAGGTGTGCAAATCGTCAAATTCCACAACGTTTCTTTCGTCTTTCATCTCGGTGATGTAGTCGTCTTTGGTGTACGCCGCTCTTTTCTTTTTGAGTTGCTTTATCGTACGCAGGTTTTGTTTTGCGATATTGCGAGACTCTTTGGCGGTTATATAATGCTTGTTCTTTTCTGTTGATTTGTCTTTTTTTTCAAACATAACATTATCTCCTTGCCTTCGGGTCGAACGCGTCACGCAAGCCGTCGCCGACAAAGTTGAACGCGAGCACCGCAAGCACTATGCAAATACCCGGTGAAATCCAAAGATTCGGATACAGACGGAGCGCAGTATTGTTTGCGGCGGCGTTTATCATATTGCCCCAAGTTGCGTATTCTGCGGGAAGACCGATGCCGAGATAGCCGAGCGTCGCTTCCGTGAGAATGATTCCGCCAAGGCCGAGCGTCATCGAAACGATGAGTTGCGGCATAACGTTGGGGATAAGGTGCTTGAATATCTTTCTGCTTGCGGGAAGACCGCTTGCTTCTGCGCTCAACATAAAGTCTTGCTCTCTCAAAGACAAAATTTGTCCCCTGACGAGTCTTGCCGTGCCTGCCCAGCCGAACAGGGTCATCATGGCCATTAATATGTAGAGTTTAGCAGGGCCGGTTACGTCTTGCGCGTCGAGCGCAACGCCGACGATCATAAGCATAGGCATAGTCGGCACGCAGTTGAAAATATCGACTATACGCATTATGATCTGATCCACCCACTTTCCGAAATAACCTGCCAAGCCGCCAAGGAACACGCCGATTATCGTTTCAAGGATAATGACGACGAAGCCCACCGTGAGAGACACTCTTCCGCCGTACATAAGACGGGAGAACACGTCAAAGCCCTTGTCGTCGGTGCCGAGCAAGTGGTCTTTGGACGGTTTGAGATAGTTGGTCGGTTCGGAATAAGTGACGATATACACGGTGTCTTCGCCGTAGTCGGGCGCGGTCACTTCGGTGTAATACGTCTCTTTGACCTTTTTGCTGTCGTCCGCTTCTCTTTCGCCCCAGATGAACGGGAGATTGGAAAAGAGCGGTCCAAGGAATGAAAACGCGAACAAAATGATGAGCATCACGAGTCCCGTTATCGAAAGTTTGGATCTGAAAAATCTTTTCAGAACGATTCTTCCGGGACTGAGCGTTCTCGATGTTATCTCTTCCACGCTTTCTTCTTCGTCGTCCGCATTCTGTGCGGTTTCGACGTTTTCTTCGTTTTCTTTGCTAACTTCCTGCGTTGTCAACGCGTCGTTTTCGACGTTCTCGACGTTTTGCGTGTCCGCATCGTTTTCGATTGCGTTCACGACGTCGTTTTGTTCGTCAAGCAGGGTTTCCGTCGGATTGCCGACGATGATTTCGTCTTTTATTTCGTCCATACTTACCCCCTACTTTCCTATCTTGACACGCGGGTCGACTATTGCGTACATCAGGTCGCTGAACAACGTTCCTATGACCGTCAGTATTGCGATAAACATGTTGTAGCCCATGATAAACGGTATATCCGCCACGACGAGTGCGTCGTATGCAAGTTTACCGATACCGGGGATACTGAACACGGTTTCCGTTATCATTGCTCCGCCGAACAGACTCGGTAAAATGCCTGCCATCATCGTGACGAGCGGAATCATTGTGTTTCTGAATACGTGTTTGTATATGACCTTTTTCTCGCTGAGACCTTTCGCTCTTGCGGTGCGCACGTAGTCCGCGTTGAGTGCTTCGAGCGTATTCGTGCGGGTGTAACGCATAAGCGAGCCGATTGAAAGAATGACGAGAACCGCCATAGGCAACACCATGTGCCACAGCGTATCTCCGAGTCGCACTATCCAAGACGCGTCCATAGGCAAAGATGCAGAGCCTATGCCGCCCACTTCAAACCAGCCGAGTTGCACCGCAAACACGCGAATTGCAAGAGCGGCAAGGAAGAACGTGGGAAGACTTATGCCCATCATCGCAAGCACCGTGACAGAATAGTCCACGAAACCGTATTGATGAGTCGCGGCCTTGATGCCGAGCGGAATTGCGATTACGAATTGCAAAATCGTTGCGATGAATGCAATCGCAAAGGAAATGCCCATATTCTGAACGATGACGTCCGAAACCGGTCTCTTATACTTGAAGGACATTCCGAGGTCGCCTTTAAGAAGGTTGCCGAGCCAGTTGAAATATCCCTTGATGATTGCAACGAACTTGTCTCCGCCCGTCGCCACCTTGTAGGACATATTCACCGTCACGACTTCGCCGCTTGAAAGCGTAAAAGTCATATTGCGAATGGTGCGATTGTCCATACCTTCGGTTTCGTTGACGACGTAAGTGCCGCTTTCGACGGGTGTGATGATTTCGTCAAGCGTAATCATGGAATCGTCGTTGGTCTCTTCCGAGCCTGTCGTCTCGTCCGCCTTTGCGCCGCGGCTTGTAACCTTGCATATGCTGAACGTGCCGGTGTTGAGATACTTGCCGTCTTCGTCGGTGTCCGCCTTGATTATAACGCGGGTGTTTTTGCTGCCGTCAAAAGAACCTTCGTACCAGGAGTTGTAACTCTTGATACCGAGAGATATATCTTCGTCGTAAGTGACTTCTTTGGTATTTTTGGTGAACGTTTCGCCTGCAAATTTGCTGTTGTCGCCAACCGTGAGATGCAAATACGCATCGGGCATGGCAAGACCGTACAATTCTTTGATTCGGTCGACGTCTTCCTGTTTCATAGTGCCCTGTTGCACCGCCGACGAGTATTGATTGTCAACGTAGTCGGTCGGCATCATACGCGCGAGCGAGTATATGATGACGGACACACCAAATAGGATCACCACCGACAGAAGCAGTCTTTTGACTATGTATTTTAACGTATCCATATAAACTGTTTCCTGTCTTTCCGTCGGGCGTTTTCACACCCGACGGTATCGGTTTGGTTGAGTTTGTTCTTTGCACCGATAGGTGCGGTTTCAGATTTTATCTGTAGTTCAATTCCCAAAGTCTTGAAAGCAATCCGTTGTACGGAGAGCGTTCGCTTGCGGGAGTCATGGTGCTTTCGTCAAGCACGTTCTTGTTGTATGCGGACATATCGTTTCTCTGATAAGTCGGCATTTCCACTGCAAATTCCATAATCTTGTCGAGTGCCTGAGCATAGATGCCCTTTCTCTCGTTTTGGTTGGTCGTTGCACGGCCTTGGTCGATGAGCGCGGAAAGATCGGTGATGATTTGATACTCTTCTGCGTACGCTTCGGTGTTCTTTCCTGCCTTGATTTGCTTATAGCCCCAGTTGCTAGTGGAACTTGCTTGCGAATCCATGTGATAGACCTGATACATATCGGGGTCGATCGTGGAAGACCACGCTGCCGCCCAAATTGCGAGTTTACCTGCGGACAAGTCGCTGAGTGCGGTTTGCGAAGTCACGACTTTGACGTCGAATCCGACGCTGTTGAGAATCTTTGCGGCATTAAGGAACATTGCGTATGCCGGGTGATCGGTAGAACCGCCTGCGATGGTGAGTTTGTAGTTGAGTTTGTCAACACCGAAACCATCGATGTTCTTTTCATAGCAAGTGCCGTTGAACACGTAGCCTGCGTCTTCGACAAGTCGTTTGATTTCTTGTCCCGTGCTGTCGTATGCGTAGGTAAGACTGCCCTTTGTATAAATTGTTGCGTCCTTCGGATATGCCCAGTTGGTCTTCGACATAGGACGATAGATGATTTCTGCAAGACCGCCCTGATAATAGTTGTCGGTGATCAAAGAAGTCTTCATCGCTTTGATGATTGCTCTTCTGACGTTGATGTCGGGGACAAATCTCGGGTTGATGCCCACGTAGCCGTAACCGCTTGTTGCGATTTCGACGTGTCCGAGACCTGCGTCGTTGACCGCCTTGATGTTGGGTTGCGTTGCGCTGGGTTCGCCGAAGTCGATATCGCCGTTGGTCAAAGCGTTGATGATTTGATCGCTTTCAACCACTTTGTAACGGACGTATTTGATCTTTGCGTTGCTGATGCCGCTACCGAGCGTCTCGAAGTACGGGTTGCGCTCGTAATAGACCATGTTGTTGTTGAAGAACGTATCGCTGGTGACGTTGCCGCTGCCGCTTGCGTTGGACGCTTTGTAAGTGCCTGCGCCGACGGGGAGACCGACCTTGTTGGATGCGTTGATAACTTCGTTCATGAAGCTGATTTCACCGAATTCGAGACCGAATTCCGTCGTTCCGTTGAAAGCCGCAACGTAATCTTTGCCGTGCCACGTGCCCGAATAATAGTGCAGCGGAGCAACGGTGAATGCGAAGTTGTAGATTGCCTTCGGGTCTACATCGTTGATTTTAATGGAGAGCACGTCATATTCTTCACCGAGAGATTTGCCGTTGAAGTTGGTCACTTTGTGAGTGGTGATACCGCTGATGTTCGGCACGACCTTCGTGCTGCCCTTGAAGTAGTTGCTCTTTGCTTCTGCGGTGAACTGATCGAGCACCGTAGATGCGGTTTGCCAATATTTGACGATAGTTTCAAAGTTGCTTGCGGAAGTTTTCGTGATGTCGAGTTGTCCGTTCGCAGTCGTCTTGAAATATGCGGTGAAAACGCTGCTGATGCAGTATTCTTTGATTGCGTCGTCTTTGCTCATATCGCTGTTTTCTTCAACGTAAGGCAAAATGGAGTCGTTGTAGAATTCGTCTGCAGCCGCTTTGTCAAGTTTGTAGTTGCCGTTTTCGTCTTTGTATTTGTGACCGGGTCTTGCGGGATCTTCACGCAAAAGTTCGTTCATACCGCCGTCGTTGAGCATAAACACTTGCCATGCGTCGGTGAACTCATAGTCTTTCTTGTAAGTTTCGATATCCATGTTGTTCCAGTCCGTCGTGAGTTCTTTTTGGAAAGTCTCGGCAACGTACTTGAAATCTTTTTCGAGTTGAGCCTTTTCTTCGTCGCTCCAACGGTCGGAAGGACGATCATCGGGCTTCGTTCCGGTGTATTTGAACGTTACGTAATCGATAAGGTCGTCGATACGGACGTTTGCGTCGGAAACGAATTGTTCTTCAAACGCGGTGGAGTCGCTCGTCGTAAGTTGTTGTTGACGATAACTCTTAAGGCCGACGATATCCGTTGAATAGATTGTCGCAGAACCCGTGTAAGACGGATCGAGATAGGTGTAAAGGTTGAACAATACGTCCTTGATCGTCAAATCGTGTCCGTCGGAGAACTTGATGCCGTTCTTGATAAGGAATTCGTAAGTGGTGTATTTCTTTCCGCCTTCTTCGCTTTCCGAAACGGTGTAGTCCTTTGTCACGGTCGGCTCGTTGTCACCAAATGTGATGTTGCCCTTGGAATCGGTGCTGAGCATACCGATTTGGGTCATGCCGACAATTGAAGAGTCGTATGCCGACGTTGAGAAAAATGGATTGAAAACGCCGTCCGGAGTTGAGATGCTCATTGCAAACGGACGAGTTTCGGGATCGTAACTCTGACCTTTCTTATCGCATGCTGCAAGAGATGCCGTCATGACGATAATCATTGCCGCAATGAGAACGATTGTCGTGATTTTCTTTGCGTTTTTCATGTTGTCTCCTTATATGAAAGTAAATGTTTTTTTCGTGTTTGGTTGTTCTTATTTTGAAAGTCAGTTTCCTGCTCCCACTATCGTAACGCCCGAATAGTCGCAGTTCGTCGTCGTTGACGCGTCTTTTGCAATCCATTCGTACGCGGTTGACGTCTTGTTTGAACCGAAGTTGCAATTATATGTTCCGTTTACGATTCTCACGTTGCTGATTTGCGCGCCTTCTCTCGCTTCGTATGCGAAGAATCCGCCGACGAATTCGCCGTTGTCAAGTTTCACTGTGAAACTTACCGTTATGTCTTCAAACGTAAGGTCGTAAATATTTGCTTTCGCACCCAAAACGTTGAACAATCCGGGCCCCGGTTCTCCTTTTTTGCATTCCTTCGCCACTGTGATACCTTTTATCGTATGACCGTTGCCGTTTATCGTGCCGTTGAAGCCTGCAAACACCCACGATTTTCCAGTATAATCAAGATCGCAATCAAGATAAATATTTGCATTTGAGCGCAAGCCTGCCGAGAACTGATCTTCCGTCTTTGCGATATACCAAGAACCTTCGATAAACTTGACGTAGACGGTCACGTCTTCCGTTCCGAAGACGTAAGGCCATGCAAACGTTTCGTCTCCCGTCGCATTTTGATAGTATTCGTAAAGCGTATAGCCGTCTTTGGCGGGCGCGACGACGCTTGAGGGTCTTTCCTTTCTCGTTTCGGGAGTGCCTGTTTCTCTCTTGACTTCTTCACCGGTCTCTCTATCGACGAAAATCATCGTGGGAACGCGTAGCAATCTTGCGTACAACGTAATGTCGGCGTTGACGCGCATCGTTTCGAAATTCCATTTGGTTTCAAGTTTGACCATTTGGGTTTCTTCATCTACGATAACGTTGCCGTCGGAGTCTTTTTCGGGAAGAT
This sequence comes from bacterium, assembly GCA_963656415.1. Lineage (GTDB taxonomy): Bacteria > Bacillota > Clostridia > Christensenellales > CAG-917 > CAG-475. The sequence continues at coordinate 14,011 of CAVKIG010000011.1, read as the reverse complement.
ACCAGCCTTCGAGATAGTATCCCGACGCTTCGTATTGCTTGAAATCTTCGCGCGAACCTGGTTTGAGCCCCACAAGAGAATTCGCCTTCACGCCGAGATATTGCGTCTGACAGTTTGCGTCGAGCGTGCCGACGTTGTAGTCAAACGTGACGAGATAGTCGTAGTTGGGTTTGGCTTGCGAAGTGTTGCACGCAGAAAGCACGACGCAAAGCGTCAATACAACAAGTGCGCAAACCAACAGTAAACTTCTTTTTGTTTTCATTTTTATACTCGTTTTTAGGATAATAATATATATCCTTATTTGTTCTCTCTCGTCCGCACGTCTAATGCACGGACGAGAGAGTGTTTTTTGTTATTCTTCGTCGGAGTTTTCGTCCGAGTCGTCCTTCTTTTCGTTCTCTTCGACTTTCGTTGCCGCTTTCTTCTTTTTGAGAACGATGAGCACTGCCGCAACGACGCCTGCAATCACAACGACGGGAACGACCACGCTCACTGCGATGATTGCCGCTTTGTTGCCGCTTGCCGCATTGTTGTTGCCATCGCTCGGAGTGTCGGGAGTGGGAACCACGGGTTTTGACTCAACGTTGACAAGCAAGTCTACGTTGTAGGTTTGTCCTTCGTAAACGTAAGTCACGATCACTTTTTCGTCTTCGAGAGCAAACGTCGTCTTGTCAAGCGTATAGTCCGTGACGACGATTTCGCTGTCGTCTGCAAATATTGCCTTGACAACCATACCCGTCGGGTCAAACGCTTCGCCTTCAACGTATCTGATCTTGTCGGGGATCGTTGCAATCTTCACTTCGACGAGCGCAACGGGTTGACCGAGTCTTGCCTTTGCGTTTCTAATCGCCTTTTCAGCAGCAAGAAGTTTTTGTTCTTGTTCGCCGATGAGCGCGATTTGTTCCTTGTCGTTGATTGCGTTGTACGCTTTTCTTGCGTCTTGCGCCGCTTTTGCGACCGCTTGAAGCGCTTCGATGCTACTTGCCGCCGCGATTTCATCGTTCGTCATGACGGATTCGATTTTGTCGATTGCGTCGATTGCCGCATGCGTCGTCTCGTCGGGAAGTATCGTGCTCGTCTTGTTGATCGTGCTGAAGAATTCCGTCCACACGTTTGTGTCGTAACCCTTTCCGTTCTTCGGAATGGTCATCGTCAACTTGAAGTCGGGCGCATCGTAGAAATCCTTTTTGAAGTAGTCTCTGTAAATGCGCTTCGACACGTAGTCAAGGAAGTTTGCGTAGTATATCGTGCTTCCTATCGTAGTCGTGCTCGTCGTGCTTTGCGCAAAGAGCAAATACACGATGTCGTTCGAACTCATACCCGTGGTATCGACGTATTTTGCAATCAAAGTCGGAGCTTCCACGCTGTTGAACGTGTAGTTCTTCACCGAACTGGAATAGAATGCATAACTGCCTATCGTGCCGACCGTGTAGACGAGTTCGATGTTTTCGAGTTCTTCAACGCCTTCGAACGCACTGTCGCCGATTGCCACCGTACCGTCTATGGTTCTGAACGACTTTTCGCTCTTGCCTGCAGGATATTGCAACAATTCGTAACCGTCGGGTTTGACAGCGTAAAGAATGCCGTCAATGGACACGATTTCACCGTCACCCGCAACGTTGATTGACGTGAGAGTCTTGATTGACGAGAATGCGCCTGCCCCGAAACTCGGGATATTGCGCGTCTTGACCTTTTCCACTCTGCCCTTTTCGTCGTAAATCATCCAGGTGTATTTGTAAGTCGCCTTGTTGAACGTCGCAGGAAGCGTAACGGTCGTGAGAGCGGTGTTTGCAAAGGCGTAGTCGCCGATGAATTGCGCCGCGCCGAAGTTGACGCTTGCAAGCGACGTGCTCATAAACGCATATGCGTCTATTTCAACCGCGCTCGTAAGGTCTGCGCTCGTAAGTGCCGTGTTTGCAAACGCGCCTTTGCCAATCGTTTCCACCGTGCCGAGCGTTGCGTTTGCAAGAGACGAGCAGTTGTAGAACGCATAATTGCCTATCGTCTTTGCTCCCGTGACGTTGACCGCCGAAAGTCCCGTGCAGTTGTAGAACGCAAACTCGCCGACGTTTTCAATTCCGTCGGGGAGAACGACGTTTATAAGGTTTGCGCGCGCGCTCGAAGAATAGAACGCGTATGCGCCTACAACCTTCGTGCCCTGACCGAACGTTACGTTTGTGAGTGCCAAAGACGAGACGAAGACTTCTTTGCCCATCTTGCTCACGCCGCCGAATTTCGCGCTCGTGAGATTGTTGCACACCGCAAACGCTCTGTCGCCGATTGAAGTTGCTTTTTCAAAGTTCGCCGCCGTGAGTTTGGAAGATGCAAACGCATTGTTTCCTATGCTCTCGACGTTTGTTGCGACGACTTCCGTCGCTCCGCTGTTTTGGAATGCGTAATCGCCTATCGAAGTCGCGCTTGCAAGCGTTACGCTTCTCAAAGCCGTCGTGCCCTTGAACGCATATGCGCCCACCGAAAGCACTCCGCCGACTCCGTTGACGTCGGTAAGTTTCGTGCAGTTTGCAAACACTCCTTCGGGAAGTGCGTTGACGCTGCCGAACGTCACCGATTTGACCGTGCTGCCCGCAAATGCGTATTTGCCGATTTCGGAAACGCCCGAAAGGTCAAGCGTCGTGATTGCCTTGCAGCCCGCAAACGCTCCGTCCGCTATACCGACGACGCTCGGGAGCAATTCAAACTCCGTCTTTGCCGTCGGAACGCTGACGATTTGCGTCTTATTCTTGTTGTAAAGTACGCCTGCGTCTTTCACGGTCGAGCCGTCTCCGACGCTGTAATTTGCATTGTCTCCGTTTATGGAGAACTTACCGAATTTCTCGCAGTTCGCAAACGGAGTGGATTTTCCGCCGATAAGCGTCGTGTTTGCGCTAAGAACCGCTTCTCTCAGATTCGAGCAACCTTCAAACGCGCTTTCTCCTATCGAATACGTTCCGTCGGGAAGAGTGATTTTTTGGATCTTCACTCCCGCAAGAGCGTAGTTTCCGATGCCAAGGAATTCGTCTTCGGGTTCAAACGTGAAACTCGTAAGTCCCGAGCAACCGTTGAACGCGCCTTCTTTGAGATAAGAGCCTTTGAAAACGAAACTTCTGAGCGCGGTGCAACCTGCAAACATATTCGTTCCGATATCCGTATACTTTGACGTCGTGACGCTTGCAAGTTTCGTGCAGTTTGCAAACACGTCGCTGCCCGTCACTCTGAGTTCGGAAATATCGATGCTTTCAAGTGCCGTGCATCCCGAGAACGCTCCGTCGCCCGCCGTGGTGATACGTTGCGGATTCTCTATCGTCGTGAGCGAAGTGCATTTCGCAAACGCATTGCGTCCCAAAGTTATCGCTCCGTGATAGGTATCCGACACGTTGTGGTCTCTGTCCGTAAACATTCCGAACTTGACCGTTTTAAGTTTCGTGCATCCTTCGAACGCGCTTTCGCCGACGACTATGCACTGGCTCGGAATGACCACTTCTTCGAGATTAGTGCAGCCCTTGAACGCCGTCTTCGGAATTTCCGTAAGCGTTGACGGAAGCACCACTCTCTTAAGGTTGGTATTGTACCAGAAGCATTCTTCGTCAATATACATGATGTTCTTGTCTTCGGGTATCACGCACTCTTCGCCGCCGTAATAGTCGTACAACGTGTAGTTGAGAATTCTGTAATAGTCGCCGACAACGATTTTGAGTTTCTTGCTAAGGCGCGTTCCGCTTGCTTTCGCTTCGATATACGCAGTGCCTTTCGCCTTTGCCGTCACGTTGCCGAGATTGTCTATTTCAACGACTGCCGGGTTTGTCGAAGACCACGTAAACTCAACGTTCTGTATATACCACGGAGACATGCTTGCAACGATTTGCAACGTTTGTCCCGGGTTAAGGTCAAGGTCTTCTTTGTCGGCGTTGACCGCATATCCTTTGCCGTTGAGCAACGTCGGGAACACGATTTTGTCCGCAACGGGTTCTGCAAGTCTTTCTTCCGTGACGATGACGTCCACTCTTGCGTACGTGACGCTGTCTTCGTCTTCACCGTCTTTGAGATAAATCGTAGCCTTGCCTTGTGCCAAGCCGAAGATTTCTTCGTTGTTGACCGCAACCACGCTGCTTCCCTTTGCCACGTACCAGGAAAGAGTTTGCGACATGGACGCGTCTGGAAGAGTCGTAATTGTCGGTGAGAACAATTCGTTTTGCTTGATTTCGAGTTCGTAAATCGGATATTCGCTTTCCGCTTCGGTATCGACAAGTCTGCCGTCGGGGTCGCCGATGGTCACCGATTCGGGATAATCGAGACCTGCTTTCGCGTTGATGACGTACGTTGACTGATTCATTGCGTAGTCTTCAACCGCAATATACATCTTGCCGGTCTTGATATAGTCTTCGTAAATGTCCGTGATGTCGAAAGACACCGTGCTCTTTTGACCTTGTCCGCCGTAAACGGGAATCGGGTGCTCGGTCAAAAGCGTGAGCGTGTTTTGCCCTTTCTCCGTCTTCACGTAGCAAGGCATGACGTCCTGAACGAATTGGTTGTCGATGACGTCCACGTCCATATAAATACGGTATTTGGTTTTCTTATTCTCCGTATAAGATTCATATCTAATACGATAGTCGAGCATTTGCGGCGCTTCGTAATCCACGGTGAACTGGAAGTCGAACGAATTGCGTTTCGGATTTTCTCCGCCCGGATAATCGAGTTCGCCTTTCAGCGAGACGTAATAAGTGCCGTTGTTGAGCAAGTTCCACTCTGAAGGTTTGATTTCAAGCGTTATTGCCGCCGCCCTGTTCGAGCCGCCTGCAGCATAAGACTTGCTGACGTTTTCCTGTCTTTCGGTGTAGATAACCTGTCCCGTTGCCGCGTCTTTGATTTCGACGTTCATATACGCCGCGCCGCGAAGAAGTCCTGCGTAAACCATATACACTTCGTAGATGGTTCTTTGCCCCCTGTTGTCAAACATAGAGACCGCCGCTTTTTCCTTTTCGGGATAAATCTTCACGTCACTGTCTTCCATCTCGTACAAATATGCGCCGAGTTGGAGAATGTATTTGTCGTCGAAGTACATACCGATGATTTTCGTATCGGCAGCGCTCGCGACGAGTTTGTCTTCCGCAGGCACGTTGGTGTCTTTTTGACTTTCGGCAAGTTCATACGTGCTGTAATCGAAAAGCGGAGCGGCAGTCCAGTCACCGTAGAATGCGAGATACGGCAAGCCTATCGTGACCTTCGTTGCGTCCACGCCTTTCAAAGACACGAAACCTTCAACGTACATGCCGTTTTCAAAACTCTTGTCGAGATATTCCCTTGCCGCTTGAGAAAGGGTTATTCTCACTTTGACGGTGGTGGTCATGTTTGCGCCGACGGTGATGTGACCCGTGTGGCGCGCGTCGTCCACGAAATACTCGATCGTGCTGTCGGAAAGCATATGTGCCTTTTCAGCAACCGTCTTGTTGTCCGACGCAAGAGTTTCCGTCATCACGTACACGGTGGGATCGTATTCTTCCACTCTGCCCGAGATGTTGTTTATGGTAAATTCGAATTCGTAGATACCCGTCTTCGTTTTATCGTCGTAAAGTTCGATTTTGGTTTTGTCGCGAACGTTGCCGTCCTTATCCTTGACCGTGATGAAACTTTCCGCGTTTATTGCGTCCGCAATGCCTGCAAGTCCCGCGCCCTGCTTTCTCGGAGAGTACGGATTGCCTTCGTCGTTGAGCGCAATCGTTGCGGTGCTCATAAGCACTTGGTTTACTCTCGCGTTGAGTTCAACGCCCGTGAGTGTGGGATTTGCGGTTTTGAGATACTGTCTTAAAAGTGCAACCGCACCCGCCATGTTCGGAGCAGCCATACTCGTGCCGCTGTACACGTCGTATCCGCCCGGAACCGCACTGGTGATTTCTCCGCCGTGAGCGGTGATTTCGGGCTTGAGTTGCAAATCGGGAGTCGGACCCCAACTCGAGAAGTCGGACATGAACGGACCGGCTTTGTATTCCGAATTGATTTGAATAGAACCGACGCCCTTATTTGCCTTTTCGACAAACACTTTGCCTGCGTCCATAGGAATCGAGCAAGTCGGCACGGGATCGTTGACGTCGCCGAGAGACATTCTTATCGTGCCCGACAAGTTGTTGTAGATGATGACTGCGTCCGCGCCGTTGTCCATTGCGTTTTGCACTTTTTCTGCAAACGTATTGTCACCGCGCTTGATGAGTGCAATCGTTCCGTCATAACCTGCTTTGTCCTGAAGTTCTCTTCTGATTTTTGCAGTGTAGTTGGTCGCTCTGCCCACGCCGCCCACGACGACGTATTTGTAGTTGAGCGTCTGACCTTTGCTCTTGCCCGCAATCGTATAAAGTCTGTCCACGAAGTCGTATTCGTTGCCGTTTGCGTCCGAAGACTCGGTGATGAACGCGACTTGGTTTTCATCTTCGTTTGCCTGAACGAAAGTCGCCTTTTGTCCGTTGATAGAAGCAACCGAAAGCGCGGCGCCGTAAGTGGACGGAGATCCGACCGTGCCGCTGTCGGGGTTGCTTGCAAGGTTCGTGCCGTTGCCGCCGCCGAAGCCCGAAGAATAATCGTTGCTCGCCGCAACCACAAGGCTGATGCCTGCCGCTCTTACTCTGTTGTAAACTTCGTTGATGAGTTCGTCGCTCTTCTCATCGGAGAAGCCCGCGCTTGAGCCGAGACTCATGTTGATGACGTCAACGCCGAGTTCGACGCAGTCGCTGACCGCCGCTATAATGTCTATCGTGTCCGCACCGCCCAAAGAATCGCTGTCGAGATTGTCGGTGAAAACTTTGCATATAACGAGTTGCGCTTCGGGAGCGACGCCCACGAATGTTTCACCCGTTTCTTTGTTGACGACGTAATCGGATTTACCTGCGACGATACCCGCAACGTGAGTGCCGTGCGTGGAATATGACGGATAAACGTCGGAATCGTCGTCCGCATAGTCGTATGCGTAAGGAACTTTTGCATTGTAATACACGTCGTCGACGGTGGCTTGTGCGTTGAATCTGGTGCTTGCCGCCATCTTTGCCGCGACGTCTTCCTTGCTCCATGCGGGATTCGTCGGCATGGTTGCAAACGCTTCGTGCGAATAGTCAAGTCCCGTGTCGAGAATTGCAACCGTCATACCTTCGCCCTTGTATTTGAGATTGGACGAATCGTAAATGCCCGTGGTGTACACGTTTGCGTTGTTGCTCACCGCAACCTTCGGAACGGAATAAGACTCCGAATAGTAAACGTTCTTGACGCCGTCGAGTTTCTTTATCTCGTTGAACGTGTCCGCGTCGACTTTGAGCGCAACGCCGTTGTTGAGCGTCGAGTAAGAGTATTTGTAAGAATAGTCGAAACGATTGTCGTCGAGCGTTGCGAGAAAATCGCGATGAGACGCTTCGATGTTCGATTTGAGCAGTTGCGCTTCGACGCTGTTGCAATACGTTGCAAAATCGCCGTACGCATAACCCTTATTTTCGTAAGAAGTGAAAAGAGAATCTCCTTCGAGTTCAACTATAACCCAGCGTTTTCCGCTGTATGAAGCGGTCGTTTCCTGAACGGCCGTTTGACTGAAGTATTGTCGGCGCAGCGTCTCCATGTCGAAATTGCCGACTTTCGTAAAGCCGGAAACGACGTCAGAGTTCGTCGAGTTTTGTCCCGCGGCGGCAACTCCGCCCATTCCGAGAGCAAACGTGACGATAAGGACGCATATCAACGCCACAAGCGAATAGTGTGTAGTTTTTGTCGTTCTTTTGTCCATTAAATTCTCCACGCATATATGCGCATTTATATAATACGAGATTAAATTGTATCAAAGGATACTCGAAAAAGCAACAGTTTTCTTCGTCGCAATCGCAACTTTTTGCATAAAAATTTTTATTTGCGGTTTTTGTAAGAAAATTTGAAGGGCCGTATCGGAATCGCAAAAATCAACATTTTTCGACAAAATTTATAGTTTTCGATATTCTAAATGCATATTTTCACTGCGGTATATAGCGATTTTCGGCAATCTAAATTTCCGCCGAATGTCTTTTTGACAAAATTTTCATTTTTTAAGGAACATTAAAAAAGTAATAAAAAATACACGTTTCGTTGATTTTCCACACATGTGTATCAATATCTTGAAACGCCGAATTTACAAGACGTTGTACGAATAATTAGTTTTTTGTATAATTATACTGATTATGCAATATTTTATACATTTGTTCGTAAAGCATCGTTTTTCGCGTTTTTTCTCGGTTAAAACTCAAAATTTTGCTTTGTTTGAGTTTACAAAACACACGCGCGATGTTATGATTGTTTTTATCTCAAAATAAATATAAGCCGTAAAAGGAGTTATATATGAACAAAGGACTCAAAGGAATAGTTATCGCACTCGTGCTCGTGCTCGCTCTCGCATTGGGACTGAGCGCATGCGACGAGCCTGAATATTATTCGGTGAGCGTGACAAGCAATCTGACGGACAATCCGGCAGTGCAAGCCTACGTCTCTGCCCCGAAAGAAGCCAAGGGCTACCAAAAAGGCGAAACCGCTTACGTTTACGCACTTGTTGCCCCGGGCAGTAGCCTGACGGTTGAAAGCGTAACCGCAAACGGAACGACGCTCACTGCCGACAACGAAGGTCGCTATCCCTTCACCGTCGAAGGCAACACGACGATAAACGTCGTTTTCGTACAGTCCGACGACGTTCGTCTCAACGTGTACGCAGACAGTGAAAAGGGGACGTATACGATGAGTCCCGACGGCGTTCTCTTTGCGCCAAACACCGACGTTACGATAACCGCAACGGCAAAAGACGGCTACGCTCTTAAAAATTACGTCGTAAACGACGTAGAGACCGAACCGTCCTATGACGGCTCACTCTCGCTTACGCTCAAAATCGACACCACGGTCAAGATAAACTTCGTACCGCGCATGGAAGACGACGTGTTTTCGACCTTGCAAGGCAGATTGAAAGTCAAAGGTCATTACGTCTACGACGCCGATAACGACGACTACGATTTTGTTCACAATCTCGAAACCGTGTTCGGTGACAAACAAATTTCACAAGTCGAATCCGACTCCGAAACCGGAAAGGTCTATTTCGAGTCCGTATTCGGAAAAAGCAACCGCAATATCACCGTCATCAAACACACGGCAAACAACACTATTGCCGAATACACTTCGGACAATCTCTTCGAAGAGTATTACAACCCGTTCGATTTGCTCTCCGCAAGCGACTTCGAGAAAGTGAGCGACACCGAATACGTTCTCTACAACGCCGCAAAGGCAAAAAGCGCCGCAAGCGCACTTTCGGGATGGACGGAAAGCATCTCGTCTTTCAAAGTCGTCGTCGAAAACGGCGTTGCAGTCAAACTTCACATCGTCACCGAGCGTATCAAGCCGTCTTCCGCATCCGAAACCTACGTTTCCACTTATGATTTCGATTTGAGCGAACACGGCACGGCAAGCGTTGACACGCTCTACACTCAACCCTATCCGCACACCGCCGACCACGACGCACTTCTTGCCGCACTCACGACCTCTTCCGAAAAGACGGCGTACACCGTGCGCCACCAAGGGCACGAAGTCGGCTACGTTGAACCCGACGGCGGCGAAACTCGTCCCGGATACGGCGATACCGACTACAAAGTGTACGTCAACGAGCAAATGATTTACGACTCCTACAAGGACGAAGAACACGGATACGTCGCGCTCGACAATTACGTTTATCCTTTCAACTATCTCAAGTCTTCAAATCAAGTCGTTTTGCGCGACCCCGTCAACGTTGAGTCAATCAAGTATTATCAACCGAGTTTTCTCGGCTTTGACGTTGCGCTCTTCAAAAAAGTCGACGAAAACAAATACACGCTTCATCAGGACAGTATGGCACAACTCATTGCGCCCTACTTTGCAATCGGCAACGAGCAAGCATATTACGCATACGCAACCGATCTTACTCTCATTCTCAAAGACGGCGCGCTCGATCAGGTGGTTTTCACCTACAAGACCTACGGCATCGAAGAAACAGTGACTTTGACGTTTGACTTCGTCACCGCTTTCGACGCGAAAGAAGATCTCGGCCTCGACTTTGACAACGCAAGCAAGAAGAGCGTCCTTGACGACTTCATCGGTCAATACAAGGACAATATGGGCAACTTCCTTACGGTTGACAAATCCGGCTTCACCTACAACGGCGAAAAAATCGCGATTTCACAATACATTTCCGCAACCGAAACCGAACCCGCATATTTCATCGGCACATGGAAGGGAAAAGTCGTCAGCATAATGAAGTTCAGTTCAAAACAGATTCTCATCACCAGCGACGACTACTCCGTCAACGTCACTCTCGACGCGGTTGACACGGGCGTCGTGACTGTCGACAAAAAATTCGTCGGCGTATGGGAAATCAACGACGAAAAGGAAGACTTGCACTACAAGGTGCGCGTGCAGTCTCACGCAGTGTGGGTCAATGACGTCGAATGTGAACTCATCTCCTACACCGAAAACGAAGGCGCAACGATAAAACTCGGAGACGACACTCTTTATCTGCTCGACGCAGCCGAAGACAAAGACGGCAAATTCGTGTCCGCAATGATTAAGTTTGCAAACAACGAATACGTCAAATTCGCTCTTCTCGACACGAACGAATCCGTCGGCATCGAAATCCCCGAAGAATACGTCGGTATGTATATGACCGACGACGAAAGATACAAGGTCGTCATCACGTTCTCGACGATAACCATCAACGGCGTTGAGTTCGTTCCCGCGTCGTACAGCGAAGCGGACGGATTCGTCGGCACGTACGGCACCGATACCGAATACAGAGTGGCATTCTATTCGGTCGCAGGTTCAGTCAATAAAGACGTTTTGCAAATCGGCAACGGCGACAAGCTCAACCGCGTCGAATCTCTCAACAAGAACTATATCGGCACTTGGGAATCCGACCACGAAATCACCGAATACCACTACACCGTCGTGTTCACCGAGACGACGCTCAAGATAAACGACAAGTTCTACCCCGTCAAATACAATCAGACCTACGGCTACGAAGTGGAATTCGAAGGTGACGGTTACACGACCTACATCTTGTTCTTCTACAACGCATACGGCAATCCGAGCATGATTATGTACAGCAACGGCGGCACGACAATCAATCTCTACAAGAAAGTTCCGACCAAAGTTCCCGAAGAGATTATCGGCACTTGGGAAGGCGTTGACGGCACAACCGCAATAACCGCTATCGTTGACAAAGACGGCAAGTTGCAAATCAAAATCGGTGACGGCGATTTTAAGACTATAAACGCAGAATACGACACCGCAAACAGTCAATTTGCATTCACTCTCGACGGCAAAGATACTTTCTTCGTTTACGACGTAGACGCAAAAACGTTCAATCTCTATCAAGTGGAAGGCTATGACGTCGACTTCACAAAATCCGCAACCGTAGACATCCCCGACAAATTCTTCGGAACTTGGGTATCTTCCGACGGAAAAACGAAAGTCATCGCCGAAAAAGGCAAACTTTCCGTCATGATAAACGGCGGCGAACTCGTGAAAGTTGTAGAAGCCACTTCCGACGAATTCGGCGTATACTTCACCGTTGACGGCGTGAAGTATTCTTTGAGCGCGTCTTACGGCGAAGACAATCAAATCTTGATTGCCGATGAAAGCTACACTTTCCATGTGCTATTGACGCTTCAAGCGTAATCGGAAAAGCAAAACACCGAAAAAGCGGAACGCATTTGCGTTCCGCTTTTTATATAAAACATATTCGTTTTACATCTGTTTTCTTCATATCTTTTGCGACGTAAAATCGTCTATACGTGCGATTAGATATTCGATATTACACGGCAAATCATATTGCAAACGTGCAAATATTTCAATATGTTTTTTGCAAAAAAAACATCAAACGGTGGCGTCAGTCTTCCGTCAAGAAAGCCAAAGCCATATGACGAGTGCGGTGAGCCCGAAACCGACGAGAATGACGAGAAGACGCGGCAACATAACTTCAAACATTGCGCGTATCATCGCACGCTGTTCTTTGCGCGTGACGTCGCTTTTTTGGCGTTTATGTCTAGGCGTGTTTTCCCTATTCTGAAAAGCGGCGCGCCTGTATTTTGGCAACTCGTCGCCGTTCATGGGAGCTACGGTCATACCGTTGTCCCAGTCGTCTTGTCTGTCTTTTCTGCTCATACCGTCATTATAGCGTGTATTTCATGCAAAATCAATCGCTTTTTTGCATAGCGCGTCTCATTAACCGTATTTTAAGTTTTCACGACGTTTTTCATGTCGGATACTCGTTTTGCACCACAGAAACGGCGTAATTTGCCGTCGATTTTACGGTTTTATGCGCTTTTTGAAATAAAATTGCATACAATCGTTTCCCAAATCACATATATTGTAGTATTATTATCATACACAAAATATAAAGTTATTCGCGCGCGTTATGCGCGCAAAAGGCAGAAAAATGAATAAGTATGCAATCGTAAACGCAAACGTAATAAGCGGAAAAGAAAACGACGCCGTCCTTAAAGACGCAATTATCATCGTCGAAGACGGACACATTTCAGACATAACGACGGACAAAGACAGTGCACTCGGTCTCAAACAAATCGACCTTGGCGGAAAATATATCCTGCCGGGACTTATCAATATGCACGTTCACCTTCCCGGCTCCGGCATGCCCAAAGACACCAAGAAACAGAACAAAGAAACCGTGCACAAACTCATGAGCCACAAACTCACGAAGTATATCGTGTACAAACTTTGCGCAAGTTACGCAAAGGTGGAACTTATGTCGGGCGTCACCACAATACGCACGGTGGGCGGTCTTGACGACATCGACTCTATCATAAGAGACAAATCAAACGCAGGCAAAATCAAAGCGCCGCGTATTCTCGCATCGAATATGGCAGTCTCCGTCAAAGACGGACACATGGCAGGTTTGCTTGCCTACGAAGCCAAAGACGCTCAAGACGGTGCGAAAATCGTGGACAAAATCGCAAATACCAATCCCGACCTTATCAAGCTCATGATAACGGGCGGCATTCTCGACGCAAAAGTGGAAGGCGAACCCGGCGTGTTGCGCATGTCTCCCGAAATTGTCAAAGCATGTTGCGACAAAGCGCACGAATACGGTTTCAAGGTCGCGGCACACGTGGAAAGTCCGCTCGGCGTAACGGTTGCGCTTGAAAACGGCGTTGACACCATAGAGCACGGCGGTACGGTTACCGAACACGAAATCGAACTCTTCAAAAAGAACGGCGGCGCACACATTCTCACAATCTCCCCCACCGTTCCCCTTACGCTCTTCCCGCTTGAAAAATCGGGCGGAACGAAACTTCACAAAATCAACAGCGAAGTGGTGTTCAAAGGCATGCTTCAATGCGCGAGAACTTGCCTTGACAACGGAATTCCCGTCGGTCTCGGCACGGATACGGCTTGCCCGTACGTCACTCACTACGACATGTGGCGTGAACTTATGTATTTCAAAAAATATCTCGGCGTAAGCAACGAGTTTGCAATCCACACCGCAACGCTCGTAAACGCTCAAATTGCAGGCATTGACGACGTCACAGGCTCAATCGAAGTGGGAAAATCCGCAGACTTCATGGTTGTAAACGGCAATCCGCTCGAAGACCTTGAAACCTTGCGCAATCCGCAAATGGTCGTTTTGCGCGGCAACGTCATCAAAAAGCCTAAAGTGAAGAAATTCGCCTACGTCGAAGAAGAACTCGACAAATACATCAGATAACTCAAAATCGCGCGCTATCGCACACAACGCACCAAAAAGACACGCCCCACGCGTGTCTTTTGTTTTATATAATGGTGTAATATTGAAATAAGTGCGCTCCGAATGGGCAGAGTGCGTGTATAAGTTTTTTATAAGTTCTCATCTCTACAAAGGGTGAACGTTTGAAACCCTAAATAGAATTGCCACATCTTTCCGGTCCGCGCCGGTATTTCTTCCACCACTCGTATAGGGTGCTTTCTCTACTTAATTATCCGTCGCTCGCGGGGAAGACAGGCGGCACTCGCA
>CAVKIG010000010.1:0-34241 GCA_963656415.1 bacterium | reverse complement strand
TCTATACGAGTGGTGGAAGAAATACCGGCGCGGACCGGAAAGATGGGGCAATTCTTTTAGGGTTTTACACGCTACCCTTTGTAGTGCTGTGCACAAAAAAAACTTTATCGGTGACAAACGAAAATGCGCCTTACGGCTAGATGTTTCGACAAGCTCAACATGACAAATTGGGTGGGGCACCCACACCCGAGCCGCAAGTCTGTTCGGAGCGTACTTATATGTGCAATTAGTCTATTCGGAGCGTATCTACATCATCAACAACTTGCTTGTATAAAAAAGAAAGGCTCTCCGCCTTTCTTTTGATATATGGTTGTTTTAAATATTCAACGCTTGTTGATAGACTTCGTTTTTGGGGATGCCGCGGTCTTGAGCGACTTTTTTCACGGCGTCCTTTTTGTCCATGCCCATGCTCACGTAGTGGCGGATGTGCTCTTCGACGGACAAGGCGTTGAGCGGATTTTCGGCGTTTGCGTTTTCGATTATCATGACAATTTCTCCGCGCTCTTCGGCATTGAAGTCCGCAAGGGTGGTGATAGTCACGCTTTCGTGAATTTTGGTGAGTTCGCGAACGACGTACGTCTTTCTGTCGCCAAGCACTTGCAATATGGTTTTTGCTGTCTTGACCAAATCGTGCGGTGCTACGTACAAGACAATCGGCAAGCCTGCAAGAGACGCTTTTGACAAAATCGACACTTTATCTGCATTTTTTTCGGGTAAAAACCCTATAAACGTAAATCCGTTGCCTTTTATTCCCGACAATGCCATTGCGCTTGCCATGGCGGTCGGACCGGGAACAATCTCGACTTCTACGCCGCGTTCGTGGCATTTAGAGACGAGTTCCGCGCCGGGGTCGCTTATCGACGGCATGCCTGCGTCCGAGATAAGCGCAACGTTTTGTCCCTGTTCTATGATAGAAATAAGCCTGTCCGAACATTCCTGCTCGTTGAACTTGTGGTAGGCAATGAGTTTTGCGTGAACGTCGTATTTTTCTAGCAACGGCAGAGAGTGGCGCGTGTCTTCGCATGCGATGACGTCAACGCTTTTCAGCGTGTCGAGTGCGCGCAAAGTTATGTCAGCCATATTGCCTATCGGCGTGCCCACTATGAAAAGTTTTGCCATCAGTCGTACAACTCCTTAAACTCGATTGTGTCTTTTCCGTCTTCGTCTTTGACGACGAGCGATTTGATTTTGAGACCTTCTTTTGCGCCCTTGCGTGCCTTGACGATTACGACGTCTCCGCCTTTTGAAAGTTTGGGGAAGACGACAGTCATCTCTTTCGGTGCAAGATTGCAATTTGCAAGCGCAGTGAAAAGCGATACGAATCTGTCCGCTTTGTATACGATATACAAGTCTCCGCCGAAGCGCAACGCCCATGCCGCGCCTTTCACGAAATCCGCAATATCCGCGCCGCTTTCCGTGCGCGACACGCCTTTTGCGTTTTCGCTTGCGCCTGACAAGAAATAGGGTGGATTGCACAAAACCGCGTCGAAACTTTCCGCTTTGACGAGATTTTTAATGTCTCTGACGTCTCCGTCGATTATTTGCAATTTATCTTGCAATCCGTTGATTTGCACGCTTTTGCGCGCCAAATCGCAAGCGTGTTTTTGCACGTCAATACCGACTGCGCTCTTAACGCCTTTTTTCACGATTGCGAGAGTGGAAAGTATACCCGTGCCGCAACCTATGTCGAGAACGACGTCGTTTTTGCCGATATCCGCAAGGTTTGCCAAAATCACCGAGTCTTGCGAAAAGCCGTAGTCGTCGGTGTCCTGCACGATTATATAATCGGCTATGTCAAGCCTTGTTTCGTATTCGGACATACTACGCTCTCACGACTTCGATTTTGATGACTTGCGTGACTTCGGGATAGAGACGAAGCGTTACGTCGAAAGTGCCGAAATCTCTTATGCTTTCTTTTGTTTCGATTTTCTTTTTGTCGACGCCGAAGCCGAGAGACGCAAGTGCGCCGCTAATCATTTCGCTCGTGACCGAACCGAACATTTTGCCGTTGTTTTCTCCGCCTTTTGCCGCTACTTTCACGGTGACGTTTTTAAGTTTGTTTGCAATTTCCTGAGCGGCGGCTCTTTCTGCCGCGACTTTTGCGTCGAACGCTTTCTTTCTTTGTTCTGCGACGTAGATGTTTTGTTGAGTGCCTTCCTGAGCAATACCTTTTTTGATAAGGAAGTTGCGGGCGTATCCGTCGTTGACTTCGATGATTTCGCCTTTTTTGCCCATGCCTTTCATATCTTTGAGAAGAATGACTTTCATAAAATCTCCTTGATTTGCACGTACGCGTGCATTTAGATGTTTATGATATATTAGCACAAATATTGCGATTTTTCAATAGAATACGCACTTGCTATGCTTTTTGATATCGCTAAATTTCAATAGTTGTGTAGAAATCTCGATTTTGGACATACTATCCTTATCAACGAAAAGGAGAATCGTTTATGGAAAAAATCAATTGTGCAACTTCCAACTGCGAACATAATCTCAAAGGCGTTTGCCTTGCAGGCGTAATTTCTATCGGCGAAAACGCAAAATGTATGAGCCGTATCAAACGCGAAGGCGGCGCGCTTGCGCAAAACTTTGCGGACGTCGAAGCAGGCGACGACGTTTTTGAAAAAGACCTTGAGAGTCTCGTTCAATGCGCGGCGGGCGATTGTGCGTTCAACAGCAACGGACTTTGTGCAAACTCTTGCATCGACGTGAAAGACACGGCGTTTGCAACGAAATGCAAAACGTATATGAAGTCAAAATAAACTTTTCAATCCGAAAAGCAAAGTTATGACAACATCGCTCAAAAAGAGCGAATAACCGCCATATTTCACCCCGTGCGACGTGTTAGCGTATAAGCGGAGGCGGATATGGAAAATTTAGAAACGCAAGAGCGAGTCTTAAACGAAACGCACGTGTACAGGGGTGACGACTTATTCGGAGAAGTCGTGCCGAGATTGCGTGCGGAGTTTCAGGAAGGCGCGCTCTTTTTTTTATACGAAGACGGACAAAAAGACATTGCCGACAAATTGATTGCCGAATTGAAAAAGGGAGGATA
The DNA here is from genome assembly GCA_963656415.1 of bacterium. Classification (GTDB taxonomy): domain Bacteria; phylum Bacillota; class Clostridia; order Christensenellales; family CAG-917; genus CAG-475. Next base: position 31,186 of record CAVKIG010000010.1, on the reverse strand, counting down.
TCGCCTTTGCATATCTTGCCAAAGCGAGTTTGACGACGAAGGCGCAAGCGAAACGGTGCCCGACTATGCAAGATACGTTTTTGCGCTCGGAGCGACTAAGACCGCAGACGTCGCAAAAGACGTCGCAGACAAACTTAACGTCGGTTGGTCGCTTTATATGACTGCTCCCGACGGTGACGACTTTATGTGTAAAAATGCGCCGAATCAAGTGTTTATCGACGAAAACGTGCTGATAAAATGCTCTTGCGAGCAAATTGCGGCAGGATACGGAATTTTGCTTTCAAAGAAGTTTTCGGCTTTTGAAGACGCTTTTTCCGAAAAGGTTTTGTCAAAAAAACGTGCCTTTGGCAACAATTTCGATATTGAAAAAGTAAAGACGGCAGGAGACCTTGCCGAGAGCCTTTTGACTTTTTCAAGCAAGAAAAAGACTACCGACAGTGCGGAACGAATGGCAAAAATCATGCGTGCGCTTGCTTTGAAAAAGGGCAGGAAACCGAGACTTGACGGCGAGTATCGTTTTCTTGCAAGCGCGGCGATTTCTTCGTTTTATTCGGCATTTTTGGGAGCGCCGAGCATAGACGGCGCGCCGCCTGCCGAAAGGGAAATCGCATTTGACAAACTGGCCGCTCTCAAAGTTGAGTCAATCACCCCCAAATGCGTTGACTTTTTCGATATTAACGGTTATTTTAGAATTGATTATATATTAAGCGAATACCGAATGGATCTTCTCGAAAAACTTGCCGGCATTGACGTGCACGGCATGCAGAGATTCTGGCGAAGACTCTACGACGACGCAGGCTACTGGCTCAAAAGCGAGATAAGTGCAAGCGAAACTTTGTCTTGCATGGCTCTTGCCGGAGCGGTGAGCGACAACCTTTTGGGTTATGCATACGCGAGCGGCTTTATGAAAAAATTCGGTTGAGTTGAAGGATACTTATGAAGAACATCAAAGACGTAGAATTGTTCGTTTTCGACCTTGACGGCACGGTGTACATCGGAGACACCGAAATCGAAGGTTCGTTTGCCGCAATAAACAAACTTCGCGCAATGGGCAAACGCATTTGCTTTTTCACCAACAATTCGTCGAGAATGCACACGGATTATATCGCGCGCCTTAACAATCTCGGTCTTCGCACTTATGCGGACGAGATTTACACTAGCGGTCAGGTCACTTGCGAGTATATTCTCGACAACTACCGCGGCAAGCGCGTTTTTCTGCTTGGCAACGAACGTCTTAAAAGCGAGTTCGAACTTTACGGTATAGAAGTCGTGGACGACAATCCCGACCTTTGCGTAATCGGCTTTGACACGTCACTTACGTACGACAGACTTTACAAGTTCTGCGGATACGTCAATCAGGGCTTGCCATACATTTCGACGCACCCCGACTTTTTCTGTCCCGCACCCGGTTGCCCGATGCCCGACGTCGGCGCGCTCATAGAAGCGATACGTCTGACGGTCGGCAGAACGCCCGACATCATCATGGGCAAACCGCACACCACTGCAGGCGAAAGACTTGCTATGAAATACAATCTTCCCGCAAAAAAAATCGCAATGGTCGGCGACAGACTGTACACGGACGTGGCGTTTGGCAAAAATTGCGGTTTCGTGTCCATTCTCGTGCTTTCGGGGGAGACGACGGCGGATATGTTGCCGAAGTCAAAAATCAAACCCGACTACGTTCTCGACAAGGTGAAAGACATAATCCCTATGCTCGAAGACTGAAAGCCGCTTGAAATTCCAAGCGCGTCATTAAAAAAGAGTCATATTAACAAAAGAAAAAATCCCGAACGTTCGGGATTTTTCGTTTTTAAGGGATATGAATATAAGTTGCGTATCGATTTGAATCGACTGTTATTTGTCGGAACTTACGAGCACTTCGAGCGGGTCGATATTCTTGCCGTCTTTAAGCACTTCGAAGTGAAGGTGCGCTCCGTCGAGACATTCGCTGCCCTGAGTCGTGGACATTTTGCCGAGCAGTTGACCGTGCTTTACGGTTGCTCCGACTTTGAGAGTGCAGGGACTTTCGAGCGAAAGGTACTTTGTGACGTAGCCGTCTTCGTGAGAGATGACGACGTAGTTTCCGTCGAGTTGGTTGTATCCGATTTCCTTAATCGTGCCGTCGGCAGAAGCGTAGACGTTCAAATCGTCGGACGTGAAGTCGAGCGCAAGGTGAGTGGAGTAGTGTTTGAGCGTTGGACTCCACACCAAAGACGTATCCGAATAATTCTTTTTCACTTCGCCGTTGTTGCACGGGGTGTAGAATTTGAGTTTTTCGATGACGGGGTCGGGATTGTCCGGATTGTCGGGCTTCGGGTCGGGTTTGACGACGGGTTCGTCGGGATTGTCGGTTATGGACGCGTCTGGATTGACGTTTGCGTCGGGTCTTGTGACTGCAAGCGCAATGACGGTTGCCACCGACGCTATGCAAAGCACGATGAGAAAATAGAACGCGTTGCGTTTCATAAATCCGCCGAATCTTTTCATTGCAACAGAAAATTTGTTCATGGTTTTACCTCCGATTTTGCTTGGAGTATTGACATCAATCGATAGATTTATACTCGTTGTCGAAAATTTATTCAAAATTAAAATACAAAACGTTTAATATGCGAATATTTTGGCGTAAAATGTCGTTTAGAAAGGCAAGAAACCGATATTGACGACAAGTGTTCGATAAGGTATAATCTTGATATGGCTGATATACATACTTCATTGTACAACTTCATGCGCGCGTTTAGAAACAAGGACGTCACCACGACGGCTATAATACGCGGCAGCCATAAAATGTCGTACGACAGATTTTTCAAAGAAATCGACAAGGTCGCGGGTGGCCTTTTCAAGGCAGGCGTCAGAAAAGGTGACGTCGTTATGCTTGCGCTTCCAAACATAGAGCAAAGCATAATCGCAACCTACGCTTGTTCTCGTATCGGGGCAATCGCGTCGATGATTCACCCCAAACTTTCACCGGACGAATTTGAGTCCGCAGTCAAGAAACTTCAACCTAAAATCATATTTTTGAGCGACGTGAATATGGGCGCGTATTTTTCGCGTTGTCACGGAGCAAGACGGGTGCTTTGTCACTTTTGCATATACGATTATATCGGACTTCCGCGCTCGAAATATTTCAAAGCGTACGACGGCGACGGAGAAGAGATTATGTTTTATATGCAATCGGGCGGCACTTCCGGAGAGCCGAAAACGGTCGCGATTTCTTCTCGTTGCGCCAACGCTATGGCAAACAATCTGCTTGCACACCTTGGCGATAAATTCGACAGCCACAACGCAATGCTCATAGTTCTTCCGATGTTTCACGGATTCGGGCTTTGCGTCGGAATGCACGCGGCGATTTGCACGGATATGCACGTCGTTCCGCAACCTATATTCAATGCGAAAAAGACCGCTCGTATCATAAAAAAACAAAAGATAACGACAATCCTCGCAGTGCCGCGCATGGTGCAGAAATTGCTTGCGTGCGACGAGTTCAACGGCAAAGGCATATCGTCGATAGAAGACGTGTTCGTCGGCGGTGACACCGTTGACAAAGAACTAGTGCGCAAATTCGACGAGCGCATGAAAGAGTGCGGCGGAAAAGGCACGTTGTCTCCCGGTTACGGTCTCACCGAAACGGCAAGCGTATGCACGGTTACAAACGGCGATTTCGTGGACGGAAGCGTCGGAAAACCGCTCAAAAACGTGTTTGTCAAAATAGTGGACGAAGACTTGAAAGAACTTCCCGTCGGCAGCGTGGGAGAGTTGCTCGTCGGCGGTGAGCAGATGATGACGGGATACGTCGGCGACGAAGAAGCGACGAAAAAAGCACTTATACGACTCGACGGCAGAACGTGGGTGCGCACGGGTGACTATTTCAGACAGGACGAGCAAGGCAGACTGTTCTTTATGGGGCGCAAAAAACGCCTTATCAAGATTTCGGGCATAAACGTATTTCCCACAGAGATTGAAAAAGTGGTGAAAGAGTTGCCGTTTATAAACGAATGTGCGTGCATAGAATACCGCGTGAAAGGAAAGCCGTTCATAAAAGTTCTCGTGGAAGGCGAGATAAGCGACGCGCAAAAACAAGCGATTATATCGCACGTTGCAAAACGTATGTCGCACTGGAATATTCCCAGATGCGTTGAATGTGTTACTGAATTTCCGAGAACCAAAATCGGAAAAATCGATATAAAGGGGTTAAATTATGAATTTGGCAAGGATACGCAAGGCGGTCAATAAGATCGCCCCGTCCGTAACTGTCGAAGAGTGGCGCGGTTGCGTTCGCCTGACGGGCGAGTGTGACGGCTGGGCAACGATTTACAAGTGCGGAAAAGCAGCCGTTGACAAACGCTCTCTCGGCGTTATCAACGACGTGAAACTCAAAGGCTTTCACGAAGAACCCAAAAAACCTACGCTCAAAGACGGCGCAATCGACGGTCAAAAACCCGACGTGCTCGTAATAGGCGGCGGCATTGCGGGGTGTGCGGTTTTGAGAGAACTGTCAAGGCTCGACCTTGACGTGCTTCTCGTTGAAAAAGCAAACGACGTGGCAACGGGCGCGTCCTGTCGCAACGACGGTTGTATTCATCCCGGCATCGACCTTCACAAAGGACAACAAAAACTAAAATACGTTCTTGCGGGCAACGAGCAGTACAAGCAACTTGCAAAAGACTTGGGGCTCGAACTCAAACCGTGGGGACAAACGTTTATATTCTCTACGCATTGGGAAAACGCAATCGTTTCGCCGCTTTTTTGGCTCAAATCAAAGATTATCGGCGTTCCCGGCGTAAGACATCTCACTCCCAAACAACTTAAAGAAATGGAACCGAATCCGCCGAAGTGGGCGACGGGCGCAATGTTTATGTCGTCGGCAGGAATGGTTTCGCCGTACAAAACGACTATCGCGCTTTGCGACAACGCAATTCAGAACGGCGCGAGAGTGTCTCTCAACACTATCGTCGAAAGCATGGACGTCAAGGACGGAAAAATCGTTGCAGTGCGTACTAATCGCGGAACGGTGTATCCAAAAGCGGTCGTGAACTGCGCAGGCGTGTATTCGGACGTCATTGCGGATATGGCAGGAGACAGGACTTTCACCATTCACCCGAGAAAAGGCACGGATATTATTCTCGACAAGAAAAAAGTGGGATACGCGCTCTCTTCTTATGCGCGCAGTTATTTTGCTCCGCTCCCAAATGAAAATCAGCCCGAGAAGAAAGAAGAAGTCGGACATACGAAAGGCGGCGGCGTCATGCGCACGGTCGACGGCAACATTCTCGTCGGTCCGGACGCTCACGAAGTGCCGTCAAGAGAAGACTATTCCACAAGCATAACCGATATAAACAATATAATTAAGAAACAGCAACTTGCTCAACCCATGCTCAACAAGGGCGACATCATCACGTATTTTTCGGGAACGCGCGCCGCAACCTACGAAGAAGATTTCGTGGTGCGCAGGGGTATATTCACGAAAAACATTTACGAAGTCGCAGGAATTCAATCTCCCGGCATAACCGCCGCTCCCGCAATCGCTTGCGACGTGAGAGAGTGGATAAAACAAGACATGAACGCAAAGGATAAGGCGAATTTCAATCCTGTGTACAAGCACACTCCGCGCCTTGCCAATCTTCCGGAAAAAGAAAGAGAAGAATATATCAAGAAAAACGGGGATTACGGCGAAATTATCTGCCGTTGCGAAGAAGTCAGCAAAGGCGAGATTATTGACGCTCTCAACAGTCCGCTCAAAGTGGCAACCATTGACGGCATAAAACGCAGAGTGCGCCCGGGTATGGGAAGATGCCAAGGCGGTTTCTGTTCTCCGCTCGTTGCGAAAATCATTGCAGAGCATGAAGGAATCGCAATAGAAGACGTGCTCAAAGGCGACGAAGGAAGCGTGGTCGTGTACGGCGACACCAAAGGCGTGAAGGGGGCAGAGAAATGAGAAATTACGACGTTATAGTTATCGGCGGCGGCCCTGCAGGTCTTTCGGCGGCTCAAAGCGCGTGCGAAAAAGGCGGCAAAGTCGCGATTATTGAAAGAGAAGCAAGACTCGGCGGCATACTCAAACAATGCGTGCACGACGGTTTCGGACTTATCCGTTTCGGCGAAAAGCTCGCAGGCCCCGAGTATAGCGAAAGATACATCGATTTTGTCAGAGAGCTTGACATCGATGCTTTCACGCTCACTTTCGTCACGAAAATCGAGAAGAAAGACGGCGGATTTGTCATCAGCGCGGTCTCCAAAGACGGCATCGAAAAGTTCTTTACGAAAGCAATCGTTTTGGCAACGGGTTGCAGAGAGCGCACGGCAAAACAAGTGCTCATTCAAGGCACTCGTCCGAGCGGCGTATTCACGGCAGGTACGGCGCAAAACTTTGTCAACTTGCAAGGCAAGCTCCCCACGAAGAAGTGCGTTATTTTGGGCAGCGGTGACATCGGTCTTATCATGGCTCGCCGTCTAACTCTCGAAGGCGCAACCGTCGAAGGCGTGTACGAAGTGAAACCCACTCCGAGCGGACTTACGAGAAACATACACCAATGCTTGCACGATTTCGACATTCCGCTCTATTTGTCGCACACCGTGACAAGAGTGTTCGGAAAGGACAGACTCGAAGCGGTGGAAGTGGCAAAAGTGGACGACAAAATGAGTCCTATCAAGGGCACGGAAAGACGCATAGATTGTGACGCACTCATCCTTTCCGTCGGACTTATCCCCGAAAACGAACTTGCGGAAAGTCTTGGCGTGAAGATAAATCCCTTCACCAAAGGCGCGGATTGCGATCAGACTTATATGTCGTCGCTTGACGGCGTGTTTTCCGCAGGAAACGCACTTAATGTGTTCGATTTGGTGGATTATGTGTCGGAATGCGCAAAAGACGCAGGTGCAAACGCGGTTGATTTCAAGCCGTCGGGCAAGAGCGTGCGCATAGAAAAAGGCAAAGGACTTTTGAGTTTCGTGCCGCACAGAATCGATGTAAGCAAACCTTGCGACAAGGTGGTGTTGTTCTTCCGCGCCGCAAAGGATATGGACAAAGCGACGCTCTACATCAGCGTTGACGGCAACGAAGTTTTCAAGAAGAATTTCGCATTCTTGCGTCCGCCCGAGATGCAAAGACTCGAGATAGATTTCTCGGCGTTCGGCATCAAGGAAAATTCAAAAATCGAGATAAAGGTGGAAGAAAGATGACAGAACTCGTGTGTATAGTGTGTCCGCGCGGATGCAGAATCAGTATAGACAACGGAGTCGTTTCGGGCAACGGTTGCAAAAGGGGAGAAGCGTTTGCGCTCTCCGAGATGACTTGCCCCATGCGCACGGTTTGCTCAACGGTGGCAACGACATTTGAAGACTATCCCGTGCTCCCCGTAAGAACAAACGGAGAAATCCCCAAAGACAAGATCGCGGACCTTATGAAAGAGATCAACGCAGTCGTGGTTGACAAGAAGATCAAGCGCGGCGACGTCGTCATTCAAAACGTTGTCGGAACGGACGTGAACGTGATTGCGAGTGCGTCTATATATTGAAAAAACGTAGACAGGGAAAATTCTCGCTTGGCGGTAAGGGGCTTGGCGAGAGAAAATAATAGGAGAAAATTATGAGAGAACCACTTGTGTTGACGATAGATTTCGGCACGCAAAGCGTCAGAGCAATGCTTTTCGACAAGCACGGCAAGGATTACGGCAAAGAAAAAGTGCATTTCAAACAGCCGTACTTCTCAAAGGAAATAGGTTGGGCGGAGCAGACTCCCGAGTTTTACTGGGACAGGCTCAAAGAAGCGACGCTCGGTCTCAAAGCGCAATGCGAAGACCTTTGGGACGATATAAAAGCAGTTGTCGTCACAACCATAAGAGACACCGCCGTCATCGTTGACAAGGACGGCAAACCCATTCGCGACATCATCTTGTGGCTCGACCAAAGAGAAGTCAAGGACGCCGACAAAACGAGATTCGGCGCAGGTTTCAAATCACTCCTTCGACTTATAAACATGTACGACATGGCGGCGGCGCAATGCAAAACGTCCGCTTGCAACTGGGTGCACGAGTATGAGCCTGAAGTGTGGAACAAGATGTACAAATACTTGATGTTCTCGGGGTATATCACGTTTAGACTGACGGGAGTCATGAAAGACTCCGTTGCAAATCAGATAGGACATATACCTTTCGATTACAAACAGAAAACTTGGCAAGGCGCGCACGCAATCACCGCTCCGATATTCGATCTGAAAGCGGAAAATATGTGCGAACTTGTAGAACCAGGCACGGTTATCGGATATATCACCGAAGAAGCAAGCAGAGATCTCGGCATAAAGGCAGGGCTTCCGCTCATTGCGTCCGGCTCGGACAAAGGTTGCGAAACTTTGGGCTCGGGCTGCATTGACTCAACGGGCGCGTCGCTTTCTCTCGGCACAACCGCAACCGTGCAAATGACCACCGACAAGTATGTCGAGCCCGAACCGTTTGTGCCGTCCTACCCGGCGGTGCTGCCCGGCAAGTACAATCCTGAAGTGGAGATCTACCGCGGATATTGGATGCTGTCTTGGTTCAAGAACGAGTTTGCGCACAAAGAAGTCAAGGAAGCAAAAGAACTCGGTATAGCGGCGGAAGAACTTCTCAACAGACACATTCAGGACGTTCCGCCGGGATGCGACGGACTTATCCTTCAACCGTACTGGACGCCCGGTATCAAACACCCGACGGCAAGGGGGGCGATTTTGGGATTTTCCGATTGCCACACACGTGCGCACTTGTATCGTGCGATAATAGAAGGCATCGCATACGGCTTGTACGACGGACTTTTGTCCATACAGCGTAAGACGAAAATCAAAGTCGAGTTTCTTGCGGTTTCGGGCGGCGGAAGCGAAAGCGACGAGATTTGTCAAATCACCGCAAACATTATGGGCATACCCGTAAGGCGTGCGCAAACGTACGAGACGTCTTCTCTCGGAGCGGCAATCACCGCATTTACGGGAATAGGCGTATACAACTCGTTTGAAGAAGCGGCAAAAAACATGGTGCATATCTCTGCGGAATTTAAGCCCGATATGAAAGAACACGAGTTGTACTACAAACTTTATTCTCGCATATATCGTCGCATCTATCCCAACAACAAGAAACTGTACGACGATTTGAAGAGTATACTTCGCTCAACAAAAGCCGAGAGCGAAAGAAACGACTAAACGTCGAAAAACCGAAAATCTAAAAAATAACAAAATGAAATAAACACGGTTTTATCTTGCAAAATATGGCAGATAAAACACGATTTGGAGGAATTATGTCAAAACCCTACAAGGACTTCGAACCAAAATGGATCACCCAAGCACCCGACAAAAAGTCGTTCCGCTCCATAATGAAATGGGGCGATCCCGCACGCTATAAAGCGCCCAAAGAAGGTCTTTACAAGTTGATTAAACAACAATTCAACCTGACCGACGACGACTTCAAAGAGATGGTCGACACCGGCGAACAAATCGTAGACGTGCACGTCGAAAGCGCACTTACGAAAGAGCAAATCGACGCAATCGTTGCAATCGTCGGAGAAGAAAACGCAAGTCTCGACGACTTTGAAAGAGTGCGCCTTGCATACGGCAAGACCATGATCGACATCATGAGACTTAGAAAAGGCATCGTGGAAAACGTTCCCGACATCGTCGTTTATCCGCACACCACCGAACAAATCGAAGGTATCGTGAAATACGCCGACGCAAACGGTATCAAAGTGTACGTGCATGCAGGCGGCTCGAGCGTCACGCGCGGAACCGAACCGATGATTTCGCCCAACATCATGATTGACATCAGCAAAAACTTCAACAAAGTCATTGCTTTCAACGAAGTCAATTCCACAATCACCGTGCAACCCGGCATCAGCGGTCCGGACCTTGAAAAGATTCTCAACAACGCGCCCGAAAACTTCGGTACGACGAAGAGATACACCTGCGGACACTTCCCGCAATCGTTTGAATATTCCTGCGTAGGCGGCTGGGTCGTAACTCGCGGAAGCGGTCAAAACTCCACTTACTACGGATGCGCTGCTGACCTTGTTCTCAAACAGGAATACGTCACGCCTATCGGCAGAATCGTCACCGACAATGCGCCGAGAAAAGCAACGGGTCCGGACATCAACCAAATCATGATGGGCAGCGAAGGTTGCTTCGGAATTCTCACCGAAGTCACGCTCAAAGTGTTCACGCTGTCAAAGAAACACAGAAAATTCTCCTTCATGTTCCCGACGTGGGAAGACGGCATGGCGGTTATGCGCGAAGTCATGCAAGGCGAATTCGGTCATCCGTCGGCGTTCAGACTTTCGGACGCGGAAGAGACGGATATGATGAGCCACATGTACGGCATCATCGGCTCTCCGCTCGAACCTATTCTTGCCGCAAAGGGATACAAGCAACATTCCAGATGCTTGCTTTTAGGTTTCACCGACGGCGAAGACGGCTATCAGAAAAACGTCGTGAAGAACATCAAGAAGATTGCAAGAAAGTATCACGGACTTTATCTCACGGGATACGTAACGACTTCTTGGGAACACGGTAGATTCAGTGACCCGTATCTTCGCGACACCATCCAAGACTACGGCATCATCATCGACACTCTCGAATGCGCAGTCAACTGGGACAATATGCCCAAAGTGCACGACGAAGTGCGCGAAGTCGTCAAAGCGTGGCCAAACGCAATCTGCACCTGCCACATCTCGCACAGTTATCCCAACGGCGCGAATTTGTATTTCATATTCATCATCAAGACGACCGACCTTGACGCGTTCAAGAAATACCATTCGTCAATCCTTGAAGCAATCATGAAATCGGGTGCGGCGCTTTCTCACCATCACGGCATAGGAAAACTCTTTGCGCCGTATCTCGAAGGAAGCATCGGCACGCCGTCGCTCGACGTTCTCAAAACGCTCAAAAAGCACTTTGACCCGAACAACACGCTCAATCCGGGCGGAACGCTTGCTCTTGACGAACACCCCGCAAATTTTTAAGCGGTGAAGTGAAGCGCATGTTTCGTGCGTGAAATAAAAAAACGTTACGCAAAATCGCGCAGGGCAAAACTTGCGCGATTTTTGCATTTGTGAAAAAGTGAACGTGTGCGCATATATAAAAAAACGATATATGCCGATGTGCGCAAGTGTGTTTTTTCGTCATTGCAGTTTGCACATATTTATATTTGTGCAAATGAAAATATGCGGAGACGTTTTGTACCTGTTTTTCCACTTTTGCAAGACGTGTTAACCGTTATTTTGACTTTTTATCGCAAACGACAAAAAGACCGCACGCAAAGATGCGGTCTTGACTTTTTTCGTATTTACGCCGTGAACGGTAAAACGTGAAAAACTATTAGATTTGAACGATACGGTATATTGCGATTATTTGGCGTTTCATTTCAAAAGTGCTTGGCGGTATGCAGAGAAAACCGTGTCTTTGATTTTTTCTCTTGCGTCCGAGTTTATCGGATGAACAACGTCTCTGAAATTTCCGTCGGGAGTTTTTCTTGACGGCATCGAAATGAAGTCCCCGCCTTCGCCGTCTAGAATTTTGATGTCGTGGATTGCGATGCAATCGTCGATGACGATAGACGCAACCGCTTTGAGTTTGCTGTCCGCATTTACTATTCTGATCTTAATATCCGTGATGTCAAACATAATCTAGCCCCCCTGTAATTGATGAAAGTATTATCTCATTATTGTCGGCGTTTTTCAATAGTAATTTTTCTCTTTTCTCATATTTTGTCGAAAAAACGTAAAAAATTGTCGAGAAAACGGTGCATATTCATAAAACTGTATTGAAAACGTCGTACGAAATTTTTTCCGTTTTCATATATTGAAATATGTTTATTCAGGGCAAAAAAATACGTTTTATAGGCATAGGCGGAGCAAATATGAGCGCACTTGCCGTCTTTTCGCACGAATTCGGCGCGATTGTCAGCGGCAGCGACGCAAAAAGCGGAGAAGAAACGAAAAAACTGTCTGAGCTCGGAATTCCCGTGACGATAGGCGTTGACGACAAAAAGGTTGAAGACGTCGATTGCGTTGTGTATTCTTCGGCAATCAGAAAGGATAATCCCGAACTTGAAAAGGCAAGAGAATTGCATATAGAAACGCTTGAGCGACACGAATATCTTGCAAAAATAGCGGCGTGTTTTTCCGAAGTGGTTGCAATCGGCGGAACGCACGGCAAAACCAGCACGACTGCGATGCTCACGCATATTCTTGCAAAAAGCGGTAAGAAATTTGCGGCAATGATTGGTGGCGAGAGTGTGGAATTTTCAAATTATGTCAATAATACGAGTGCAAAAAGTATTTCGGAGTTGAAAAACGCGATATTCGTTTGCGAAGCGTGCGAATACAAGCGGAATCTGCTTGCGTTGCCGGCGACGTCGGCGTTGGTCACGAACGCAGAGTGTGATCATCCCGATTGTTATAAATCGCAAAAAGACGTGACGGACACGTTCTCGGAATTCCTTGAAAAAGCACGCTGCAAAATAGTGTCCGAAGAATATGAGTTTTTGTTGCAAGAAAACGAGAAACGTGCGAATGAATCGCGCAGCGAAAAATGCGGAAATTTCTGCGTCGGAATTTTTTCGGACGATAAAATCGAAAAACTGTATGCCGATATAAAAAACGATAAAGCGGAAGTTTTTTTTGGCAGTAATCTCGTCGGGGCGATAAGGCTGAAAGACGGCGGAGATTACAACTATGAAAATTCGATTTTCGCACTTGCGGCGGCAAAGCGTCTCGGCATAGATTTGAAGTGTGCGATAAACGCGCTTGCAAGTTTCAAGGGTGTGAAAAGGCGTTTCGAGTTTGTCGGAAAAATTGACGGTGCAAGCGTGATTTTCGATTTTGCTCATCATCCGAGCGAGATAAAACAAGCCTTGAAAAGAGCAAGCGAACAAGGCGACGTGCTTTGCGTTTTTCAACCGCATACGTATTCGAGAACGAAAGCGTATCTCGACGATTTCGTCGAAGTGCTCGGAGACGAACGCAACGGCGTGAAGACGCTTGCGCTCATGCCGACGTATGCCGCGCGAGAAGACGCAAGTATGGGGTTTGACAGCAACGATTTGGCAATCGCAATTTTCGACGAATTTTGCAATCGTGACGTTTATCTTCTCAAAAACGCACTTTCAACCGTCGATTTTGTGAAAAAGCATGCAAAAGGTCACTCCGTCGTGCTTATGCTCGGCGCAGGCGATATTTACGATGTTAAAGACTTGCTGTCGCTTGAAAACGCCACTGAATAGTTCTCATATTCAGATATGCGCAAGCGTGCATATATAAATACGAGCAATCGTGAAAACGAGAATAGTGCAAGAAAGATAATAAAAAACGAATGAACATATTTGAATATGCGCGTATGTACAAACGGTAATATCGGGTATCCCTAATTGCAAAAACGTGCAATCGGGAATACCCGTCTTTTTATATTATGTCTTCCGCATTGAAGTCGAGAAGTCGTTTGATTCCGTGTGCCATAACTATGAGCGAGTGACACTTTGAGAGAGCGTTGTCGAAGTCTCCGCATTCGAGCGAGCCTTCGGTTTCGGCAAGCGCGACGGAGAACGCTCTCACGTCGGGCGAGTATGCGAAAAGTTCAATATAAGTGCGTTTTTTCTCCCACCACGCGTTTATTTCTCCTATGTCGTCGAGTGCGGTTTCGCTCTGTTCTTTTATTGACGATTCAAGGTTTTTGAGTTTGTTGTCAAGGTCGGTGAACGTGCGTGTGATATAGACGTTTTCAAGCACGCCGCTGACGATTATCACGACGAGAATTAACACGGCAAGAACGACTTTTTTCATTTCGCTTCATCTCCGAGAACGACGTGCGGATTGTCCGTGTCCGCCACGAGAGACGAGACTATATAATCGTCTTTGTACGGTTGAACGAACACCTGGTCGCCTGCAACGAGAGCGACGAGAACGTCCTTTCTGTCAAGGTTTTTCTTGTTTAGAAACGCAAGCACTTTTTCTTTTGCGTCGCCGTCAATACAACCGAGATTTTCCGCGACGAATTCGCCTTCCATTATGATTGCGACGGGAATTTGCGCTTTGTCGACCTGCATATCGACGTCGCTCGGGGACAGCGGTCTGTTCTGCGCTTTCGGCATAACGCTCATGTTTCCGTTCGTTTCGAGAATGGCGTATTCCACTTCGCTCGGATTGAAATATCCTGCGCCGCGCAACGCTTCCATGATGTCGTCAACGTTTAGATTGAGTTCTTTCATGACGTCGGGAAGTATGTTTCCGTTTTGTATGATGATAATGGGCTTGCCGTTGAGAAATTTGCGGAAACGTATGCTTTTCGTAGCAAGTTTCGTGATGATGATATGAAGAAGAAACAGCGAAAAGACGGGTATCACACCGTACAAAATGGGTATGGACGAGTCCGCCATAGGTATGCACACCAAATCACTCGCCACGAGAGTTATTGCAAGTTCAAACGGTTGCAATTCGCCGAGTTGCCGTTTGCCCATAAGGCGCATGGCAATCAAAAGTACGAAATACAGTATCACACAGCGTATAAATAAGTTGAGCATACGCTTATTTTGCAATACTTGCGAAATTTTATTTATTATTTTACAACTTTCGCTTTTTGGGGAATTATCAGACGTACGCAACCGACTATGTCTATTATGTCAAACGCATTTGCGATGACGAAGAACAAAAACGTGACGTACACGCCCACGACCGCGATGGCGGTGATATCGTTTGCATAAAAGCGCAGAAGTCTTGACAGGAACATCGCGCCGACCGCAAGCAGTATGCTCAGCAAAATCAACGTGCAGTTTTTCTTGCCGTCGAAAAACGAGCCGACTTCCTTTTTGAGATCGATGAAATTCGCGATTGCGATGATAAGGAAACATAGCCCCGAAGCAAGAGCCATAGAGTATATGCCGATGTATTTTGGCATAAAAACTATGCACGGAATCATTGCAATTGCGCCTATAAGTGTGTGAAGAAGCGTGTTTTTCTCTTTGCCGAGAGAGTTGAGCATAGGAGTTGTGGCTTGTGCGGCGGCAATGGGGAAAAGCATCATCGAACAATAGGATACGAACGCGCCCGCTTTTTCGTCTCCGAAGAGAAGTTTTCCGAGTGCCGTGCCGAGCGGCAGATACAGCGCAAAGAAGAAGCAGGCGACTACCGTGCCGAACGTAACGCAGGTTGAAAGTTTCGTACGCAAAGCGTCCGTATTGCCTTGCGAGCGCAAGGAAGCAACGTCGGGAATAAGAACTATGGCAAGCGCACCGATGAACGTCACGGGAGCCATGATGAGCGGAAGGGCCATACCTGCGACTCGTCCGTATTCTGCCGTTGCCTGCGCAATGGTAAGTCCGCTTTTTACGAGCATTTGCGGAATTACGAACGCGGTGAGCGACGCACCGAGCGAAGTTATGATTCGAGTTGCCGAAAGCGGAATCGTGCCGCGAGTGAGTTCTTTGAAGCCTTGCGGTTTTTTGAATCGACCGCCCGTTGCGAAGAACATTATCGCAAGCACAAGCACGCAAAAAGCGTCCGAAACGGTCAGAGCAAGCGCAATGCCCGTCGCACCCGATATAGAGCCGACAAAGCCCCCTGCAAAGACTATGGAAAGAATGATTTTGACTATTTCGTCAACGAGTTCCGTCGAAGAAAAAGCAACGAATTTTTTGCGTCCCCAGAACCAACTGCGAAGGGACGCGTACAGTGTTGACGTGATAAGGGTGGGAAGCATTATGAAAAAAAGCGGCAAACTGTTTGGATTCGAGAACAAAAACGAAATTCTGTTTCCGAGTGCGTACAACACTCCGCATATAACCGAAGACACCGTCAACCCCATAATTACAGATGCCGTGAGCAATGCGTTTTGACGCTTCGTGTCGCCCGTTACGCCTGCTTCCGCAACCTTTCGAGACAACACCGTCGGTGCGCCTGCCGTGACGGTGAACAGCATAAGAAGCACAGACAGCGCGATTTGATAAACGCCGACGATTTCCGCGCCGAGAGAGCGCGACATCCACATTTTGAATATAAACGAAGCAAGTCTCGTAGCAATCGAAAAGCCCGTCACCACGAGAAAAGAATGAGCCGTGTTTTTCATAGATAAAGGATATGAAACTCATTCTTTTATTATTAAAGAAAACTTGTATCGAAGAAATAAAAACGTACGTGAAATGCGATATATACGGATTGCTTCTTGCGTTTTATTTATCGTAAAGTGCGTTTTAAGCCTTTCCCGATTTGATTATGTTTTACTTATGCAGAGAAGAGTGTAAATTCTTTTGATTGGAATAAAAAAAGCACTTGCGGTGAAGCAAGTGCTTTTTGTTGACAATCGGATTTTATTCTTTATTGTCGTCGTATTTGTTGTGTTTTGCATCGAGAGAAGGAGTTTCAACGACGGATGCCGCTTTCTTTTCTTTCTTCTTGCCGATGGGCTTTCTGACCTTGCGGACGATCCACACGATCACGACCACGATGATGAGCACGCCAAGCACGATTGTGGGAACCATCCACCACAACGCTTCGGTGTTGAAGGTGCTACCGGGGGTGTTGGTCTTGCCGTCGTCCTTCTTGTCGTCGCCGCTGCCCTTGGTCTCGTTGGAGACTTTGCGGGTCTTTACGTTGTCAACTGTTGCTTCTTGTTCTTTTGCCGCGTTGAACGTTTCTTCGTCAACCTTGGTGATGGTTACGTCGTCGAACATAGCGTAGCCGCTTGTGAGACCGGTTACGACGGTTTCGCCGTCAACTTCGTTTGCAATGTATTTGCCGAGAGCAAGTTTGACGGTTGCGCTCGTCACGTCGTCGTCCAAAGTCTGAATGTAGAACTTGTATTCCTTCCAGGTTTCGCTTGCGATTGCTTCGAAGACGAAAGGTTTGTCGGTTTCGTTTGCAGAGCCGAGATACATTTCAACGTAGACGCCTTCTTTCTCGCCGTCGGAGAGTGCGTAGGATCTTACCCAAAGACTGATCTCATAGAAACTGTTTTCTTTGAGAGTGAAGGAAGAACTGGTGTAGGTGTATGCGCTCTTGTCGGTGTTGTTGATAAGGAGCATCTGATTGCCGCTGTGCGTCTGGCCGTTGATTTGACCGATCGGCATCCAGTTCTTGGTCTTGAGTTCGATTGCTTTTGCTTCTTTGAGAGCGGTGAGAATGTCGTCGTCGCTCATTCCGTCGTACTTGCTGTCTTTCTTTGCTTCGGCAAGTTCTTCGTCGGTTATCTTGATGTCGTCCACTTTGTAGTCCGCACCGAGAATGTCAACGTAGTCGCCTTCGACGCCGTCGATAGTCTTGGTGTCAAGGAAGTGTTCGTCTGCATAGATGACGCCGGACTTGGTGTTGGAAGAACTTTGGTTCGTGCCGACCGCACCCGACCAACCGCTCGGAGAAGTGAGTTTGCTTCTCGATTCGATGGTGGAAGAGAGAGAGTCGAAACTGTCGGTAAGGAAGGAGAGAACCTTGTTGGTTTCGTCTGCGATTGCCTTGTTGAAGTCTGCTTCTTCGATGGTCTTGTAAACGACGTTGTCAAAGAATACTGCGCCTGCGGACTTCGCATTTTCCGCCTGTTCTTCTACGGTTGCGCCCGCAACGTCAACGTAGTCGGTGTTTTGACCGAGCCACAAGTTGAGTTTCACGGAGACACTGGATTGACCGGTTCTGATGAAGAAGGTGTATTTCGTCCAGTTGCTGCCCGTGTTCTCGACGGTGAAGGAGTTGTCGCCACTCGAGAGAGAAGATTCGCCCGTGAGATAAACGGTTGCTTTGGTGTTGCCCACCGTTCTGACGTACACGGAGAGTGAATAGTAGGAGTTGGAAGAGAGCGTCACGCTTGCAGAAGAGAAGCCTGCCGCATACTTCGTCGTGCCGTCGGTTGAACCGATTGCAAGGATTTGAGCCTTTTCACCGGGGAGAGAACCGAGATCGGTCGTCGGATCGGTGATAGAGCCGTAGAAGGAATCGAACACGCTCGGGGCGATGTTCGGGAACACTGCGCTCGTTTGATTGCTGTGAGAGAACGTCTTGTTGTCCGTCGTGTTGAGTGCGATGACGCCTGCTGCAAGTTTGCTGTCGTCGGTGTTCGGGTTGAGCTTGTTGTTGCTGAAAGTCCAATCGGTGGGAGCAGCCGCTCTTGATTGTTCGTTCAAAGCAACGTTTTCTTCGATGTTCTCGTCGTCACGGTTGTAGGAGTCGAAGCCGCCGTTCTTGAAGGTGTAAGAATCGGTGGAAGTAAGGTCGACGGATTTCACGTACGTGCCGGTGGAAGTGCCTTCGAAGACGGAGTTTGCAATGGTCGAGCCGTTGATGTTTGCAACGAACATAGAACCTTTTGCAAGGGTGGAAGCAGCCCAGCGGTTGCCCGTGCCGAGCGTGAATTTGAGAGAGACGTTGACGTCTTCGTCTTTGCCGCGAACCACGAGAGTGAGTTCGCACCAGTCGTTTTGATATTCGTCGTAGTCTTCCGTGTTGACTTTGGAGTAGGTTGCAAGAACCGCGTCATCGTCGTCTTTGTTGAGAAGATATACGTATGCGCCGCTCGTGGATTTGACGTCAACGGTCTTTACCCACACGGAGATACGATACGCCGTGTCTTTCTTCACGGTGAAGGGTTTGGATTCGATTTCGTAATAACTGTCGCTCTTCGCGTTGATTTGGTAAGCGACTTTTTCTTGAATGTCGTAGGGGAGTTTCGGATAAGTGCCGAGACCGTTGAAGGACGCTTCGTCTTGGATGTTGACAACGCCTTCCGCAACGATGTTTTTCACGATTGCGTTGCTCGTATCGCTCGTGTCGTATCCGCTCGTCCAGCCTCTCGGAACGCCTGCGCCGATAGGTTCTACGTCAGCGTTGGAACTTTGGCTTGTCGTGTCGTTGAGAATATAACCCGAACCTTCGCCGAACATGTTGTCGGAAGTGAGGTCTATTGCGATTGCTTTGTAGGAATCGCCTTTTTCGGAGACGTCGAGAGTTTGTTTGCCGTCTTTGTAGATTTCGCTGTTTGCGCTCGGAAGTTCGTCAATTTCGTTGAGTTGCAACTCGTCGATGAACACCCAGCCGTTGGAGAACGTTCCGTCGGCGGTGTAGGTGGTCTGCTTGGAGTTGTTGGTGAAACTGTGATATGCCTTTGCGGTGTTGCTGTTGGTGCCTTCCGTGCCGAGCCATACAGTCATATTGTAACTATAGTTTCTGAATTGGTTGCCCTTGATATAGAAGGTGTAAGTCGTCCAACCGTTCGTGGTTGCGCCGTCAACAGTACCGGTGGTGTAGCCGTTGTCGTTGGGGTCGATAGCGGTGCTGCCGATGAGAACGTCGCTGCTCTTTGCGGAAGAAATGCCTTTGATGACGATGTCTTCTCCGTCACTGCCCGAAAGAACGAGAGACACGCCTGCGCCGTGCACTGCGTAGGTGTAAAGGTCAATGGACAGAGCATAGGTCTTGTTCTTCTCGATGGTTATGGTGCGCGCGGATTTGATGCCTTGCGCGGTCATAAGTTGTTGAGAGAGCATATAGACGTTGTTGCCCACTCTGCCGGAGTAGTCTGCAATGTTGATGTTTTGCAAATCTTCTGCGGGGACGTATTTCTCTTTGGGAGAATCTGCGCCTGCCTGAGTGTAGAACGTGCTGGAAAGTTTAGAATAGATATCGGCCCAGTTTGCCGTGTTAACGATTGCGTTCCAACCGAGAGAAGTCGGAGCTTTGTCGCTTTGACCGCTGTTGCCGTTGACCAAAGACCAGTTGTTGGGCGTGCTGGAAGAAGACGTCGAAGTCGTGCCGAAATCGAAACGTCCGTTGGGAACTTTGAGAGTGGTGGTCGCAACGAATTTGTCGCCTGCGAGCTCTTTTGCCACTGCGTCGTCGTATGCAACTTTGCCTTCGATTGCTTCGGTGGCGTCGTCGTCTTCGATTTTTTCGAGAGAGAGATTGTCAAACACTGCGTAACCCGTGGTGAGACCCGTTTGCGAATACGCGTTGTATTTTCCGAGACCGAGCATCACGTTGAGACTCGTTGAGCTCACGGGAGAAGATTCGATGATGATCTCGTAGGTTTTCCATTCGCCCTTGGTGTCGATGCCTGCAAATTCTGCGTAAGTGTTTGAAGAAAGATAGATGCGTGCGCCGCGATCCGTTTCGTTCGCTCCGCCGATCTTGTGGGTGAGAACGTCCACTTTGAGTCTGTAATAAGAACCTTTCGCAAGAGTGAAGGAAGTGGAAGTGTAGCCGTATGCCGTCGGACCGTGAACTTTCTTGCCGTCGGAGTTGGTGGATTCTTCGGGCATATAGACCATAAGCGCGTTTTTAATTGCGTCGTCGTCGCCGTATCTGCCGCCTGCAACGAGCTTGTTGTAGAGCGAATCGTCGGAGTCGTCCCACTTGCTCTTGTTGGCGTCGTAAACGGCTTTGGAAAGAGAAATGACGCCTGCGGTCACGTCGTCTTTGTAACTGCCCGACGAATACATCTTGCCGCCCGTCCAACTCGTGATCGTGCGGGGGTAATCCGTAGCCTTCGTGTCGATAACCTTGAAGTCGCCGTTTTTGATGAGCAGACCTTCGGTTTCGGTAATCGTCGTCTTGTTGTTATCGTCCGACGGAGTGTCGTTGTTGCACGCAACGAACAATGCCGAAGAAAGAGCGATAATCGCAACAAGCATGAGTGATAAAATTACGATTTTCTTCTTGTTCATACCAAACCTATAAAAGATTTATTTTGCTCGGGCTTGCGCCCTTTGTTGTTTTAGTCATACCCGTATAAGCCTGTGCGCGTATGCATATCACGCGCAATTTATACTAATATGCTTTTCCATATTAATACAAAAACATTATTTTTGCAATCGAAATTCATACTTTCACGCAAATTAATAAAACTATAAACATGCAAACGAAAATCATAGAAGCGCAAAACCTTTTTAAGTTTGACGACACATGCAAAAAGACGAGCGGAAAAAAGAAAATCGCAATGGTGTTGGCAGGTCTGTTTATAGGGGCCGTCAACGGACTTTTCGGAGCAGGCGGCGGAATGCTCGCAGTGCCTTGTCTGACGTATATCGGCGGTCTTGACGAAAAGAGTGCGCACGCAACCGCAATAGCGCTCATTTTGCCGCTTTGCCTTGTGAGTTCCGTGGCGTACGGCGTAGGTGCGACGATTGAAAACGGGGTTGTTTTACCCACCGTTTTGGGCGTCACGATAGGCGGCGTTATAGGGGCGTGTCTTCTCAAAAAACTGTCGTCGGACGTAGTGTCTTTCGTCTTTTACGCATTGATGTTGTTTGCAGGTCTCAAAATGATGTTTTGACAAAATCGGCATTTTATATACGCAAAAATAGTGATAAAACCGTATATTTTGTGTAAATAGGTGGAAAATGAAATTTTTGTATCTTATGCTCGCAGGCGTTGCGGGCGGTATTCTTGCAGGTATGGGAATGGGCGGCGGAACGTTGACTTTGCCACTTCTCGTTCTTTGTCTGAACGTAGGACAAATCACGGCGCAGTTTGCAAATCTCGTTGCGTTTTTGCCGTCGGGTGCGGCGTCTTTGATGTTGCACGTAAAGAACGGTTTAGTGAAGAAAAACAATCTGCTTTTCTTCCTTGTTCCGGCGATTGTAACTTGCGTCGGTTGCTCGTTTTTTGCGGTCGAGACAAGCGGAGAATTGCTCAAAAAACTGTTCGGCGGATTTCTCGTCGCACTCGCTTTGTTCTCTTTTATAGGCAAAACGGTAAAAAAATATTGACATATGAAACGCCCTTATCGATATGGGCAAAAATCCTTTTAACGTTGCTTAAAGCAGGCTGAAATTTTCGCAAATTTTCAAAAATCGGGTATTTACATTGCGGGTTTATTATTGTATAATTACAATATAATTTTAGTTTCAAGGAAGAATAAGATGACATTTCCTTTAAGAACTTTCCGCAGGGGCATACATCCGCCTGCAAACAAGTTCACCAAAGACGCGCCTTTGCAGGAATTTCCGACGCCGGATAAGGTGTTTATTTCCTTGTCTCAACATATCGGCGCGCCCGCAACTCCGACGGTCGCCGTCGGAGACCACGTCGACGTAGGTCAGGTCATAGCGTCGGCAAGCGGTTTCGTGTCGGCAAACGTAATCTCGTCGGTGTCCGGCACGGTCAAGGCGTTCTGCACTCTGCCCACGGCAAACGGCGGCGAAGCGACGCATATCGAGATTGAAAACGACCACCTTTTCACGGAGCAAAGACTCAGTGCGCTCAACGAACCGACGAAAGAAGAAATCATCGAGCGCATAAAGGACGCAGGCATAGTCGGTATGGGCGGAGCGACTTTTCCGACTCATGTCAAACTTATGCCCAAAGACCCTATCGACACTCTCATCATCAACGGAGCGGAATGCGAGCCGTACATCACTTGCGACTATCGTCTTTTCATGGAAGAAGCGGTGCGAGTCATCGACGGCGTGAAACTTCTTATGAAAGCTCTTGACGTCAAGCACGCATACATAGGCATAGAAGCCAACAAGTTGCCTGCGATCAAGAGACTTGCAAAACTCGTTCCGCCCGAAATAGACGTGATGAAACTCAAAACGAAGTATCCGCAAGGCGCGGAAAAACAACTGATTTTCGCAATCACGCACAGAACCGTGCCGACGGGTGCGCTTCCTGCAAAAGTGGGGTGCGTCGTGTGCAACACGCACACTGCGTACTGCGTGGCAAAGGCCGTAAGAGACGGTGAGACGTGTTATAGGCGCGCCATGACCGTGTCGGGCGGCGGCGTTGAAATGCGCGGCAATTTCTGGGTGCGCAACGGCACGCCTTATCAATTTATATACGACACCTGTCGCGGCAACGTCATAGAAGACGTCACGAGAAAGGTTATAAGCGGCGGTCCGATGATGGGCTTTGCGCAAGCGGATTTGACAGCCGCCACCACAAAAGGCTCGTCTTGCTTGCTGTTCCTTACCGACAAGGAGTTCAACACTAGCCCCACGACGCCGTGCATAAGTTGCGGAAAGTGCATCATCAACTGCCCGATGTCTCTCGTTCCGAGAGAAATCGAAAGGGCGGCACAAAAAGAAGACTTCGAGACGACTTTCAAACTCGGAGTGCTCAACTGCATAGAGTGCGGAGCGTGCTCCTACTCGTGTCCTGCAAAACGTCCGCTCGTTCAGGCGATGCGTCTTGCGAAGAAAGAAATAAAGGCAAGGGGGATAAAGTGATATGGCAAAATTCATAGTCTCGGCGTCCCCGCATATATCCACGACGTTCACAACGAGAAGAATGATGCTCGACGTCATCATCGCGCTCGTTCCGGCAACCATCGCAAGCGTTTTGCTTTACGGATTTTATCCGCTTTGCATGATGGTGCTTTGCGTCGGCACTTGCGTGTTTGCCGAGTGGCTTTTCAATTTGATAACAAAAAAATATCAGAGCGTAGGCGATTTGTCCGCGGTCGTTACGGGCATGATACTTTCGCTCAATCTTCCGCCCGTCGTGCCGTTTTACGTTCCTATGGTCGGCGGCTTCTTTGCGATAGTCGTCGTAAAAATGCTTTTCGGCGGCATCGGCAAGAACTTTGCAAACCCCGCAATCACCGCGCGCATATTCCTTATGCTTTGTTGGACGACGGTTATGACAAGTTTCGTTCAGCCCATAGATTTGTCAAACGGAATGAATTTGTTCTCATTTTTCGACAGAGCGGTGGATATCGACATAAGCGCAATCACGAGCGCGACTCCGCTTGCAGGCGTCAAGTCGTCCATAGCGGCGGGAACGAATCCTGCCGAAGGTTTGTCGGCGCTCGATATGTTCCTTGGAAGAATAGGCGGAAGCGCAGGAGAAGTCAGCACGATTGCAATACTAATCGGCGGAGTTTATCTTCTCATTCGCAAGGTCATAGACTGGCGTATCCCCGCACTTTATATCGGCTCGACGGTCGTATTCACGGCGATTTTCTTCTCGGGTTCGGAATACGTGGGACAATACGTATGGACGTATCTGCTCGGCGGCGGACTTATGTTCGGCGCGTTCTTTATGGCAACCGACTATGCAACGAGCCCCAAGACCTGTCTTGCGGTCGTGATATACGGTGTGGGACTCGGCTTTTTGACGGTCGTGTTCAGAAAATTCGGCACTATGAACGAAGGCGTGTCGTTTGCGATATTGCTTATGAACGTTCTTACGCCGCTTCTTGAAAAAATCACGCCGAGAGCGTTCGGCGCACCGAAGAAAAACAATCTTGCAAAACTTATGAAACACAGGCGCAAAGACGTCGCTTTGGAAGGGGGCAAAAATGACTGACGAAAAGATGCTCCGAGAAGACGAAGTTATGCAAAACGAAAATATCGTCGCAGACGAAAACGCCGAAACGATTGCAAAAGAAAGCGTCGAAAAGACAGAAAGCGCAGTCGATACGAGCGTTGAAACCGACGATAAGAAAGGCAAAAAAGACAAGAAAGAAAAGAGAAAAATGAGCGAAGTGGCAAAATGCTCGCTAGTGCTCGTGATAATCGCCGTCGTGGCAGGACTGTTGCTCGGTATAGTCAACTGGGCAACGTACGTAGACCCCGACAATACGATTATGGAAAAATGCAAAGCGTTTTCGTGGGGTGACGGAAAAACCGTGACCGATGTCGTCAAGGACGAACAACTCGCATCCTACGACTATGACAAAAACAACTACGTCGTGTCTTGTTTCGTGGCAAAGAGCGGAGAAGAAATTCTCGGATATTGCTACTACACGGTGGGCGGCGGCGCGAAAGACGGCTCTATCGAATCACTCGTGTTCATAAGTACGGACGGCATAATCAAAGACGTGCAGGTGTACGAGCAGGGTGAAACGGCAGGCTATTTCGACAGAGTGGAAAAAGCCAACAAACAAAAGTACGTTGGCATCGATTGCAAGACGATTGAAAGGCTCGAACTCGTCAAATCGGGCAACGCTTCGCTTGACGGACAGATAGACGCGGTGAGTCAGGCAACTTACACGTCCACCGGCTATCACAATTCGATTGCCACTGCGGTGTATGCGTTCAGAACGTATTACGACGCATTGCAACAAGGGGGTGCGCAATGAAACGTAACTCCAAACTTCAGATAATATCCAACGGCATTTTCGCACAGAACCCGACGTTCAGACTGGTTCTCGGAATGTGTCCGACGCTTGCGATAACGACAAGCGCGTTCAACGGCTTGGGAATGGGCATTGCGGCAACGCTCGTGCTTATCTGTTCCAACGCTCTCGTGTCGCTTTTGAGAAAGGTGATACCCGACAAGGTGCGTATCCCGGCTTACGTTCTTATCATCGCAACGCTCGTTACGCTTCTTGAAATGGTGCTCAAAAAGTTCGTCCCGACGCTGTACAGTGCACTCGGTATATACCTGCCGCTCATCGTCGTCAACTGCATCATTCTTGCAAGAGCGGAAGCGTTTGCAAGTTCCAACAAAGTGGGCGACAGCATTCTCGACGGTCTCGGAATGGGCTTGGGCTTCACGCTCGCGCTCACGCTTATTGGTTTTATAAGAGAGTTGCTCGGCAACGGAACGATTTTCGCAGGCACGCTCGGCAGTCTGTCGTTCGGATTGTCGTTGGGATCTGCGAGCAATTATTCTCTCAAATTCTTCGTTCTTCCGGCAGGCGGATTTATGACTCTCGGTCTTCTTATGGCGGCGGTCAACGCAATCACCGACCATAAAGCGAAGAAAAAACAGGCGCAGGCTGAACAAAGCGCAAAGCGTATCGACGACGCTAAAGCGGAACTCGATATGGCGACCGAAAACAAAACGGCGACCGAAAACGGCGCAAACGTTTCTGCCGCCGCAAACGAAGGAGGTGCAAACTGATGGAATACTTCTTGCTTATCATCGGTGCTATGTTCACCAACAACTTCGTTCTCAGTCAATTTTTGGGTTGCTGCCCCTTCCTTGGCGTGTCAAAGAAGACGGACACCGCGCTCGGAATGGGACTTGCAGTCACTTTCGTTATGGGAGTTGCAAGCATCATAACCTGGTGCGTGCAGAAAGTGCTCGTGATTTTGGGCGTCGAATATTTGCAAACCATTGCTTTTATTCTCGTCATAGCGGCACTTGTGCAACTCATCGAAATGGTGCTCAAAAAATATATGCCGTCGCTATATAGCGCACTCGGCGTATATCTGCCGCTCATCACCACCAACTGCGCGGTTTTGGGCGTTGCGATTCTCAACATCGACACCTATGGCGTCGCAAGCGGAATAAGCCTTCTTCAATCTTTCTTGAACGGCGTATTCAGCGGCATCGGCTTCCTTATCGCAATACTCTTGCTCGCGGGCGTTCGCGAAAAAATGGATCAAGACTCGATACCCAAAGCGTTCAGGGGCTTCCCGATTACGCTCATTGCGGCAAGCATACTCAGCATGGCTTTCGTGGCATTCGGCGGACTTATCTCTTCGTCGGGCGCAATAAGCCTGTTGTTCAACTGACGGGGGTGACGATATGATACTTTCGGCGGTTAATCCTATGACGATACTCTGGTCGGTGCTTATTCTGTTCGTGCTTGCGCTCGCGTTCGGCATAGTGCTTGCGGTGCTCGGCAAAAAACTTGCGGTGCACGAAGACGAAAGAATAGGACAGGTGCGCGAAAAACTTTCGGGAGCGAACTGCGGCGGTTGCGGATACGCAGGCTGCGACGCTTTTGCAAAGGCTATTGTAGAAGGAAAGGCGGACATCAACGCTTGCTGTGCTACGAGCGCGGAAAACAAAAAACTCATCGCACAAATCATGGGCACGAGCGTTTCGGCAGAAGATACCAAAATCGTGGTGGCTTGCAACGGCGGAAACAACGCTCAGGATAAGTACGAATATATGGGATACGGCGATTGCAAGAGTATGGAATTGCTCGGCGGCGGTCGCAAACAGTGCAAGTGGGGCTGTCTCGGCATGGGCTCGTGCGTGGACGCTTGCCCCTACGGCGCGATTCAAGTGGGCATGGACGGATATGCGGAAGTTGACAGAACGAAGTGCATACGTTGCGGCAGATGCGTCTCCGCTTGCCCCAAAAACATTGTCAAGCGCATACCTGCGGACGCAAAAGTGTACGTCGCATGCACCAACTGTCAGAAAGGCAAAGAAGTGCGCGCGATATGCAAGAGCGGCTGTATAGGCTGCGGTTTGTGCCAAAAGAATTGTCCGAACGGGGCTATCACGGTGCAAAACAATCTTGCAGTCATCGATTATTCAAAATGCACGGGGTGCGGCATTTGCATGCAAAAATGTCCGCAAAAGTGCATAAAGTCGGCGGAATAAGGATTTCGCAACCAAAATCGTTACAACAACCGCATTGCTCGGATATGCGGAGATATAAGGGAAAATAGAGAAAAATAAGAATTGAAACAAACGCCCCGACAACGGGGAGCGGCGAAAGCCGTTTAGGAGAAACAATATGGAAAAAATAGCGATTATCGACATTGGCTCAAACTCAGCAAGACTCGTGCTCGTCAACGTGCTGGACGGCGGCTATTTCGTCGTCTTTGACGAACTCAAAGAAACGGTACGGCTTGGGCAGGACATGGATTGGGACGGTTTCATCAAACCGCAAAGAATTGCCCAGACGATAAAAACGCTTACGATGTTCCGTCGTCTTTGCGACGCAAACAAGGTTGACAAAATCTTTGCGTACGCAACGGCTGCGGTCAGACGTGCAAAAAATCAGAAGAGTTTCCTTGACGAAGTCGCAATGACTTGCGGCATCAAAATCAAGGTTCTTACCCCCGAAGAGCAGGCAATGCTCGTGTATCAGGGCGTCATCAACTCCATGGATATCCCCAAGGGATTGATTATGGAAATGGGCGGCGGCTCTACAAACCTTATATACTACAACCGCAGAAATCTCATTCATTTCGATACGCTTCCGTTCGGCGCGGTCACTCTCACAGACCTTTTCAAGAACGACAGTTCGACTCCGCAGGAGAGAGCAAAGAAAATCGAAGATTTCATCGGTGAACAACTCGAAAAAATCACCTGGCTCGACTCTGTCGAACCCGATACGGCGTTCGTCGGCGTGGGTGGCTCGTTCAGAAATCTCGGCAGAATCAGCAGACTTATAAGGAAATATCCTTTCAATATGACGCACAACTACGAGTTGCCCGTCAGCGAGTTCGAAACGATATACAACACGATAAAGAAACTCGACCTTAACAGCACCGTCAAAATCAAAGGACTGTCTTCGTCGAGAGCGGATATTTTCCCGAGCGCACTCGCGGTGATGAAAGCGGTGCTTTCAAAGTTCACGTTCGAAAAAATCACGATAAGCGGTTGCGGACTCAGAGAAGGCGCGATGTTCAGATATGCAGTGCCGGGCGTCAACGAGAGACCGCTCAGCGACGTTCTCGGTCATTCGCTTTACACGCAGATGAAGTATCACGATCTCAACATCGATCACGCAGAGCACGTATACAATCTATCCATTCAACTTTTCAAGCAACTTAAAGTGTTGCACAAGATGCCCAGAGTGTACGTCAGAGTTCTCAAAATCGCCGCACTCATGCACGACAGCGGTATGCGTATCAAGTTCTACAACCACCAGTTGCACTCCGCATACATCATTCTCAACAGCAATCTGTACGGCGTTCCGCACAAGGACATCGTCGTTGCGGCGTTCGTTGCGGCAGGACATAGAAAAGCCGAAAACGCAAGAGAAGAAATCATCAAATACAAGGATATGCTCACCGCCGAAGACGTTGAAGCAATCAAGAAACTCAGTGTAATTCTGCGCATAGCGGAGAGTTTCGACCGCAGTCAAAGCGGCGTCGTGACGGGCATAAACTGCGACGTTTTGGGTGACAGCGTAATCGTCAAAACCGAATGTGAAAACGGCGGTGACTGCGCTCTTGAAGTCAAAGACGCAATGGGCGCGGCGGCGGAATTCAAGGCGGCGTACGGGAAGAATCTCGAAATTCTCTGATCTATGGCAAAGCAGTGTAAGCGCGTGATACTCGCAAGCGGGTCCCCGCGCAGAAAAGATATTCTCGCGGATATGGGCGTTGAATTCGTTGTGTCGCCGTCAAACGTAGACGAAAGCCGAATTCAGTCTCCGTTTCCGCGAATTCTCGTTCAAAAACTTGCGACGAAAAAAGCCGAAGACGTTTTCAAAGCGCACGCAAACGACGTCGTCGTCGCGGCGGACACAATAGTCGTCAAAGGCGCAAAAGAACTGGGAAAGCCGAAAGACAGACAAGACGCTGTGAACGTTATATCTCGGCTCAGCGGCAAATGGCACGTTGTGTATACCGGCGTTTGCGTTATCTCGGACGGGAAGAAGAAAGTTTTTTGCGACGCGTCAAAGGTGAAATTCAAGAAACTTTCAAAGAAAGAAATAGAAGACTACGTCGACACGTTCAAGCCTTTCGACAAGGCAGGTGCGTACGGAATTCAGGACGGCGTGGTCGTTGAAAAATACAAAGGCAGTTACTCAAACATTCTCGGACTGCCGAAGACAAAACTTGCAGCCGTCTTGGCGCAAGTGGGAGTGTACGATGGCAACAATTGAACTTTCAATCGATTTGGGAAGCAAATTTATCACCATATACCAAAAGGGCATAGGGCTCGTTTTGCGCGAGCCTGCAATCGCCATTGCGACGAAGGTGCGCAATCGTCTCGAAATCCGCGACGCAGGTTATAGAGCGGAAAGCGTCATGACGGGCTCGCTCGGCGGTGCGAGAGTCATTGCTCCGATAAAGGAAGGCATCATCGTCGACGAAGAGATGGCAACGATGCTTCTTGCCTATTTTCTTAAAAAAATTATGCCCGAAGGTTTGTTTGCACCGCGCGTCAAGGCTATCGTGTCAATTTGCGAATCGTCGTCAAGCTCCGATCGCCGTGCCGTTGAAAAATGCTGTCTCAAAGCAGGAATAAAAGAAGTCACGCTCGTAGAATCGGGGTTGAGTCTTCTTGCCTACACCAACAGCATCGGCGGACTTTTCGTGGATATCGGCGGCGGGAAAACCGAAATTTCCGCGGTCACGAATCACGGAATCGCAACGGGTTGCTCCGTCAATATCGCAGGCGACGCGTTCAACAATGCGATTATAGACGATTTATACAGAAACTACGGCGTCAAAGTCGGCGAATTTACAATTGAAAATCTCAAAAAATCCGCACTTTCGTTCTACGTCAACGATGCCGGCAGTTATGCTGTCAGCGGCGGCAGTGCGGACGGCTCTCCGCGCAGTCTCTACGTGTCCGCCGAAGCAATGCGCAACGCCGTCATTCCGCTTGTGGACGACATCATCGAAGTCATCATGTCCGTTCTCAATCAGACTCCGCCCGAACTTTCTGCGGAAATTCTTCGCAAAGGCATATTCGTATCCGGCGGCTCACTCCACATTCCCGGTCTCATCGAGTATATGGAGCAAGCGCTCGAACTCCCCGTCACTCCGCTCAAAGATATAGAAAATGCCATTGCCATAGGCGGTGCGAAGTTCTTTGAGGAGCGGGATTTGTTAAGCGATATGCTAGGTGTGAAGTTGTATTAAAGCGAAAAATCATACAAGAAAGCCACGCAAGCGTGGCTTTCTCTTTATTTTCCTAATATATCGGCTCGAGCCTTGTCATATTCTTTTTGTGTAATTATTCCGTTATTGAACAATTCTTTCAATTCATTCAATTTATCAAGTTTTGAAACAGATGTGTTTTTTATCGCTTGATTGACGGGTGTTTTGAATGAAGCAAACTTTGTCCTTATGTTATTTTTTATAATTGAAATAATTTGTTTATTTTTCTTTTTGTGGTTCGCTATATTGACCTTTTGTTTTTCTTTTCGCTTTTGCCTTTCTTGACGTTTTTCTTGTGAATATGCCGTTCTTTCTTCTTTTTGAATGTTTCGCTTTTCACTGTGAGTTAGATTTAGCTCGTCATATTCCCATCGAAGTGTTGTAATCCATTTTGTGCAGTATCGCAAAACAAAACATTTGCCGATAAAATCTATGATTGACGGAAAAATGGTGAGAAAAATGTAAATATTATTTATATTATCAAATATTCCAAGCGCATAATATCTTGAAAATGCACCAATGTAGGACAAAATTGATAGAATGGTAATAATAATCAAAAAAATGCAAAAAGGATACCATATAGTTCTATACATAATAGAAGAATGTTTTTTTGCGTTGTTTTCTGCGAATGTCGCTACGAAAGACCAATATATAACAGATAATATCAACGCAATCCAAGCATCGCCGTTTAACTCAATACTAATTACTAACTCCAACAAATAAATAAAAAC
>CAVKIG010000009.1:0-34315 GCA_963656415.1 bacterium | reverse complement strand
ATTTTAATGTAGTATATTATTATATTTTATTGCGCAAAAGCGCGAAAGGGAAAATTATGGCAGACTTAACCAAGCAGAAAAAGAAAGGCGCACTCACCGCAAATATGTGGATATATGCGCTCGGTCTTATGGGCATCAATCTCGGCATCGGGCTCATAAACAGTTATCAGGCGGAGTTTTTCAACAAAATTCTTCAAGCCGATTTGATGGCGGTTGCGGGAATCATTCTTGCGGCAAAATTCATCTCCATCATTGCGGACTTCGTCATCGGCAATCTCATCGACAGAGCCAACTTCAAGGCGGGCAAAATGCGTCCGTGGATTTTGTTCTCGGCGTTTCCGCTTGCGATTCTGACGATGATTTCTTTTGTGTTTATTCCTTTCACGAGCACGGCAGGCAAATACGTTTACATAATCTTCGTCGTCGTGCTTTGGAACATAAGCATGACAATGGCGGATATTCCGTCGCAAGGCATGCTTTCGCTAATTTCAAAGAGCAATGAAGAAGTCAACAATGCGGCAGGGCTTGGCAATACGCTCAAATCCATTGCGCTTGCAGCACCCGGCGTGTTTGTAAGTTTCGTTTGTATACTCACGGGAAGCGGCGGCGCGGTCGGCAAAACCGAATATCTTATCACCGCAGGCATAATGGCGGGGCTCGGACTTATCTTCCAACTTTTGATGTATTTCAAGTGTAAGGAAGTGGTCAAGTCAAACTCGTCGGCAGGTATGAGTTTCAAGGAGATGTTCCGCGAACTCAAAAACAACAAGATGCTTCTCATAGTGTTCGGCACTTACATTCTCGGCTTCGGCAGAAATATAGGTCTCGGCATTGCGGTGCAGGCAACTTGCATTCTTATCCGTGACGGCATCGACCTTTCCTTTATCGGAATGGGTACGCTGTACGGCGACGCGTGCAGTTGGGCAATCGGCATAACTTCGGCAATTTCAAGCATGGTTACGATTGTTCTCAATCCCGTCATCAACAAGAAAATCGGCGAGAAAAAATATTTCATCATTGCAGGTTTCTACGGCTTTGCGGTTACGCTCATATCCACGCTTGCGTACGTGTTCACGCCGGACGGCGGCTTCGGCAGAAGCATTTGGGCGATTTGGATTTATCAATTCTTCCTTGGCTTCGCATACGGTCCGAACGGATATTTGCCTATGGTCATGACGGCGGACATCGTCGACTATCAGGAGTGGAAGACGGGCAAACGCACCGAAGGCACGCAGTTTGCAATCCTTTCTATGTCCAACAAACTCTCCAACGCACTCTCGGTTTCGCTCGGCATTCTGTTTATCGGCGTCATCGGCTACAACGCCGCAACTTACGCGCAAGTGTCGTCCGTCGGCGCACAAGGCAGCGCGGAAAACCTTGCTTCCATTGCAGGTTATATCACGCGCGGTATGCAAAACAAAGCGTGGATTATCTATTTCTTGTTGCCCGGTCTTTGCATGCTTGCAAGTTCGCTCCTTATGTTCTTCTACAAGATAGACGGCAAGACCAAAGTGCAGATGAGAGAAGAACTCGCCGCACGCAGAGCGGCGGAACATGCCGAAATTTCGTCTGAAAACGAAACGACGGAAAGCGCGGAATGTACCGATTGCTGCAAGACTTGCGAGAACGTTTGCGACAATAAGTGCAACGAAAGTTGTGACGAGTGCGGCAAAACGCTCGACGAAATCACCGCCGAAAACCTTGAAAGAGAACTCGAAGAAGTGTCGGACAACGACAACGGCGAAAAAGAATAATCACACAATAAACATAATCGAAAAGACGCTCAAACGAGCGTCTTTTTCGTTGTGAAAATATAAGGTTAAATCCGTTTGAACGACGTATCGCTTGCGAGTTTTTCGTTTGCAAACGCACGTGACGACGGACGCATTATCGGTTTATGCGCAGGTCTTTTCCGTTCATCTCGATGATTTTCGAGTGCTGTTTGTGGCTGAGACGAGAGTATATGCGCTCGCCGTAGCGGAAGAGTATGCCGTCGGTGTCGAGATTCGTCGTAATCACCGTTGCACGACCTTTCGTTTGTCTCTCTTCTATGACGAGGAGAAGATATTCTACGGTCACGTTTTTGAGCATAGGCTCTGTGCCCAAATCGTCGATAAGAAGCAAGTCGGCAGTGATGACGTCGTGAATGAGAGCGTTGCGCTCGGCAATCGGCGAAGTGTGAATTTTGAGCATAAGGGAATTGAACTCGTATGCGCTCATGATTTTTGCGGCGTACCCTTTTTCCACGACCGCTCTTGCGATTGCGCTTGCAAGGCAAGTCTTGCCCGTGCCGACTCCGCCCGAAAAGACAATCGTCGAACACTCCGATTTCGGAAATTTCTCAACGTATTTTTTCATTGCGGCATAAAGCGTTGCAAGACTCTTTCTTTGCGCTTCGTCATTTACTTTTTCAAGGTCGCAATCGGCAAACGAAAACTTTGCGCGAGCGTCGACATCGCACGCTTTTTTAAGGTTTGCGATGTATTCGTCGAAGATACATTTGCAAGGTTTTCCGTTGACGCTTCCGGTGTCGTTGCATATGGGGCATATCGGACGATATTCAAACTCTTTTTCGTCAAATCCGTATTTTTTCAATGCGTTTTGATATGTTAAACGTGCGCTTTCGACAATTCTGTCGTGATTTGCGTCGTCCGTGTTTGAAAACGCGGCGTTTGCGTACGCACTCTGTGCGCGCGAAATTTCGTCAATTGAAAGAGCCGCTTCGGCACGTCTTTGAGCCGCCGCTTTTGCCCTTTCGATTTTTAGCGCGTGTTCTTTTTGCGTTTTTTGAAAAACTCTCTTTCTCATATCACCACTCGATGTCTTTTAGGCTGTCGATGCTCGTTATCACCGACTGCAATTCTTCGTGAGAATACTCTCTTTCTTCAAATGTCTTTTCGTGCGTTTTGTTGTCGGTCTTCGGCAAAAATTTCTTTGCCTGCTCAACGCTCGCCACGCCGTTCGATTTATATTGCGACAACAGTTGATTGATGTAGGGGGTAGGGTAGGTTTTTCCGACCGCCTGCTCTGCCGCGTACAAAATCACGTCGTCGTCAAAGCCCCAGGTTACGCTCCAGGTGTGGTAGTACTCTCTGTCCGTTCCCGTCACCGAGCGCGAGCGTCCTGTCTTTTCGATGATCTTCTTGATCTTGCCGTCAAGCGCGATTTGAGACGAGATATATTCGTCTATGCTATCCGCCGTCAGCAAGCCTTGTTTGTAGAATTTTTCAACCACGTTGTTCATGCCGTCGAGCGTGCGTACGTTGCCCACGAAACAGTTGTGCGCGATTTTTTTGAGTGCTTCGTCTTCAAAGCCTTTTGCCGTCCAAGGGACGATATACACTTCGATTTCGTGCTCGAAAGACTCGTAGTATACGCCGAGATTTTTGTTGATTGCGATTGCAAGGTCTTTAAGGCGTTCGCGATGCGCCTGATAGTCGAGCATCTCTTCCGCCGTGAATATCGAAAGGCGATAGAACTCGTCGAGTTTTTGGTCGAGTTTTTTGAAAGTCTTCGTGCCTTTGAGCGTTTTTGCGGCGGTGAGCACGGCGTCGAGTTCGTATCCCCACGATCTCGTCCATTTGAGAAGCATTTGCTTTTCTTCGAGTTCCGCTCCGCCTTTTCTTTGAAGCGCGGCAAGCACTTTCTGCATTTCGCCCGATTGCTTGTCGTATTCGTTGAGTTTGTCTTCGACGTCGCTTGCGGTTCGCACTCCGTCGGCAACCCAGTTGCGCGCGACGGTGAGTATGTAGGGGTATCTCACGCTCATGCCTTTGAGATTGATGCAGTATTGCACGATCATAAGCATTGCGTCCTGCTCGATTTTGCTCTCGTCGATGAACATGTAGTATTCGTTGTATTCGTTGGGAGTGAGCATGCGCTCGGGGAAGAGTTGTTGAAGGTGTACGTTGAAATCGTTCCACTTTTCGCTCTTGTATTTTTTCGGAGTTTGCATGGAGCGTTTAAGACTGAGATATTTCACTTCCAGCGGCTGTTTGGACACGATTTGCACAAGCCCCATATCTTCAAAATAGCCGTAAGCGGACAATATTTCGCTCTCGGTCATGTCAAGCCTTGCGCACAATTCGGCAACGGAATTGTCTTTTGCGGGGTTTGAGCAAAGATACAGACCGTAAAGATAGACCTTGATTTGCTTTTCGTCGCAATAGGGCAAATGCTCGTTGATGAACAGATTGTCAACGAGCGTAAACGTTTCCATCAGAAAGTCGCTTGAAAATCTTGCAAAACTCACGATATAATCACTCCTTTTAATACGGAGTTTAATGATAACAC
This sequence comes from bacterium, assembly GCA_963656415.1. Classification (GTDB taxonomy): domain Bacteria; phylum Bacillota; class Clostridia; order Christensenellales; family CAG-917; genus CAG-475. The sequence goes on along the minus strand of CAVKIG010000009.1, from coordinate 30,022 downwards.
ACAATCGAAAAAAACATAACCGAAAAATAAAACAAATTTGCGAAAGGCAATATATAGTGGCTAATAAAAAACGAAAAACTAATTTATAAAAACACTCGCGCGTGTTGCGAAGCAAAAATTCGCATATTTGCCGTTGACTTAAAGGTCGAAAAACGCATATAATATAAGCATAAAAATCGAAATGCAGGAGCGATTATGAATAGATTTGAAGATTTATCGTGCCTTGACACCGCACTCAACACCGGGGCGTTTCTTTGCTCGGGCGAGAACGTTATGGTGGCAAGTTGGGGTATGATAGGCGTCATGTGGGGCAAGCGTGTGTTCGTAGTGCCCGTGAGAGAGTCGAGATACACGAAAGAGTTTCTTGACGAAACGGGCGTGTTTACCGTGAGTATACCTTATCCGCACGATATGACGCAGGCAATCAAGTTTTGCGGCACGAAAAGCGGGCGCGAATACGACAAGTGGGCGGAATGCTCGCTTGACAAGGTCAAAGCAAAGTACGTCGATTCCGTCGTGGTGGGCGGTTGCCAAAAATATTTTGAGTGCAAGGTCATTGGCGTCGTGCCTATGGGCGAAGATATGGATATATCCAAAGTTGAAAAATGGTATCCGACGGACGACAGACACACTTTTTATTTCGGAGAAATCGTGGGAGAATACTGATGAAGATTTGGGCAAAAGTCATGGTGGGCGACAAGATTAAAAAGGACGTTATTTACGAAAGCGAACTTTCGCTCACACCGAGCAATTTCCAAAAAATGCTGCAAGAGATAGCGTATCTCGTGGACGTCGCGACGCCCATATCGTTGCCGTCTCATTTCAAACATTTCGAGAAATTCAACAGAGTGAAATACATACCGCGCGACTTCATCGAAGAGTGCGACTTCACGTCTTTCGTGCTTGAAAGAGTGATTGAAAACAAGAAACCAAAGCAATATTATATCTGAAAAAGCGATAAATCGTTACAAAAGAAAAATACTTAATTTTACTTAATTAATGTTTTATACGATATGAAAACGCACATTAAGTGCGTTTTCTGTTTTTAAGTGTGCAAAAGAGCCTAATTCTTTTTATTCGCGCATACAAGCCCGTTTTTGAAAAATACTATCACTATGCAGGCAGGAATTGTAAGAAGAATCGACGAATTAGGTCGTATCGTTATCCCCAAAGAAATGCGCCGCACCATGAGACTTCAGGTTGGCGACGAAATGGAAATTTGCTCGGACGGCGAAAACATAACGCTGAAAAGATACAGCGGTTTTCAAAGCGTATTGTCCGAAGTCAAAGGAATTGCCAAGTCGCTTTGCGAATACACCGAAGCGGACGTTTTGTTTGTTTCGTGCGGGCGAGTGATAGTTTCAGAAGGCGCAAACAAAAAACACTATCAAGGTGCGATCGTCAGCGAAAAATTCGGCAAAATCGCCGCGGAGCGAAACGTCGTGATTTTGCACGGAGACGATTTGAAAGATTTGTTTGACGACAGATCCGCTCTTTGCTGTTATTGCGTTGTTGAGCCGATCGTCGCGCACGGAGACGTCGTGGGCGCGGCGGTGCTTATGCTTGACGGGCTTCCGAGCGACGTCGCAAGAGCGTATTTGCATTTTTGTGCGGAACTCGTGGCGAGAAGTCTTGAGTGATATGCCGAAAAGCAGAAAAAACGGCAATGCGGTTTATGCAGCGGACGCCGTGCAAAAAGGAGACAGAAAAAGAAAAATCGCGTCGGGCGCAGGAGTGCTTGCAATAGGAAGCGTGATTGCCAAAATGCTCGGCGCGCTTTACCGTATTCCGCTGACGAACATTCTCGGCGCGCAAGGTATGGGAATGTATCAACTCGTCTTTCCCGTATACGCGCTTTTCATGGTGTTGTCAACGGCAGGAATCCCGACCGCACTCAGTCGAATAGTTGCCGAAAAGAGAGCAATCGGGCAGTCGAGCAAAAAATATTTTGCCGCCGCTATGCTCGCTCTTGCCGTGCTTGGCGTAATATCTTCCGTTCTTACTTTTGCTCTTGCGAATGTTTTTGCCGTATGGCAGGGCAATCCCGACACGTATTACGGTTTTCTCGTGATATCGCCGGCAATATTTTTGGTGGGGATTATATCGGGATTTCGCGGTTTTTTTCAAGGCGAAATGTATATGCTTCCGACCGCACTTTCAAACGTTATCGAGCAAGTCGTAAAACTTGCGCTCGGCATAACGCTTTCATATCTTTTGATAGACAAAGGCCTGATTTGGGCGGTGTGCGGCGCATTGCTCGGCGTTGTATGTTCCGAACTCGTCACACTCGTTTATATGGCCGCAACCTATTTTGTCCGAGCGGCAAAGGCGAGAAAAAACGGCGTGCACGAGATAAGGGAACGTATGACAAAGCAGGAGACAAGGAGCATGGCGGCTATGGCGTTTCCTATTGCAATCGTCGCTATCTTGATGCCGCTTTCAAACTTTTTCGACAGCATGATAATCGTCAACATGTTGAGATTGCACGGCGAAAACGGAGATGTTGCGACGGCATGGTACGGCTTGCTTTCGGGCCCGGTGCAGTCGCTTGTCAACATGCCTATCGTTGCGATAATTTCGCTCGGCGTAGCAATCGTGCCGTCGGTGTCCGCATCGAGAGCAACGCGCGACGTGGACTCTATTATGCTAAAAAGCAGGCTTTGCGTAAAACTTTGTTATCTTCTCGGCATACCGTTTGCGTTTTTCTTTGCGGTTTTTGCGGATAATATTTTGCCTATTGTGTATCCGTCGCTAAGTCAAAACAGTCTGAACATAGCGGCAAATCTTCTCAGAATATCCGCTTTCAACATAGTCACGTTTTCAGCAATGCAAATATACGTTTCGCTCTTACAGGCACTTGACAAGACCAAATGGGCGGTTTTAAGTCTCGTTTGTGCGATTATAGTCAAAACGGTTTTGTCTCTCGTGCTTGTCAGATATATAGGAATTTACGGCGGCGCGATAGCGTCAGTCGGTATGGGAGCGGTGGCGTTGTTCGTCTCGAATGCGGCGTATTTTAGAATATGCGGTTTGCATCTTGAAAAAAACGTTGGCACAAATCTCGTTATAGGTGTTATAATGGCTTTGTCAGGCGTTGGCGTGAAAGCACTTTTGCAAAATCCCGTTGCGGCTTTTTGCGTCGGTAGCGCGGTTTGCGTTGTCGTGTACGTGTGGATCGTCTTTCTTTTCGGACTTGTTTCAAGAGAAGAAATTCCGCACTTGCCGATGAAGCGGCTTATGTGGGGGCTTCACAGGCTCATACGATTCTGGGACTACGGCTGACAATATCCGCCTTATCGGCGTAAATCGGAGACACGAATGAAACTCGACGAAATTCTCAAAGGTTCGTATCAGCGTTATTCTGCCGAAGACTTTTTGTCAACGGCTTTTTTCAACAAACGTATTTCGCTCGTCGTTGACGGCGTGAAAGAAATCGACGTGCAGAAGATAAAAGACAAACTTCTCGACGCATACGGTGACGTTGCCGTGACGATTGAAAAAGACGGCGAAGACTTGCAAACTTGCGTAAGCCGACTTGACGGAGATTTCGATGCGCTCACGATAGACCCGATTGCGCTTGTCGATTGCAAGCGTTTCGATTTTTCCGACCTTGAACAAATCATGCACAGACTTCGCGCCGACGACGGTTGCGAATGGGACAGAGCGCAAACGCACGAGAGCATCCGCATAAATCTCATAGAAGAAGCATACGAACTCGTTGAAGCGATAGATATGAAAAACGCAGAGATGATGAAAGAGGAGACGGGCGATATTCTCATGCAGGCCGTTTTCCACGCCGAAATTGCCCAAAAGAACGGAGAATTCAATTATACGGATATGATAAGCGGTCTTTGCAGAAAACTTATTGACCGCCACACGCATATTTTCGGAACAAACCATGCAAATGATGCCGACGAAGCACTCGTTTTTTGGGAAGAAGCGAAGAAAAAAGAAAAGAAATATACTTCCGCTTCGGACGAAATGAATCGTATTCCGAAAAATTTGCCGAGTTTGCTTTATGCCGAGAAACTTCAAAAGAAAGCGAAGAAAGTCGGCTTTGATTGGGACACGGTTGATTGCGCGTACGACAAGATTGCAGAAGAAACGGAAGAACTTAAATCGGCAGACGCGGAGCATAGAGAAGAAGAAGCGGGAGATTTGCTCTTTGCGGTGGTCAACGTTTTGCGTTTTTACAAAATCGACCCCGAAATGGCGCTCCATGAAGCGAATCTCAAATTTTTCCGCCGTTTTTGCGCGGTTGAAGCCGCAGTGAAAGAAAGCGGTCGTGAAATGAAAGATTGCACACTCGAACAACTCGACGAAATCTGGAATCAGGTCAAACTCAAAGAAAAATCCGCCAAGCAAGCCAAATAATTCGTACTTTTGCAAAAAACATATATACTCAAATATGCTCAAAATCGGTGACGTACAACTCAACAACAACGTGGTCTTTGCGCCCATTGCCGGCTTCTCCGAAGTCGGTTTTCGTCATTTGTGCGCAAAATACGGCGCAGGGCTCACGTACACCGAGCTTGTCAGCGCAAAAGGTCTTGTCTACGGCAACAAAGGCACTGAAGAATTGCTCGCCACCACGGATATAGAAACTCCGTGCGCCGTGCAGATTTTCGGGAGCGATCCCGAGTTTATGTACAAGGCGGCAAAAGACGAGAGACTCGGGAAATTCGATATAATCGATATAAATATGGGTTGTCCCGTCAAGAAGGTTTTCGGCAACGGCGACGGAAGCGCATTGATGAAAGATCCCGCGCTCATAACCGAAGTCGTTCAGGCGGTCAAGGAAGGCGGAAGCCGTCCCGTAACCGTGAAAATGCGCGCAGGCATCGAGATGGGCAAACCGCTCGCAGTCGAATGTGCGCTTGCCGCTCAAAAAGGCGGAGCGAGTGCCGTAACAGTTCATGCGAGATACCGCGAACAATATTACAGCGGAGAGTGCGATCATACGATAACGAAAGCCGTCAAAGACGCGCTTGACATTCCCGTCATCGCCAACGGCGACATCGTGGACAGGCAATCGCTTGACAAGGTTGCGGCAATCACGGGCGCGGACGGTTATATGATCGGGCGCGGCGCGCTCGGAAAACCGTGGATTTTTGCAGAGCTTCAAGGCAAGGACGATTCGCACGACGAAAAGTCTCTTATCTTGGAACATATCGACGTGTTGCGCGAGTTTATGCCCGATTTCACGGTGGCAAACGTCATGAAACTGCAGCTTTGCTATTACGCTCGCGGCGGTCGCAATGCAAAAGCCGTGCGAGTCGAGATCGGCAAAGCGAAATCGCTTGAAGACACCTTCGAAATAATCGACGAATTTTTCTGATTGCATGGAAATGTTTGCGGTTAAGGCAATTTATAAGTCAATCGGAAGTCAAGTGTGTTCCGATTGAAAAATCGATTGAATATAAAAGTATAAAGGTACAATATGGCATTCAATATAGTTTTGGTCGAGCCGGAAATCCCGCAAAACACAGGCAATATCGTAAGAACGGCGGCGGCAACCGGTTGTAAGGTGCATATAATTAAGCCCATCGGCTTTGACATCAGCGACAAGGCGTTGAAACGCGCGGGGCTTGACTATTGGCATTTGACGGATTTTATAGTTTATGAAAATCTCGAAGAATTTTTTGCAAAGAACGCGCAAGGTCGGGTGCATAAGGATGACAACGGCAATTGGCACATAGACGGCAATGCAATGGACGGACAAACGCCGCATTTCTATTTTTGCTCCACAAAAGCGAGCATAAGATACGATCAGGCGCATTTTTCTTCAAACGACTTCTTGTTTTTCGGCAGAGAGTCCAAAGGGCTTAGGGAAGACCTTCTTCACGACAACTACGATATGACGATTCGCATACCGATGGTGAAAGAAGCAAGATCGCTCAATTTGTCCAATTCGGTTGCAATCGTCGTGTACGAAGGTATGCGCCAATTGGGCTTTGACAACTTGCTTGAACAAGGTCATTTGACTCAATTTTGAGTATACCGCAAAATTTGAACAAAACACGATAGGTGTTGTAAAATATAGTATTTTGACGGAAAACGGCGAGAAATCGCCGTTTTCCATATATTTTTAGCATATCAAAAAACACGATACATATTTTGTATTCTGCAATAATAACACCTATCGTGTTTTAGATTTTTATTATTTTGCCGATTTTGAAAATCCCTTCAAAAATCCGCCTTGCAAAAATTGCAACATTGTAAGGGAGAAATGCGGCAGTTTGGAAAATTCTATTGTAATTTTTGCGCGCGTGTGATATACTACTATCGCTAAAAATGTATTGATATAATACCTTTTGGCTCAAAATCGTAATTTTATTTTCTTAAAGGAGAATATCTATGGCAAAAATGACAATCCGCGACGTAGATGTCAAAGGCAAAAAGTGTTTGGTTCGTTGTGACTTCAACGTGCCGATGGTTGACGGTGTTATCACCGACGAGAACCGCATCAACGGCGCTCTTTCCACCATTCAATATCTTGTCGATCACGGCGCAAAAGTGATACTTTGCTCTCATATGGGCAAGCCCCACAACATTTTCACGGAAGGTTTCGGTCTCAACAAGAAAGAAAAGAAAGCGGTTGAAGCGCTTCCCGCAGAAGAGCAAGCGGCTGCAAAAGCGGAATATATCGCAAAAGCTCTCAAAAACGATCAAAAGAAATTCACGCTCAGACCCGTTGCGGAAAAACTCGCAGAGCATTTCCCCGGCAAAGTGACGTTTGCAACCGATTTGGTGGGTGACGACGCACACGCAAAAGTCGCGGCACTCAAAGACGGCGAAATCGTTTTGCTTGAAAACACTCGTTTCGAAGCAGGCGAAGAAAAGAACAGCGAAGAACTTTGCAGAAAACTCGCAGACTTCTGCGACGTATACGTCAACGACGCATTCGGCACTGCACACCGTGCACACGCAACAACCGCAGGTATCGTTCAATACGGTTTTGCACCCGTTGCAGTCAGCGGTTTCCTTATCGAAAAAGAACTCAAATTCCTTGGCAACGCAATCGAGAACCCCGTTCGTCCGTTCGTTGCTATTCTCGGTGGTGCGAAAGTTGCAGACAAACTTAACGTCATCGACAATCTTCTCAACAAGTGCGACACGCTCATCATCGGCGGTGGTATGGCTTACACCTTCATCAAAGCACAAGGCGGAAGCGTCGGTCTCTCTCTCGTAGACGACGAAAAGATTGATTACTGCAACAAGATGCTCGAAAAGGCAAAATCTCTCGGCAAGACCATTTATCTCCCCGTCGACACCGCAACTTGCGCAGGATTCCCCGATCCTATCGACGCACACGTTGACATCGAATATTGCGACAGTACCGCAATTCCTGCAGACCGTGAAGGTCTCGACATCGGTCCGAAGACTCAAGAACTCTTCGCATCCGCAGTGAAGTCCGCAAAGACGGTCGTTTGGAACGGACCTATGGGCGTTTTTGAAAATCCGCAACTCGCAGCAGGCACGAACGCAGTCGCAAAAGCAATGGCGGAAACCGATGCAACCACCATCATCGGTGGCGGCGATTCCGCAGCGGCAGTCGCACAACTCGGCTATGCAGACAAGATGACACACATCTCAACGGGCGGCGGCGCATCTTTGGAATTCCTTGAAGGTAAGGTTCTTCCCGGCATCGACTGCCTCAACGACAAGCACTAATCGGCGAACAACTGCGTCAAATCAGTTTTTTCACTCGTCACGTACGTCAAGTACGTTGGGCGAGTGAAAAAGCAGCTTTTCCTTGTTCTTCATCCGATTATCGCTGTCGTTGATTTATATATAAATGACGTGACGGAACAATCAATTTTCGCAATCGTACGACAACCATGTCGGGCGAGCGGAAAAAGCAACTTTTCATTGTTCTTCATCCGATTTGCGCGTGCGTTTTATACCTAGCGTGATCGGACGGAACAAAAGAAAAACATATCGAAAATAAATTTTTGGAGTATATTATGAGAAAACGCATTATTGCAGGCAACTGGAAAATGAACAACACCATCGCTGACACCAAAGCGCTCATCACCGATCTCGCTCCGCTCGTCAAAGACGCGGCTTGCGACGTCGTTATCTGCACTCCGTACACCGATTTGGCTACCGCAGTCGAAATGACAAAAGGCACCAACATTCACGTCGGCGCAGAAAACGTACACTGGGCAGAAAAAGGTGCTTTCACCGGTGAAATTTCCGCAAAAATGCTTGTTGAACTCGGCGTAGAATATGTCATCATCGGTCACTCCGAACGTCGTCAATACTTCGGCGAAACCGACCAAACCGTCAACGCTCGCGCAAAGGCTGCTTTGGCTGCAGGGCTCAAACCCATCATCTGTGTGGGGGAAACTCTCGAAGAGAGAGAAGGCGGCAAGGTTGAAGAAGTTCTCGTTCGTCAAACCAAAGGCGCATTCGAAGGCATCGACAAAGAAGAACTCGACAATATCGTCATCGCATACGAACCCGTTTGGGCAATCGGCACCGGCAAGACTGCAACTGCAGAAGTCGCAAACGAAACGATTGCAATCATCCGCAACACCATGGCGGAACTTTATTGCCCCAAGTGCGCAGAAAACCGCGTTCGCATTCAATACGGCGGCAGCATGAACCCCAAGAACGTCAAAGAACTCATGGCTATGCCTGAAATCGACGGCGGTCTCATCGGCGGCGCATCGTTGAAAGCAGTTGACTTCTCACAAGTCGTAAACTACTAAAAATCAATCATCTAACCGCCCAAATTTTACGGACGGTTAGATTTTTTCAAAAGGTAAAATAATATGAAAAAACTTGTTTTGGTCGTTATGGACGGCGTAGGCAAGTCCAAGACGGGACTCGGCGATGCCGTAACTTTGGCAAACACTCCGACGCTTGACGCTCTTCTCAAAGAATGCCCGAACACCTATATCAAGGCGCACGGCACGGCAGTCGGTCTTCCCAGCGACGACGATATGGGCAACAGCGAAGTGGGACACAACGCACTCGGTTGCGGTCAAGTCTATTCGCAAGGCGCAAAACTCGTTGAAGAAGCAATCGAAAGCGGCGATATTTTCAATTCTTCCGCATGGAAGGAACTCAAAGACAATTGCGTAAATCACGGCTCGACGATGCATTTCATCGGATTGCTCTCGGACGGCAACGTGCACAGCAACATCGGTCACCTTATCGCTCTCGTGAAGGGCGCAAAGGCAGGCGGAGTCAAACACGTGCGCATTCACGTTTTGCTTGACGGCAGAGACGTTCCCGCAACAAGCGCGCTTGTGTATGTCGATATGCTCGAATCCGCTCTCAAACAGCTCAACGACGACAGCTTTGACGCATGCATCGCAAGCGGCGGTGGCAGAATGGTCATCACCATGGACAGATATTTCGCAAACTGGGATATGGTCAAACAAGGCTTCTACACTCACGTTTACGGACAAGGCAGGGGATTTGCATCCGCAACGGACGCAATCGAGACTTATCGTGCGGAAAACCCCGGCGTTATCGACCAGGATTTGCCCGCATTCGTTATCGTCAAGGACGGTCAACCCGTCGGCGCAATGCACGACAACGACAGCGTAATACTCTTCAACTTCCGCGGCGACCGCGCAATCGAAATCTCTATGGCATTTGACAATGCAGACTTCAACGGTTTCGACCGCGGCAATATGCCAAATGTTCTTTACGCAGGCATGCTTCAATATGACGGAGACTTGCATTTGCCAACGAGATTCCTTGTCGAACCGCCGCAAATCAAATATACGCTCAGCGAATTTCTCGTCAATCACGGCGTGAAATCTTACGCTGTTTCCGAAACGCAAAAGTACGGCCACGTGACGTATTTCTGGAATGGTAACCGCTCCGAAAAATTCAGCGACGCACTCGAAGTTTGGGAAGAAGTTCCCTCCGACAAAGTGTCTTTCGATCAACGTCCATGGATGAAATCGGCAGAAGTCACCGACAAGGTCATCGAAGCAATCGAAAGCGGTGAATTCGGCTTCATCCGTTGCAATTATCCCAACGGAGATATGGTCGGACACACCGGCAATCTCGACGCAACGAGAATCGGCGTCGAAGCAGTCGACCTTGCACTTGCAAGACTTCTCCCGATAGTCAAGAAGCACGATTACGCACTCATCGTCACCGCCGACCACGGCAACGCCGACGAGATGCTTGAAAAGAACAAAAAGGGTCAAATCACCGTGCGTACCGCGCACTCGCTCAACCCCGTTCCTTTCATCGTCTACAACTATGATTGCTCCATAGCCGACGGCTCTTTCGGACTTTCCGACGTGGCTGCAACGGCAGTGAAGATTATGGGGTTTGAGCCTGATGCTCACTGGGACCCCGCAATCATAAAATAACGCGCTATTCAGCGAACAACTTCGGCAGAACCGCCCACGCAAACAATCACGTACGACAAGTACGCTCATGTCTGTGTGAGCGGTTCTTTCTTGTTCTTCATCTGAATAGCGTGTTATTTTTCTGATTGCGTAATATAATCCGATAAACGGCGAATAGCATCGGCAAAGCCCCTTGTCCATCAACTCATGTACGGTTTGTACATTAGGGTTGCTGTTCAAGGGGCTTTTTCTTGCTCTTCATCCGTTTATCGGATTATGGCGTATAAATATTTTTAAGAATACTCCAAACAAGCTTTTGTTCGGGTGTGGGTGTCCCACCCAAAATTATTAATTACTCATTATTAATTATTCATTTATTAAAAAAAGCACACTCGGTCGAGTGTGCTTTTGTGGGTTTAGAATATCCGAAAAACTTATTTTTCGTCGTTTGTGAGCGTTGAGTCGTCGGACGATTGAGAGAATGAATCCGAAGAAATTTCCTGTGTATTTTCGGCAGAAGATTGCGTCCCGTTCGAGCCGTCCGCAAGTGCGGTCGTGAGCGGTTGATTGAGCACGCTGTCGGGAAGTTCTTTGCGGTATGATATTTTCAAAAACAGCGGTGTGAGCAGTGAAGACACGATGATGAGAATAAGCACGAACGGCATAATCGATTGGTCCACGATGCCGCTGTCCACGCCTTTTTGAGTGCAAACGAGCACGACTTCCGCTCTTGCCATCATACCGATGCCGACGCGCAAACTGTCTTTGAGCGAGTATTTGCAGATAAGCGAACCGAGACCGCAACCGAGCACTTTGCCGACGAGACCTGCCGCTATAAACGCAAAGCCGAAACCTACGATGTGGGGGCTGATTGCTCCGAAGTTGGCATTAATGCCGATGTTTGCAAAGAATACCGGCGCAAAAATCATATAGTTGCTCACTTCGACTTTTCTGTCGATATAGCCCGATTCGGTGAGAGTGGAAAGCATAATGCCTGCCACGTACGCGCCTGTGATGTCCGCAACGCCGAACCATTCTTCTGCCGCATAAGCGAACAGGAAGCACATTGCAAATCCGATGATAGGGATACGTCTGTGGTGTTCGGGGTGGCGTTTGAGATAGTGTTTCAAGCCAAAGTGCGCCACGACGCCGACAGCGATAGCCGCCGCAAAGAAACCTATCATTTTGCCGATTGCAATACCTACGCCGCTCAAATCTTCGCCTTTGTCGAGACTTATGAAGAGCGATAGAAGAATGACGCCGATTATATCGTCGAGAATTGCCGCGGCGATTATCGACGTGCCGACCTTTGAATTGATTTTTCCGAGTTCTTTGAGCACTGCGACGGTTATGCTGACGCTGGTTGCCGCGAGAATCGTGCCGTAAAACAGGTTCGTAATGAGTTGGTGTTGGCTCATATTCGCAAAGCCGCCGTTGAAAGCCGCCGAAACGATGAAGCCGAGACCTACGGGGAAGATTACGCCGAGCGACGTTATAATAACAGACGGAACACCGCATGTTTTGAATTGTTTAAGGTCGGTTTCAAGTCCTGCCGAGAACATAATCAGGATAACGCCGATTTTTGCAAGGAAAGAAAGACCTTCGAGCGTTGCGTCCGTGAAAATGGTCTGATTCGGAATGTATTTGATAAAGCCGAGCAAAATGCCGGCAATGAGCATGCCGACTACTTGCGGAAGACCTATCTTTTTTCCGATCAAAGCGAAAAACTTCGTGGAAAGCAGAATAAGAGCGAGCGGAAGCAGGATCTCAAAATAATTTATAGCGGATAACGATTGAGCAATCATATTTCATCTCTTTTGCGTTTTTTTACGACGCGTTGGTTTTTCATATTTTTTTAACTACAATGTTATACGCTTTTTGCGTTGATTTCGTCAAGCGGTTGATTGAATTTGGAGTGCGAAACTACACGCGACGGCGGTCGCATATGCCGATAATGGACGTTTGTAGTGTATTTTTGGCATTGTAAAGTGCGCAGACGGGACAAAATAAGGAAATTATTTGACAAGTATATATATAGTTGATAAAATAAAAAAATAAATGCGCAAAGCGACAACAAAACGACACTTGTTTTGCGCAAGGAGAAGAATTGGATTTTCTATCGTTTCTGACACAAGTGACCGTCTATCTCGTCGATTTTGCAAAGACGATTGCGGGGCTTGTGGCAATAGCGTTGATATTTATGCTTATAAGGTGTTTGCCAAAGCGTATACGCGGGTTCGTATCTGCGTTTGCGACTACGGTGATCGCTTTTGCGTTGTTCAAAATTTCTCTTCAAAACTTCGGATTGTTCGTCGCAAAGACGACCATCATACATTTTGCGATAGTCGGCATCGTGTCCGTCACGGTGACGCTTTGCGTTATTATGGCAACGGCGGCGGTTTTGCCGCACAAATTTATGCAAGAACGAGTGAGGGTCGTTCCGATTCATATACGGACGCATCGTCTCGTTTCGTCGCGAAGAAGCATAATCGCGTCGAACGCTTTTTTGCAGACTTCACCAATCATTATTCAATGATTTTGCGACACCCGCTTTTTTTCGGGTGATTTCGGTATGCGTGCGCGCGTGTGCGCACACGTATAAGCATGCTTTGCCATGCGAAAATACAACAGGAGATAATTTGATTATGTTAAAAGTTGAAAACCTTGTAAAAAAATATCCAAAGAGCGACAGACTCGCAGTTGACAATATTTCATTTGAATTGAGACCGGGCGAAATCTTCGGATTTCTCGGACAAAACGGTGCGGGCAAATCCACGACCATAAAGTGTTTGACGGGCATTTTGCCTTTTGACAGCGGCACGATAACCATTTGCGGCCACGACATCGTCAAAGAACCTATCAAGGCGAAAATGGAAATGGGTTACGTCCCCGACAACCACTCCGTCTACGAAAGACTGACGGGAAGAGAATACGTCAACTACGTCGCAGATCTTTATAAAGTGCCTGCTCTCGTGAGAACGGAACGTATCGATCGTTATGCAAAACTCTTCAAACTGGAAAACGCGATAGACAGACAAATCAAGTCCTACTCGCACGGTATGAAACAAAAAATCTGCATTATCGCGGCACTCATTCACGACCCGAAACTTTGGGTTCTCGACGAACCTATGATGGGTCTCGACCCGCAATCCACTGCCGAAATCATTTCATACATGAGAGAGCATTGCGCAAAGGGCAACACCGTTTTCTTCTCGAGCCACAACCTTGACCTTGTCAAGAAACTCTGCCACAGAGTCGCAATCGTCAACGACGGTCATCTCATCGACGTCATCGACCTTGCCGGCAACGAAGCAAACAAGGCAAACCTTGAAGAGACGTTCTTCAAAGTCACCGGCACTTACGAGCAAAGATTGTTTGAAGACTACATTGCGCAAGAGAGCGCGGATATGCGCCCCGATATGCCTATAGAACATAAAGAAGCGCAAAGCGACGAAGAACTTGTCGCGGAAGAGACCGAAAACAAGGGGGACGAGCAATAATGAAAGGCGAATTCTCCATGCAGAGTGTGAGAACGCTCTTCCGTCTCGACCTTAAATCGAGATACGGCGTCACGAACACCGACAAGACGGCTTGGAAGCAAAAACTCGGGCACGTCGGCAACGCGATTTTCTTCCTTCTCGTTTATGCGGTGCTTATCGTCGGCATTTATTATCTTACGAACGTATTCGTGACTCGTTCGGGTCTCAGAATAGAATTTCTCGTTATCGTGGCGACGTTCACGATTTGCCTTGCGACAATAGTCGCAACGGGCAGCGTAATAAAGAACCTATATCAGAACGGCGACAACGAAATGTTGCTCCGTTTTCCCGTCAGCGGCAAAGAAATTCTCGTTGCGAAGTCGATTTATTGCTATCTGCACAATTTTGTCGTGTGCTTGCTTTTGATGTTGCCGTTCTATATTTCGTTCGGCATCATCACCGACGCGGCTGTGGGCGACTATTTCGCATATATCGGCATAGTTTTGTTTTCAACGCTCATTCCGTTCTTTATCGCAAACATACTCGCAGTGCCCGTCATGAAAGTCATGAACGCAGTGAAGAATCAGTTCTTGCTCATTCTCATCATCACGATTATCGTCGTGTGTCTCGTGTTCATTTTTTATCTTGTGTCGCTCTCGAACGTGCTGACGTATCTTAAAGACTCGAAGCAGAGCATTTTCTCTACGGATATGATTGCAAGATACCGCAATTTTGCAAAGTACGCATATCCGTTCAACTGGTATGCCGAAATCGTCAACGGCATGAAGTACGGCGGACTTTCGGCAGGCAAGTACGCGCTTCGCTTCCTGTATCTTATTCTCATCAATGCAGTATTCGGCGTTGCGGCGTATTTCGTAACTACGAGAGAGTATTACAAGACGATCCTTTACGGCATCGAAACGCAGAAAGCGTCTTTCAAGAAGAAAATCAAGGACGTGCGTCGTCCCGTCGGATACGCGCTTTTCAGACGCGAGTTCTATCTAATTTTGAGAAGTTTCAACTATTCGTTTCAGTATTTCGCAATGGCTTGCGCAGCGCCCGTCATGGTGTTCTTCTGCAACCGTCTTGCCGCAAGTATGGGAACGGAAAGCATCGGCGCAGGCATTATGCCGGGACTTACGCTTATGGTAATCGTCATATTCATCACCATAATCGTGTCCTTTGCTTCAACCTGTATATCCAGAGAAGGTTCGAGTTTCTATCACACGAAGGTCATTCCCGTAAGTTACACGAATCAGATTCTCGTCAAATTTATTTTGTATTCTCTCACGGGTACGATTTCAGTCGCTCTTTGCTGTGCACTTTCGGGTGGCTATTACACGAGCGACGCAGGCAAACATTTGCTCACTCCGCTTGACAGCGGCGCGATTTTCGGAATAGCCGAAATGCTCGTCATAAGCCTTACATGCCTTAGCATGATTGCGGACATCAAATCACCGACGTTCAACGTGTCGGGTGACGGCGAACTCGTGTCGGCAAACAAAAACGTCGCACTTGCGATGATAGTCGGTATCGTCGTTGCGATTGCGTACGGTTTGTTTGCGATGTTATTCAGTTTTCTTCCGCTTTCGATAGGCAACGTCACGATTATACAACGCGGTGATATGAGTAGAATTTATCTCATATTGAGCATTGTGTCCATAGTTTTGCTTGCAGGCTCGCTTGCCGGACTGTTTGTCAATCTCAACAAGCGTTATCAGAAGATAATTCCGTAAGGAGAGAATGCGATGAAAAAAGTTATGGTCGGTATTCTCATCCTTATTCCGATTCTGATTTTGTTTATCGTCGCAATGGTGTCAAACATCATATCCATGCAAGCGTGGATAAGCGTTGAAGATATACAACTTACGGAAAAATGGTCGGAACGTACCGCCGAAAATATCTCTTTGTCACTTGACGGCATTCAGGGAAAAACCATAAGCATTTACGATTACGTAAACGTTAAGGTGCTTCCCGAAAAGGCTAACAAGTACACGATAGAGTGGAAAATCGACGGCAACGTCACATATACGGACGAAGAATATCAGGAAAAATACGAAGCCTACGTGCGCGAAATCTCGGCTCTGAAATCCGAACTCGCAGCGGAGTATCCCGTGTTTTCGACAAACGAGAGACGCACGGCATACAATCAGGCAAAAATCAAATATCCCGACGATTCTGCGAAAATCATCGACGAGATGGCAAAATCGCTCGTGGGAATAATGTCTCCCGCGGTCTCTTTCGTGAGCGAAGACGAATTTGACGTCGATTCCAACTCGACGGGCAAATTTATCGTTTCGTCGTACTGCAATTTCACTGTTAAAGTGGTTGCGGAAAACGTTTCGAAAACATTGTCCGTGTCGGTTGTGGGCGACAACGTCGAAAGAGCGACAATCGGCAACATAAACGGCGAAGACAACAATATCTCCGTCGGAGAGACTAAACGACTCGTGCCGAATTACACTCCGATTGACAGCATCGTCAACTACACGATATGGCATAGCGACAACGAAGACGTCGCAACGGTTGATCAGAACGGCGTTGTCAGGGCGTTGAAAGCAGGCAGTGCAAACATCACGATGCAGGCAAGCGTTCATTCAAGCGAACGCGGAGAAATCAGATATATCACAAGCGGTGCATACGTCGTAAACGTGACTGCAAAGGGCGCAAGCACGAAATACGGCAAAACGCTGTACACCGCAAAGAAATCGTTCACTCTCGAAGAACTCGGATTGCCTTTGGACGCAGTGGCGGCGGAAGGTTGCACGATTGAAGAGAATGCGGTGACGTTGACCGCCGATAAAGCGGTGATTAGCACCGAAAACGGAAACTTCGAGATTTACTCTGTCGAAGAAAACTCAATCGCCATCGCAAACGCAAGTTTCTTTGAGAACAAAGAAAACGGTTACGTTCTTGCAGTAGGCGAGCATACTCTCAAACTCGGCGCGGTATTTTCCGACGAACTTGCACTCGGAAAACCGTCAGACGTCGAATGGACTTCGTCCGATACCGACGTGGCGACGGTGAACGAAAACGGCGAAGTCAAAGGTTTGTCAAACGGAGTCGTGGTGATAACGGCGTCGGACGGCAACGGAAAAAGTGCTTCCCTAACTCTCAAAGTGCGCAAAAAACTTGCGTCGATTCAACTTCGTACGTCCGACTCGTCTTTGGCGGTGGGCGTTGCAAAAGAGACTGTGTTTGCAAGCGAAAGATACGTTGACGTCTCCACAGGCGGCAGTAAAGTCGCAAACAGCACGAATATCGTCGTTCAGGGCGAACCGAGAGACGCAACCGCAAGCGAACTTGCCGAGTTTTACGATTCATACGTGTTTGAAATCGTTTCGGGCGGAGAATACGCACACTTCGACGAGACCGTTGCAAACAAACTCGTGTTCGATTCCGCACTCGAAGGCAAAGGCAAACAGAATATCGTCGTGCGTGTGAGCGCGCGCTATCCTAAGCACGAAGGCGTGAGCAAATTCACCACCGAAGAAGTGACGATAAAGGCGATATACGGCGTGAGCGTCTCAAACATCGACGAATTGCTCAAAGCGGTGAAGGATCAGAAAGAATACGCCTACAAAGAAGGCAACTTTATCCCTGCAAAGACCACATTCGAGCACGTCAACGGCGAAGATAACTATATAGTGCAAGAGAACGAAAGTTCTAAACATAACTATGCTATTTGTCTCACCGACAACTGTGCATACAAAGTCGAATACGACGAAAACGGAAACGTCAAAACCATAGGTGACAGAGACGGTCGTGCGCAATTCTACGGAGACCTTTACGGCAACAACAAGATGATTTCCGCAATCACGGGACAGGTGAGTCACCAACTCGTGCGTATTTCGTGGAGCAACGTGACTTTTTCAAACGTCATTCTTCGCGCAAATTCGCATCCCGAAGATAAGGAAATAAGCAGTGCGCAGGACACGAAATCGTTCAAGGGCGATTTGGTCATCATCGGCAGCGACGTGCACTGGGATTATTATAGAGTGGTGAACGTCAAGTTTGAGTATTGCATTATGGAAAACGCGGTGAGCGCGCTCTCATTCCGCAACAACAATCTGGAACTTACGGGATGCATAATCCGCAACTTGCTTTCGGCAGGTATGGTCGTGCCGCAACGCATATTCTACAGAGACTCCGACAAGACGTATCATCCGTACTATTCGCACATCAAAATCCACAATCTCGTGTTCTCCAACACGCTCGGCTCGCTTATGGCGGCAACCTACGAGAAGTTTGCGGTGAAGCCGACTTCGGACGGCAAAGGAGAGTATCGTTTCGTTCCGGGCGACGAAAAGGCAAACTATGCGTACGTCATGGAAAACTTCTATGAAAAGGGCATAAACACCGAGATTGAACAAACGGGCTTTATGGAAGCGTACAATTGGCAGGACGTTAGTAACGCGGCTTTGTTCAGCACGGGCGATGCAAGTTACGACGAGATTATCAAGCAAGCAAGCGGAAATGTTTTGCGAAACAACAGTGCTTTTGCAAACTATCGCTACGTTGACAAGGACAACACTTGCTGGTTGCACGTCGCATTCGTGGTGGCAGGCTTGTCGTTTGAAGGTTCGAGTATGTACACCGAAGTGCCGAGCATGAAAGTCACGCTTTCGGATAAAGACTCTTACTATACGCTCGACACACGCACGATAAAGAAAGAAAGCAAAGACTTCTTCGGACTCGCAGGCGAAACGATACTCGGAAGCGTTCCGATTTTCGTCTACGGGTATCCGAACACTGCAAAGATAACGCCGTATTCGACCTATCAGATAAACTCAGCGTTTATCGACAGGATGCACGGCTAAGGAGCGACTTATGAAGAAAGTAATGATAGGAATTCTTATACTTATCCCGATTCTCATTCTGGTGATAGTCGCGCTCGTTTCAAGCATAGTATCCATTCAGGCATGGATCAGTGTAGAAGACATTCAGTTGAGATATAAAGGCACCGAAAACGTTGCCGAAAACATATCTTTCAACTTTGAAAACGTCGCGAACAAGACGATAAATCTTTACGATTACATAGATGTCAAGGTTTTGCCCGAAAAAGCAAACAACTACACTGTTGAGTGGCGCATCACGGGGGACGTCGTTTACACAGACGACGAGTATCAGACAAAATACGAGAAGTACAAGCAAGATTTGTCCGCATTGAAAGCGGAACTCGAAGCGGAGTATCCCAACTTCTCCGACGCCGAACGCAAGAGCGCGTACAACACGGCAAAATCGAGATACGGAGAAGACTCCGTTAAGATTATCTCGGCAATGGCGGACGCGCTTTTGACGAGAGTTTATCCCGCCGCGTGCATGGTTGACGACTCGGACAACGAAACGGCGTCAAACTCAACCGCAAAGATGGTAATCGGCTCGTATTGCAACTTCACGATAAACGTAGTTGCCGAAAACGTGTCAAAGACGCTCAACGTTTCCGTCGTCGGTGACAATGTGGAAAGAGTCACGATAGGAAACCTTAGCGGCGAAGACAACAATATCGCAGTTGGCTATTCAAAACGTCTCGTGCCAAACTACACGCCTATTGACAGTATAGTCAATCACACGATATGGCACAGCGACAACGAAGAAGTGGCAACCGTTGACCAAAACGGCGTCGTCAGTGCAAAAAGCGCAGGCACGGCAAACATCACCGTGCAGGCAAGCGTGCACTCGAGCGAGCAAGGCGCAATCCAATATATTACTAGCGGCGCGTATACCGTCAATGTCACGGCAAACGGCGCAAGTCGCAAATACGGACAAACGCTTTATACGGCAAGAACGTCGCTCACCATCGAAGAACTCGGCATAGATTCCGACGCAACTGCGGTTGAAGGCTGCACGATTATTGACGGCATAGTCACCGTCACGAGCGACAAAGCGGTGATTGCCACCGCAAAGGGAAACTTCGAGATTTACTCGGTAGCACCCGAAGCAATCGTCATCGAAAACGCAGACTTTTTCGCGAACAAGACCGACGGATACGTTCTTGCGGTCGGAGAGCATACGCTCAAACTCAGAGCGATACATGCCGACGAACTTTCAAACGGTAATCTCGGCGTTGTGGAATGGTCTTCGTCGGACACGGACGTTGCAACCGTAAACGAAAGCGGTGAAGTCAAAGGCGTTGCAAACGGCAGAGTCGTAATAACCGCAAAATACGGCTCGGAACAAACCAGCATAGAACTCAACGTTCAAAGCAAACTTACGTCAATTCAACTGCGTACGTCAAACGGTGCGCTTGCGGTGGGGCTTGCAAGAGAGACTGTTTTTGCAAGCGAGAGATACTCAAACGACGCTTTTGAAAAGGAAGCGAATTTTGTGAGAATCGTCGTTCAGGGCGAACCTAAAGGCGCAACCGAAAGCGAACTTGCGGCGTTCTATGCATCGTACAATTTTGAAATCGTTTCGGGTGGAGAGTATGCACACTTCGACGAGACCGTCGCAAACAAACTCGTGTTCGATTCCGCACTCGAAGGCAAAGGCAAACAGAATATCGTCGTACGCGTGAGCGCGCGCTATCCTAAATACGAAGGCATCAGCAAATTCACGACGGAAGAAGTGACGATAAAGGCAATCTACGGCGTTGCCGTCACGAATATTGCCCAACTTCGCAATGCGGCGAAGTACCAGAACGAATACGCAAAAGCCGAAGGCAACTACATCGGTCACGAAATGACCTACGATATCAACCCCGAAGGCGGAAGATACTTTGTCTATACTCAACACGGATCGCACAAAACTTATGCGATTTGCCTTGAAAGTAACGTTGCATTCGAGAAAAACGAAGACGGCACGGGCAAATATATCGATTATGCAGATTCGATAGGTTTTTACGGCGACCTTTACGGAAACAACCACATGCTTTCCGCACTCAAAGGGCAGGTCGGGGAAAAAGTGTATGCAACGCGTATCGCTTGGAGCAACGTCACGGAGAGCAACATTATATTGAGAATGAACGATCTTGGCGACGACACCGAGATAAACAATGCGGACGACACGCAAGGTTTTAAGGGCGAAGCGATGTTTGCCGGTGACGACGACCATTCTAGAATTCACCTTACGGGATTGCGTTTCGAGTACATCATTTTCGAAAACGGCGAAAAGGCACTCAACTCGTACAATTGCGATATGACGATTGACGGTTGCATAATGCGCAACTTCACGTCTTGCGGAATGTACGTCCCGCAACGTATGTACTGGAAGAACGAAGAGCAAGGCTTTGCGATATTCTATTCCAATATCACGTTCAACAACTTCACGGCTTCCAATATGCTGTGTTCGGTTATGTCTTCGTGCTATGAGAGATATACGATAACCGAATTGCAGGAATACGTCGATGAAAACGGCAAAACCGCAAAGAAGAGTTTCGGCAGATTTATCCGCGACGACCTTGACGCCAACGAGCAGTATTTTATGGAAAATCTGTATTCTAAAGGCATAAATCTTGTCGTCAGACAAACGGGATTCTTCAATATTTACAACTGGCAGAACGTTGACAACACAAAACTTATCGATGTCGGCGACGCTACACTCAACCAGACTATAGGTACGATGTGCGGTGATCTCATAAGACAAAACTCGTTGTTCAAAACCTATCGTTACGAAGGCAAAGGGGACGACGCAGGCAAATGCTGGTTCCATATGGCGTTCGTATGCACGGGTATATCGGCAGGAGAAGGCATTTTCACGGAAAAGACTTATCTTGACCTTGCGACAGAAACAGACGATATTCGGTCGTTGAAGACGACTGACATCAAGCCCGAAGGCACAGGCGTTGCGCTTCTTGCGGCAAATCTCGTTAAGAATCTTTCCGTTGAGATTTTCGGATACGCCAACACGAATCCGATCACGCCGTATTCGACGTATCAGATAAATGCGGCATTTATCGACAAACTGCACTAAGCAGTGAAGAATTGTGAAAGAGCCACGCTTACATCGACGAAGCGTGGCTCTTTTTTGAATGACGGTGCAAATACAACTTGTTTACAAAAGGCGTATTTGATGATATAATTTCTTAAAGAAATATATACATAGACAGAAATATTCGCGAAGGATAAATAATATGAACGACAAAGGTCAAAAATTGGGACTGGTGCTTGAAGGCGGCGGAGTCAAGGGAGCGTATCAGGTGGGAGCGCTTCTTGCCATACGCGAACTCGGCGTCGAATTTGACGGCGTCACGGGGACGTCAATAGGCGCAATCAACGGCGCGTTGTATCTCGAAGGGGGATACGACAAGTTGCTCGACGTGTGGAAACAAATCAAAACCAACACGGTTTTTGCGCTCACCGACGAAGAAATAGAATCCATACATAATCTTGACATGACGCCCGCAATTATAAAAGTCATCAGAGAAAAGAGATTGAAAACGATAAAAATGCTCGAAGCGTCTTACAAACAATCGCAGGAGTTTTTTGAAAATCTCGTCAACGAAGACGATATAAGGGCAAGCAAAAAAGACTTCGGTATCGTGACTTTCGACATATCCGAATTCAAACCGTTTGAACGGATGATGAGCGGCATAGAACAAGGAAAACTCGTCGATTACATAATAGCGTCGGCAACGTTTCCGATTTTTCCGCCGAAAGAAATCGGTGGCAGCAAGTATATAGACGGCGGCGTGTACGACAATATGCCCATCAATTTGCTTGCAAGAAACGGATACGACAAGATGCTCGTCATCCGCACAAACGTTATGGACAAAGCCCCCAAACGCAAAATCGAGCGCGGAGACATCGATCTGTTCTTCATCGCTCCGAGCGTGGACTTGGGACCTGCAATGGCGTTTTCGGCGCGCAGAGTGCACGATTTTATGCAAAGCGGATACGACGATGCAAAAAGGCTTATGGACGAAGGTTTGAAAGAGTTTTTGCTCGGTTAAACTGACAAATATGCGACAACTCGCAAAACGGTGAATATATGGCACAAAACAAAATTTTATTGCTTGACTCAAACTCGCTTATGCACAGAGCCTATCACGCGCTCCCCAATCTCAAATCGAGCAAGGGGCTTTATACGGGTGCGATTTACGGCTTTTTGAGCATACTTCTGAGACTTATAAAAGAGCAGAAACCGACGCATATCGCCGCGGCGTTCGATTTGCACGGTCCGACTTTCCGTCACGAAATGTTCAAGGACTATAAGGCGACGAGAAAGCCTATGGACGAGGAACTTCGTCAGCAGGTCGAACCGCTCAAACAACTCATAACCGCTATGGGCATCAAAATCGTGAGTCTGCAAGGCTATGAAGGCGACGACATTCTCGGCACGCTTTCAAAGCGTTTTGACGACGAGTGCATAATCGTGACGGGAGACAGAGACTCTTTTCAACTCGTCAGCCCCACGACGAAAGTGTTTTGGACAAAGAAGGGCGTGAGCGACATAGAAGTGTACGACGAAGAACGCCTTTTGCAAGACGGATTCACCGTGTCGCAATTCATAGACTACAAGGCTCTTCGCGGCGATACGTCCGACAACGTACCCGGCATTGCGGGCGTGGGCGAAAAGACCGCAAAACAACTGCTTGAAAAATACGGTTCGCTCGACGAAATTCTTGCGCATGCCGCCGAAATCCCCGGCAAACTCGGTCAAAACGTTCAAAACGGTAAGGATATTGCGATTTTGAGCAAGGAACTCGTCACCATAAACTGCGACGTACCCGTTGAATGCACGCTTGACGACATAAAGTTTACGCCCGTGTATTCGCAGGCGGTGCGCGCTATGCTCGGACAGTTTGAAATCACGTCTCTTGCGGCAAGAATGAGCTTTGAAGACGGTGAAGAAGAGCCGTCCGTCGAATTGCCGAAAATAGAAAAAAACGTCGTGTCGCTGACGTCTGCGCAAGACATAAAAGACGCAATTAAAGGTGACAGAATCGCCGTTCTCATCGCCGACGACGTGACGTTTGCGGTTGACGATAAGACGGAATACAGAATAGACTGCGTGCAGGATTTGTTCAGCGAAGGCGTTGACTTTGACGAAGCGGTGAACGTTGTGAAAGAGTGCGCAAAAGATATGGAACTCGTATGTTACGATTTCAAGGCACTCTCGAAAGCATACGGTTTCGACAACGCAAAATTCTTTGATACGATGATTGCTTCTCACCTTGCTCGCGGCAGTGCGCCGATAAAGAGCGTCGAGCAAGTTCTCGGTGCGGACGGTCTCGAAGTCGGCGCGGTGGAGTTGCTTGTCGAAAGCGACCTACTTAAAGAGCAACTCGCGAAAAACGAACTTAATCATTTGTTTTTTGACGTTGAACAGCCGCTTTGCGTAGTTTTGCGCAATATGGAGCAACGCGGAATGTGCGTGTCGGTCGCGGCTTTGAAAGCACTCGAAGAAAAATATGCAGAGCGTATAGCGACGCTCACGGGCGAGATATACGATCTTGCAGGCGAGCATTTCAACATAGCGTCAACGAAGCAACTCGGCGAAATATTGTTTGAAAAACTTATGCTTCCGCACGGCAAAAAGACAAAGACGGGATATTCCGTCAGTGAAGACGTGTTGAGCAATCTTTCGGGCGCACATCCGATAATCGCAAAAATTCTCGAATACCGTCATTACGCAAAACTGCAATCGACTTACGTCACGGGGCTTCAACCGCTCGTGAAAGCAGGGCGTATACACACCGAATTCAATCAATGCATAACGACGACGGGAAGATTGTCGTCAACAAATCCGAATTTGCAAAATATCCCCACAAGAAGCGAAGAAGCAAAGGATATTAAGAGTGCGTTTATACCGAGCGAAGGCAACGTTCTCGTCAGCGCGGACTATTCGCAAATCGAACTCAGACTGCTTGCGCACATGAGCGGTGACGAGCAACTCATAAAAGCGTTCAACGAAGGCGACGATATTCACGCAATCACCGCCGCACAGATTCTCGGCAAGAGCGTGTCGGAAGTTACGCCGGCAGAAAGAAGAGACGCAAAAGCGGTCAATTTCGGCATCATATACGGCATAAGCGGCTACGGACTTGCAGAAAACCTGTCTATTCCGCAATACAAAGCAAAAGAGTTTATCGCAAACTATTTCACAATGCACCCGAAGGTCCGTGAGTTTATGGACGGTTGCGTGAAATCGGCACGCGAACGCGGATATTCGCTCACGATGCTTGGCAGACGTCGCAATCTCGGAGACCTTAACGCGTCGAATTATATGGTGCGTTCGTCGGCGGAGCGTATGGCGATGAACACGCCGCTTCAAGGCTCTGCGGCAGACATAATCAAACTTGCTATGCTCGGCGTGGAAAAGCGTCTTGCAAGCATGAAGTCGAAGATGATTTTGCAAATTCACGACGAACTTATAATCGACGCGGCGGCGGACGAAGCGGAAGAAGTGAAGAAGATTCTATCCTACGAGATGGAACACGCCGTCAAACTGTCTGTTCCGCTCATTGCGGAAGCGACGAGCGCGAAAAACTGGGGTGAACTCAAATGAGAGTCGCAATAATCGGCGGAATAGGCTCGGGTAAAAGCGAAGCGTTGAAAATCGCAAAAGAGAAAGGTTTTTTCTGTCTCAGTGCCGACGAAATCAATGCAAATCTGCTTGTGTCACCGTCGTATATCGCAAAAATCGCGGCGGCGTTTCCAACCGTCGTAAAAGACGGAGCGGTGGATAAAAAGGCACTTGCAAGCATAGTGTTTGCCGACAGTGCGCAACTTGCCACGCTCAACTCGATCGCTCATCCCGAAATCGCAAAAGTCATCAACGATTGCAGAGAATGGCTTGTTGCGGTGGAACTGCCCATTGCGCTTGAAAGCGTCATCGGCGGATTTGACGAAATATTGTTTGTGTCGACGCCATATCAAACTCGCTTGAAACGGCTCAAAGGCAGGGGGCTTGACACCGAGCAGGCAAAGGCCCGTATGCGAGCGCAAGTCAAGCCGTCAACGCTCAAAAAAATCGCAACGTATACCGTTGACAATTCTGGCTCGCTTGACGATTTGAGAGTGAACGCAGGCAAAATATTTGACGAAATACTCGCAAAGTGCGCCGATTAAAAGGGTAAAGGCGCAAAAACGACTTGATAAACGTGCAATTGCGTGCTATATTGCAGTAAATAAGTTAATTTTATCTCAAAAGGGATAATATAAAGGAGAAAATTATGATAAAAGGAAAAAACATCGTCATTACGGGCGCAAACAGTGGTATCGGCCTTGAAACGCTCAAACTGCTAGCACAAGGCGACAACAAGATTCTTGCTGTTGACCTTCGCGTAGACAGAATAGAAGCGCTCGCATTCAAAAACGTTTTCCCGATGATATGCGACGTGTCGACAAAAGAAAACGTCGATTCCATATTTGCGGCGGCAACCGAAAAACTCGGTTCTATCGACATATTCTATGCCAACGCAGGCTTTCCGTACTACGAGACGATGGACTACGTCAATTGGGATCGCGTGGAAGACATCTTCAAAGTCAACGTCTTTTCACCCATTTACACCTATCAAAAATACGTCGAATATCTCGGCGGCAAGCAAGGTCAGATGGCAATCACGGTCTCGGCAATCGGCAAGCTCGCAATGCCCGGCTATACGCTGTACAGCGCAAGCAAATTCGCCATGCAAGGCTTCCAACAAGGTCTCCGCTACGAATTGCCAAAAAACGTCTCGCTCACTTGCCTTTATCCCATAGCCACCGACACGGGCTTCTTCAACAAGGCAGTGGAAGGGCAGGACGGCAAAGTCATCCGCGAGCGTCCGTTCCCCGTGCAAAAGCCGCAACACGTTGCAAAATGTATGGTCAGGGGCTTGGAGCATAAGCGCAAATTCGTCAATCCGTCCAAACTCTTCACGTTTGCACAATTCTTGTTTGCAATCTGCCCGCCGATCAAGTGGGTGTATCTCAAGCTCGAAAAGAACAAACTCGACCGTTTCGAAGCGCAAAAAGCAAGCAAATAATCATTTTTCAAACAACGGAAAAGAAGCCCCGATTCCACTAAAATCGGGGCTTTTCTTGAGAAATACTATTTTTTCCTTTTCTTTTTCTTCTCGACGGGTATTTGAATAATGCTATTTATTTTTAACGAAATTCTATTGAAGGCATTAATATCCGCTTCTACCAAACTCCCGTCTTTCAAATTGCAAGTGAGCTTTTCAGAGTTGGAAGGCAAACCGCTTGAAATGTCGACTTTTCTGCCGTTTATTGCCATGTATGCACATACCCAACCTGCATAGACAAGTATTGTATCCCCGTTGCACTCATAAGTCTTGCAAGATAAGATTAGTGTTAGGAAGAAAAAACATAGAAGTATCAAACCTAAAACCAATGCTACATAGAAAACTATTGAGATTGCCATCGATTTTGTAGTGTCACAGTCATAGGATTGAATTTTGTAGTTAGCAAAAGTGCCGTTTATTGACAAGGTTGCAGACCAAAAATTGTCATCCAATGATTTCAAATACACTGTTTTTGTGTCAAATACTTCGTTGGTTTCATCGTAAAAATCAACTGTAATGTTTGCCGATGTAACTTCTTCATTAAACTCTATAACGAATTCACATGCGGTTCTGTTAAGACTATTGTTGTAAGCGTAGACATAACAATGCTCATATTCAATGCTAGTTGTTTTTTTGTTAACGCAAAAGGCTACAACCATGATTAAAATGCAAATAAGAACGAGTATAAGCGCAATTATTCTTTGAATGAAAATTTTATTCTTAATGTCCAATGTTTTTCTCCCACCATGTATATTCGACGCAATGTCATAGATAATATATCACAACACTACAATAAAAACAAGGCAGTATTTGAAAGATAGCGAAATTCGTGATTTATCAAATGACGGGGAGTATGTTATCACTATCGACCGAAAAATAATCCGCATTTGATAGACTATGACGCAAAAGAAAACAACCGCTTGAACGGTTGTTTTCTTTTGTGGTATTTTATGGAATAAAATAAATTTCGGCGGCGGGGCTGTTTTCGTTTGACTTTATTTTGGTAAGTGCTAAAATATAGTTTCGATTCGCTTTTGCGCGGGGGAACGCATGCGTGCGCGAAGGCGACGGAATAACTTTTAGACAAATCCGAAAGGCAGAAAATGAAGGCAACACGAACGATGACAAAAGATATGGATATGACAAGCGGACCGCTTCTCAAAAAATTGATTGCGGTGTCGCTGCCACTTGCGTTGTCGGGAATTTTGCAACTTTTGTTCAATGCGGCGGATTTGATTGTCATAGGTCAGTTTTCCGAGACGAGCACGCAGTCGCTTGCGGCGGTTTCGTCAAACGTTGCGCTCATCAATCTCATCATCAACGTGGTGATAGGCTTGTCGATAGGCACAAACGTGGTTATGAGTCAGGCGATAGGCAGCAAAGACGAAGAGCGCGCGCAAAAAACCGTGCATACGTCCGTGCTTCTCGCGCTCATAAGCGGCGTGGTCGTGGGGCTTGTCGGCGTGTTCTGCGCAAGATATTTTCTCGTGTGGATGAAGACCGATCCCGAAATTCTCGACAAAGCCACCGATTATCTTTTCATATATTTCATAGGCACTCCTGCAAACGTGCTGTACAATTTCGGTGCGTCGATACTTCGTGCAAAAGGCGATACGAAACGTCCGCTCATATATCTGACAATCGCAGGCGTTGTGAACGTTGCGCTCAACCTTATTTTCGTAATCGTCGCAAAACTCGACGTTCAGGGTGTTGCGATTGCAACAATCGTGAGCCAGTATATTTCGTGCATACTGCTCGTTATCACGCTTTTGAAAGAAAACGGCGCGTGCAAACTCGTTCTCAAAAAACTCCGTTTCCACAAACGCGAGTTTTTGCAGATACTCAAAGTGGGACTTCCCAGCGGAATACTCAACTCGTTTTTCTCCATTGCGAACGTGCTTATTCAGACAAATCTCAACGTGTTCGGCTATGCGCTCGTGGCAGGCAGTTCGACGGGAAGCAATTTGGAAGGCTTCGTATACACGTCCATGAACGCCGTTTCAAACGCAACCGTTACGTTTGCGGGGCAGAATTACGGCGCGAAAAAGCCCGAACGTATCAAGAAAACCGCTCTCGAAGCGTCGGCAATGATCATCGTCATTAGCCTTGTTTGGACGCTCATTTTGCTCACCGCAGGGCAGTATATCGCAAAATTGTACACGCAAGATCCCGTCGTCATTCAATACGCTTGCGACAGAATGAAAATCATTCTTCCGATATATTTTGTGTGCGGTATCGTCGAAGTGCTTGTCGGTTGTATGCGCGGTATGGGCTATTCGCTCACACCGATGCTCGCCAATTTCTTCTGCATCTGCGTGTTCCGTATCGTGTGGATTTACACCGCTTGCAAAGCATATCCGTCGCCGCAAATGCTGTATTACAGTTGGCCGATAAGTTGGATTCTGAATATTGTAGTCGACGGCGTTATAATGCTTATTATATATAAGCGTGAAAAACGCAAAATGCTCGCCGATGCCGAACATTCGGACGATGCCGAAAACAAAGGGGACGGAGTTGAAACCGTTCAATCTGCTGACGATAATATAGAATATATTCCTGCCGACGTGTTCGACGACGTTTTTGTTGCGAAATCGACGGAAACGGACGAATCGTTGCTTGCTCAATCTGCCGATGAGAACGCTAAAAAGGAAAACGAACCTGCCGACAACGCAAAAATCGAAAACGACGAAATCGACAATGCAAACACTGAAAACGCACAAGACGTTCCCGACGAATACGTCTCGTCTCTTGCCGAATCTTCCGCCGGCGACGTTCCCGAACCCGTTTCGAATCTCGTTCCCGACGTCGAACAATCCGACGGGGATACAAATCAATAAAAAATAAAAACACGCAGTTAGCGTGTTTTTTTATGCAAACAAATCATCGGAATTATCATTTCCCAACAAGAAATCAGTTGATACTTTCAAGAACTGTGCAATTGCAATTATATCATCAATTGATGGTTCACTTCTTCCGTTCTCCCAATCATGAATGCAATCTTCGGTTCGCCCTATACTCTGAGCAAGGACTTTTTGTGTGATTCCTTCTTGTTTTCTCGATTCTCTTAATCGTTCTTTGAATTTGTTCATAATTTTATTATGCCGTATTTTCTACGGGAATATCTTGACAGCCGTAAAAATTACGGGTATTATTATTAAAAACCGTAAAAATTACGGAAAATTTTCATACGAAGGGAAGATTATGTCAAACAAAACTTTGCACGAAGCAAAAAGACAGAAAGCGGATGAGTTTTACACACAACTTTGCGA
>CAVKIG010000008.1:0-34983 GCA_963656415.1 bacterium | reverse complement strand
ATATTGTCGAAAAACCTTGCGATTATACATTTCGAGTATTAAAATTTATTTCAAATTGTATAAATATCCACGTTGATAGCGAAATTTGTTCGCTTTTGATTGCGATTTTTCGCTTGATATTTTGGATATGGAAACTTAGGGAAAGGGAAATTTTTATGAGAAAAATTGGGTCGAAGCAGTGCAGTCTGTGTATTGTTGCAATTATCGTTTTATGTTTATGCGTTGTCTTGGTTGCGTGTGACGCCGATGACGTCAAAAATCTTTTTCAGCCGTCCGATTTTACGATAACTTTCGTTTTGAACAACGGAGAAGACAACGTTGTGTGGCGTCGCGGGGATGAAGTGCCGGTGCCGACGTTTGACGGCTACAAATTTTTGTATTGGTGTGCCGATAAAAATTGTGAAAATCCGGCAAGCGTCGATTTTGAAAAAGTCAATTTGTCCGACAGTATTTATTTGTACGCAAAATGGCAGAAATTGCTTGATTTTGCCGATTTGAGTTTTGAATCGTACGAGACTACGTACGACGGACTTTCTCATTCTATCGAAGTGAAAAATTTGCCGAATTTTGCCACGGTGGAATACGATGTTGCAACCGAATATACGGATGCAGGCGTATACGTCGTCACTGCGACCGTGAAAGCGGACGGTTATAACGATAAGGTATTGAGCACAACACTCACGATAAACAAGGCAAAATTGGGTGAAATCGTATTTCCAGATAAAACCGTGACGTGGGACGGTGAGCCGCACGGCGTATATATCGAGACCGAATTGCCGAGCGGTGTTGACGTAAGTTATGACGGCAACGAACAAACCGACGTCGGAGAGTACGAAGTGACGGCGCATTTCGACGTCGGCAACAACTATGAGTCGATTGACGATATGAAAGCCATTCTCACCGTTTCGGAGAAGACGTATGCCGTCACGTTTGTTGACTATAACGGTAGCGTCGTGAAAACCGTCGGACACGGAAAGACATTGACGGATATTCCCGAGCCGAGTGCAAAAGACGGATATGCGGCAAGTTGGAACGTTCAGAGTTTTGAAAACGTCACGAGCGATATGACGGTGACGGCGGTTTATATGCCGATTGTTTATAGTGTGATTTACGAGACTTTCGGCGGAAGCGTGAGCGGCGACGACACAACGTTTACGATAGAACGCGGGGCAGCACTTTCAAACGTAACGAGAGATTTTTACATATTTGACGGTTGGTATGCCGACAGAACTTTCACAAACAAAATCACCGAAATAGGAAAGGGAAGATTCGGAGATATAACCGTATATGCGAAGTGGACTCCGATTGTTTACACTGCGCATTTTTACATTGACGGCGGAAACAATTCGCTTGACAACGTAAACGACGGTGAGACGTATAAGTTTACGGTGGAGAGCGAAACGTTGACTCTATTAAATCCCGCGAAAGCATTTTTCGATTTTATTGGTTGGTTTACCGATGAAAATTTCACAACGCCTATCACGGAAATATTGAAAGGAACGCACGGCGATTTGAATATTTATGCAAAATGGTCGCCGACGGTATATAACATAAATTACGTTTTGAACGGCGGCGAAAATGCGGACAATCCATATTCGTACGTCCGCTCGGATACCGACGTGATTTTGAATGCGCCCGTGCGTGCGCATTACGAATTTCTCGGTTGGTTTGATTCTGCAAACGAGAGAATAGACCGCATAGCAAGCGGCGTTTTCGGCGACGTTACGCTTTACGCAAAATGGAGTGCAAGCGAATATGCGATTTCGTATTTCCTTTTCGGCGGAATGCAAAACGTTGCCAATCCAAGCACCTATACCGTCGAAGACGACGATATGATTCTTGCATCTCCCGTGAAAACATATTACGATTTCGACGGTTGGTATTCCGATGCCGATTTCAAAAACAAGGTTGATAAAATCAAGACCGAAAACGGCGGGAACATTGAATTGTATGCGAAATGGACGGCAACGGAATACAAAATCGAGTTTGTCAATGCAGACGTCGAAACGATATTTTATACTGTCGAAAGCGAAGATATAGTTTTGCCGAAAGCGTCTCGTCTCGGTTATGCGTTCGTTGCCTGGTTCGTAAATTCGGAATTTTCGGGAGATACCGTGTCGATTGTCAAGAAAGGCTCGTTCGGGGATATAAAACTTTACGCCAAGTTCAGCGCGAACGAGTATCGCATAGAATATGATTTGCAGGGCGGTGTGAACGATATAAGCAATCCGAGCGTGTATACCATTGAAGACGAAACAGTAACTCTATCCGCTCCGACGAGAGTTCATTACACTTTCGGCGGTTGGTTTGAAGACGGAAAACTCGTGGAGACGATAGACGCTTTAAGACTGTGCGATATAAAACTCGTTGCCGAATGGATTGCCGACAAATATACGATCACCTACAATCTTAACGGCGGAGAGTGCAATGACGCGCTCGTCACGGAATATACGGTTGAAAGCGCGGATATAGCTTTGCCGATCTTGACGAAGAAAGGTTATGCGTTTTGCGGTTGGTATGACAACGCTGCATTTGACGACAAAAGTCTAAACAATATTCCGAGCGGAAGTTACGGCAATATAAACCTATATGCAAAATTCAGCGTTGTAGAATACACGATTTCTTACGATCTGCAAGGCGGTGTGAACAGCATATCCAACCCGACGAAATATA
This sequence comes from bacterium, assembly GCA_963656415.1. Lineage (GTDB taxonomy): Bacteria > Bacillota > Clostridia > Christensenellales > CAG-917 > CAG-475. Next base: position 32,310 of record CAVKIG010000008.1, on the reverse strand, counting down.
CAATAGAAGACCAAAATATCGTTTTGTCCGTTCCGAGCAGAGAGTGCTATACTTTTGACGGTTGGTTTGAAAACGGAACGAAAGTCGAGAGCGTTGAAGTCGCAAGATGCGAAAACGTCAATTTGGCTGCAAAGTGGACGGCAATCGAATATTCGATCGCATACGACCTTGACGGCGGAATTTGCGACGAAGAACTGACGGTGAAGTATAGCGTTGAAAGCGACGATATTATTCTGCCCGATTTGAGCAAAGGCGGATACAAATTCGTCGGTTGGTTCATAGGTGAGAAGAAGATTGAGAAAATTGCAAAAGGCAGTTACGGAGACTTGAAGATTTTGGCAAAATGGAGCATGGCGACATACACGGTCGAATACGTTTGCGACGGCAATCACGACAACCCGACAGAGCTTGCGGTGGATGAAGAATACACATTGAAGGACGCCGAGAAAACGGGATATTCTTTTGAAGGTTGGCACTCGGACGAGAGTTTGCAAACAAGAGTGTACACCGTTATCTCAAGCGGAGAAACCGTGACGTTGTATGCAAAGTTTGCGCCCGTGACGTACACGATTGCCTATGATTATTCGGGCGGTGAAGGCGTGGAAAATCCGTCAACTTACACCGTTGAAAGCGAAGATATAATTCTCAACGCGGCAAGCAAATCCGGCTTTGAATTTGTGGGTTGGTTCAATGGCGAAGAGAAAATCGAAGTGATAAAGAAAGGCAGTTTCGGGGATATTTCGCTTGTTGCTAAGTGGCTTGAAAAATCGCCGTTCGTTGTTGAAAACGGAGTGGTGAAAGCCTACAGCGGCGATGAAAAACACGTTGTCGTGCCCGAAACCGTAGGCGGAGAGAAAATCACCGCTATCGACGAAAATCTGTTGCAAAACATCGCAAACAGTGTGGAAATCATCGAAATTCAGGCGAAAATTGAAACACTTCCGCAATCAGTATTCTTCAATTTGACGAAATTGAGAATACTTACGCTTCCGTCAAGCATTGTGGAAATGCCTGCAAAACTGCTAAAAGACTGCGTTGTGCTTGAAGAAGTCACTTTGCCGTTTGTGGGTAATACTAAATTTGTTGCAGAAGATTTTTTGTGTTCAAAGAAAACGATAAATACGTTCTCTTTCATTTTTGGAGACATTCAAGATGTTACGTTTGGAAACTTGGTTCAAGCAAATTCTGTGCGATACGATTCTGACGGGACTATTGAAAAGAATGTTCTCAAAGGGAACTATTACATTCCAAAGACCTTAAAGAAAGTCGTAATTTTGAGTGGCGATATTTTTGACTTCGCATTTAGGGAATGTGTCGGTATTGAAGAAATTGTTCTGCAAGGTAAAGGAACTACAATTAGACCGCAAGCGTTTGCAAAATGCTCCGATCTAAAACGCATTGAATTTGCAGAAAGCTATGTCAATTTTGGCGCAGCGTGTTTTGCGGCGATTGCAAATCCTGCGGAAATAATCGTTCAAAATGCGACTCAAAAATCCGCAATCGACAATTTGGCTCTTGACGGCATAACGGTCAAAATCGCCAACTCGGTTGCTTAATGCGCGCGAGTGTGGTATAAGAGAAGTATGAATGCATTGACCATAGTACACGAAACTATAAAAAGATTTGTCAGAGACGGAGACGTTTGCATCGACGCGACGGCAGGACGCGGATACGACACGGCTTTTTTGTGCGAACTCGTCGGCAAAAACGGAAAAGTCATTGCAATGGACATTCAGCAGGACGCCGTTGACAGCACAAACGCATTGCTTGAAAGCAAAGGGCTTTGCGCACAAGTCGTTCTCGATTCTCACGCAAACATGGCAAAGTATGCCGAAAAAGATAGCGTCAGATGCATAGTTTTCAATCTCGGATATTTGCCGAAAGGGAATCACGGTATATATACGCATTTCGAATCGACGAAACAAGCTATCGAATCGGGGCTGGAACTTCTCGAAAAGGGCGGCCTTATGTGTGTTTCGGTATACTACGGCGGAGACAGCGGCTACGAAGAAAAAGACGCGCTCTTGCCGTGGCTGAAAACTCTCGATGACGAAAAGTATCAGGTGCTTGCGACTTTCTTCTACAACTGGAAGAAAGATCCGCCCATTCCCATATTCATAATCAAGAATTGAACGAAACGAAAATATAGCGACAGATAGCCGAAAACAAGGTGAAATATGGAAAATAAGAAATACAATATATTGTTCGTTTGCTCGTCAAACGTGTGCAGAAGCCCGTATTGCGAGTTTATGCTCAGACGTATGATAGAAAACGACGACGTGCTTCGCGGCAGGGTGGAAGTTAAATCTTCTGCGGTTTTCAACAAATCCAAACGCATATTTCCCAAAGCGGTTGACATATTGAAGCGTGAAGGTTTTGACGAAAAAGAGATTCTTGCGCACAAGCCGTCTTTCAAGACCGATACGGAAAGATTTGAAAAGGCGGACGTCATAATCGGTATGTCAAAAATGCATAGATTGTTGACGCCCAAGAAATATCGTGACAAATATATCACGCTTTCGGAAGCGGCAACCGGAGAATATGCGCCGATACCCGACCCGTTCCTTGCCACGTCGCAAGAGTCGTATGACAAGACGATGGACACGCTCAAACGCTATATCGCGGAGTATTTTTCAAAACTCAAAGCGCAGTTCGAAAAAAATGACGTTATGTTGAAAATGTGCCGTTAGACCGCCAAAAACACGGCGATACGCAACCGAAAACACAACCGTATGCAGTCGGAATACGACAAAATGAAACCAAGAACACGGCAAGTGAAAACATAAAACTCAATGCAAAGAAAAAGCACGCAACGGCGTGCTTTTTTCGTGTATGGGATTTGTTGATTTTATTTTGTATGTTGAGTTGCTTTTCTGTTGCGATGTTGTTTTTTTTGTTGAGTTGGTTTGATTTCGCCGCTTTGTTTTGGTGCGGTTTGGCTTTTTTGTGGCTTTGTTGCGATTGAGCGGAGTAGATGCGCTGTTTCAGTCAAGCGGCGCGCCGCAAGAAGAACAGGTTTTGTCGGTGGAGCGGTTCTTTGTGCCGCAATACTTGCATTTGACCATTTCCACTTTCACACCTTCGGTGAAAGAAACGCCCGTCTTGACTTTTGACACGAGCGATTGCAAGATTTTGCTCACTTCGCGCGGATTGTCAAGGTCTTCTATGACGGTTGCCTTTTTTGCGGCGGTGACGTAGATGTCGCCGACTTTTGCGATCTTGTCGATGACGCCGTAGCGCACGTTGACAGCGGCAACGTCCTGATAATCGATTGCGTCAAAGTTGACCGCAACAACGCCCGAACGGATGATTATGCGCTTGTCGGTGAAGACGTATTCGAGATTTTCGTGGCGTTTTCTTGCGGTGACGGCTTTGTATATCCATATCCACACGGGCGCGAGATGAAGCACGAAAAAGACGCTCATAAACACGATCAGCGGCGTTGGGATGTCAAAGCCGTTGGTTGCCATCATCCCGATGAAAAAGCCGTCAAAGACGATCCATATCAGTGCGATGGGAAACATCTTTGCAACCGAGTTGGCTATATATGCGGATTTTTTTGGTTTGCCGCGCCAAGTGATCTGTTCGCCGTCAAGCAAAACGTCTTCCACTTTGTCGGGACGAGGCTCGCCGTTGCCGCTTGCAAAATATTTTTCGTTGAAGTCTGCCATAGATTTCTCCTTTTGGTATATTTTAGCAAATTGTGCGCCGGCAATCAAGATATTTTTGCGTGTAGGTGCAATTTTTGCGCGCGTGGCGGTAACGTTTTTTGTAAAAATAAATATCCTACAAATGTGCAAAAATTTTTGTCATAGTATTGCAAAAAGAGACAATCTATGCTATTATTTCAATGCAAATACCATATGGGGGAAAGATAATGAACAATTTGCCCGATTACATTGAACAAACTCGCATTCCGGCGCAAACTCCGGACTCTATCGTCGAAAACGGCGCAGTGCATTTCGGCACTTTCGATATGCCTTTCAAGGCTATCAATCTTCTCGACACCGTCAAACCTTGCGGTCCGAAAATGCCCGATTGTATGAAAGCGTCCCGTCTAACCGAGTGGGAAGCGTTTGAAGTGCACATGGACGAAGGCGCACTCATCAGCGCGGTTTACAAAACCGGTCCCATGGGCTTCTCTATTTTCGTCTGGTACGACAAAAAAGAAAACAAAATCTATTCTTGGCGCAATCTCGTTCCCAAGAAAAAATCGAGAGTCGCGGCACAACTCGTGGACGATTATTGCTATCTCAAGACCAAACACAGCGAGTATAAAATCGAAAACGATTTTCTCAACGGAAAAGCGCACGCAAAAGGATTCACAAAAGGCAAATGCGGCGAGTTTTCAATCGATATTTCGTTTGACCGCATTTCTCCGCTCGCAAACGGCGTTATGCCGCTCGGAAAAAACAAGGACGGCTCGTTTAGAAACGCGCTTTACAGCGAGAAAGACTTCTTCAAGGCAACCGGCACGATCACCGTCAACGGCAAAGCATACGTCACCAACGAACGCTCGGTGGGTATCATCGACGACCACAAAGGATTCTACCCCTTCAACGCACACTACGATTGGCTCACCACTATGGGACAAATTGACGACAACGGCGTGAAGAGATATTTTGCATTCAACCTTACAAGAAACCAATCCGTCGATCAACCCAAATACAACGAAAACGTCATCTGGGTTGACAACGAATCCTTCCCCATGCCCCCGGTCGTGTTCACGCACAAAAACGGCAAGAAGAAAGCGGACGAGTGGCACGTCACGGACGAGCAAGGTCTTGGTCTTGTGGACGTCATCTTCAAGCTCAACCGCACGTTCTATATGCCCATTCCGCTTCTTTGCTACTACGCTCTCCCGTTTGGCACGATAAGCGGCTACGTCACCGACACCAACGGCAAAAAGTACGTTGTGGACGGTATGCTCGGCATCGGAGAAGATAAAACGACGCACATGTAAGAATAGCATAAATATGCAGAACGTTGCATAAATATGCGGTTTGAAAATTATATAAAAACAAAAAGCCTTTTCGCAAAATGGAAAGGCTTTTTTGTTGCCGTCAACAACGGGTGACAATTTTGGCGCGGCTTGCGTTTGGCAAAGCGTTGCAAAATTTGCGAAAATCGACAATTTTGGGTATGGACATTTGCTTTAATATAAAATACAATATATCTATAAAGAATTATCAAATAATACTCGATTGCCACAAAAGGCAAAAGACGATATAAGGCAGAAATATGAGTTTCATTTCAAAGATAGTCAATCTGTTTTCGCCCACGGCGCAAAAGTCGGCGGCGGACGGCAACAAAATGTGCGTGACAAGCCCTATTATGAGAGCGCGCGCAAGGCAGGCAGCGGCAGAAGGCATCGTGCTTGTCAAAAACGACGGGACGTTGCCAATCAAGAGCAGCGAAGAAGTGGCGGTGTTTGGGCGCACGCAATACGACTGGTTTTGCGTGGGGTACGGCTCGGGCGGTGACGTGAAAGCTCCCTACAAGGTGAGTTTTGCGGACGGACTGAAAAACAATAGCGGCATAAAAATCAACGAAAATCTTGACAAGAAATATTCCGAGTGGTGCAAACAAAACGTTCCCGACGAAGGATTTTGGGGACATTGGCCGTTTTCGTTCAAGGAGATGCCCATAAGCGAAAACGAGATTTGGGACGCGGCAAAGACAAGCGACGTTGCTATTATAACGATAGGTCGAGCGGCAGGCGAAGACAGAGAGCAAAAACTCAAAGACGGAAGTTTTTATCTCACGCTTGACGAACTCAAACTCATAGACAAGGTCACGGCGATTTTCAAAAAGACCGTGCTTGTGCTCGATGTGGGCAACGTCATAGATTTTGAAGAGATAGACAAATTCGGCGACAGAATCAACGCCATAGTAATTGCGTGGCAGGGCGGTATGGAGAGCGGACACGCGCTTTGCGACGTGCTTTCGGGCAAGGTCAATCCGTCGGGCAGGCTCACGGACACGATTGCCGTCAACTATGACGCATACCCCGCGCAAGATTTCGGACACAAAGACTTCAACGTGTATGACGAAGACGTGTTTGTTGGCTATCGCTATTTCGAAACGTTTGCCAAGGACGAAGTGATCTATCCGTTCGGATACGGGCTTTCGTACACTACGTTTGAGACGAGCGGAAGCGTCGAAAGGACGCAAGACGGCGTAAGAGTGTTTGTAACAATCAAAAACACCGGCGACGTGAAGGGCAAGACGGTTGCGCAAGTGTACGTCAGAAAAGCGGACGGCATGTTGCCGAAGCCTGCGCGCGAACTCGTCGCATACGCAAAGACGGAAGAGCTCGAAAGCGGAGAAGAGACGAGTTTCACCTTCGATATAAGCGAATACGCGTTGTCGAGCTACGATGACGAGGGCGCGACGGGATACAAAGCGTGTTGGGTGCTCGAATACGGCGATTACGAGTTTTTCGTCGGTGAAAACGTCAGAGACGCACAAAGCATAGGTATCGTGCAATTCGACAAAAAAGTCACGAGCGTTTGCCACACGGCTTGTTCACCGAGCAAAGATATTGGCGCGCTGTTCAAATACGATACGCTTGACGCGGATATGCTCAAACGCGCGGACGTTACGGGCAGAGAAACCTTTGAAGAGTTTATGGCAAAAATGAACAAACTCTCCGAAGACGAGCTTGAAAACTTTTTGAGCAATCTTGAAAACGGCATGCAGTCGTACGGCTGGAAATACCATATCGTGAAGGGCGAGAGCGGATATCTGAAAGAGCGCATAGAGAGCAATATGCCAAAAGAGATTGCCCATAGAGACGAGAAGATAGATTTCAAAGACGTCGTTGACGGCAAGAGAAGCATTGACGAGTTCGTCGCAACGCTTTCGGACGAAGACCTTGAAAATCTTTGCCACGGCGATTATCGAATGAACAGTCCCAAAGGCGCGGCAGGCAACGCAGGCGTTTTTGGCGGAATAAGCGAAAGTCTTGCGGTAAAGGGTGTGCCCACCGCAACCACCACGGACGGACCGAGCGGCATACGTCTTTGCGCAAAAGCGTCATTGCTTCCGTGCGGTACTTGTATTGCGTCCACTTGGAACGAGCAACTTGCCGAGCAACTGTACGAGTGCGTCGGCGACGAGATGATAGAAAAAGGCTCGGACGTGTTGCTTGCACCGGGCATGAACATACATCGCAGTATGCTGTGCGGACGAAACTTCGAGTATTTCTCGGAAGATCCCTATCTTTCGGGCAAGACGGCAAGCGCAATCGTCAAGGGCGTGCAGTCAAGGGGAGTGGGCTCGTGCGTCAAGCACTTTGCGTGCAACAATCAAGAGCGGTTCAGGTACGTCAACGATAGCCGACTCACCGAGCGCGCCTTGCGTGAAATCTATCTCAAAGGCTTTGAGATTTGCGTCAAGGAAGCAAAACCGCTGTGCGTGATGACGTCCTACAACAAAGTGAACGGAGTGTATTCCTATCACAACTACGATCTTTGCACCACGATTTTGCGTGAAGAGTGGGGCTTTGAGAATATGGTCATGACGGATTGGTGGACGAAAAAAGCCAAAAATCCGCTTTTCAAAGGCGTGGACGGCAACGCATACAGAGTGCGTGCGCAGGTCGACGTGCTTATGCCCGGCGGATCGCGACTTGGCGGCAAGTATGACGGCAGCACGCTCAAATCCTTGAATAAGGGCGGGCTTCAACGCGCCGAGCTGCAACGCACCGCAAAGAACGTTCTTTCGGTTTTGAAAAAACTCGAAATAAACCGTATCGAGCGGGGCGATACCGTGTGAAACGGGATATATGCGATTTTACGACAAAAACGAACACAAAGGGAAAATTATGAGAAACAAAAAATCTTTATTTATCGTATTTGCAATAGCGGTGCTTGCGCTCACGCTTTCGGTCGCGCTTGTAGCGTGCGGAGAGAAAGGTCAGCCCGAGCCAGCGTTTTTGCTTGCAAGCGAAAGCGAAGACGGGTATGCGACGGTATATGCGCCGTCCGACAGAGATTTTCGGCTTATGGTGTTGTCCGACCCGCAAGTCGACTTCTTTGAAAAGTACAAAGTCGTGGGAAGCCCCGGCAACGACAAAACTTACGAGTTTATAGAAGATTTCGTGAAAGAGACGGATCCCGATCTCGTTATCATCAACGGAGATTTGGTGATGAACGACAATTTTTTTGAGTCGTCTGCGCCGTTTTTCAAGAGATACGCGGAGATTTTTGAAAAATTGCAAAAGCCGTGGGCGTTCACTTTCGGCAATCACGACCTTGACGGAAGATACGAAAACGACTCTGCAACGATGGATTCGCCGCGTTTTCAATGCTCGAAAGAGAAACTCATAACTTATTTTAACGAAAACTACAAATATTGCCTTATAAACACGGACGAAAAGTGTGAAAACGGCGTCGGAAATTATTTTGTCAACGTGCGCAAACGCTCGGGCGAACTTGTGTATTCGCTTTGCCTTTTCGATTGCCAATTCGACGAAGAAAACTATACGTATTCGTACGTTCCCACCGCAAATCAGGTGAGTTGGTACAAAGACACGATAAACTCGCTTTCGGACAAAGAATACGGGGTCAATAGAAACGGTAAAACGGTCAAATCAATGATTTTCAATCACGTCGGCATACCCGAATTCAAGACCGCGTGGGACGAAGCCTACAACGACGGCAACGTGACGGAAAATTATTTCTACGGTCACAAATTTGAAGGCAACTACACAAACAACTACGGAGATATGCCCGAAGACGAACAAATTTTCTCTGTCGCAAAAAATCTCGGCAGCACGACGGCGATATTTATGTGCCACCACCACGACAACGATTTTTCCGTCAACTATCAGGGCATACGCCTGACTTTCGGTCAACACTCGGGTTATTCTCACAACTATCGCACGACACACAAAACTCACGGCAACACCGTCGAAGATTATAAGGGGTGGAGCGGCGTGAGTTTCAAAAGAGTTGACGATTACGGCGATCAAAGGGGCGGAACTCTCGTCACGCTCAAGGTGAACGGCGGATTTGAAATAACGCCTGTCTACGCAAAAGACGCGCTTTCAAACTTCAAGGAAAAGTATTATATAGACTACGACTCGGTGGCTGCCGCGCTCGACGCAAACCCCGACTTCGAAGGACCTGTTGCCAGAGGCGAAAATAGAGCGTGGAAGATTGGGTAATCTATTTAGATTACACAACGTAAAATTCGGCAAACGGAAGAAAAGCATACACTCTGCGACTATTGTCGAAAATATTGATAAAAAAATATTGATATACCGCCTGCATTCGCTTGACACTCTTATCGGGTGTAGATATAATTATATCGATAAATAGTTATCGAATGTTCGATAAGAGAATTACGATAGCAAAAAATTTTGATAACACTGATAGGAGAATCAATATGGAAAGAAACCAAATCGTCGTTGACGGAGTGGAAAAACTCGAAGAAGCGATCGCTCGCGTGCGCAAAGCGCAAAAAGAGTATGCGACTTTCACGCAAGAACAAGTGGACAAAATCTTCTTTGCCGCTGCAACTGCCGCAAACAAGATGAGAATCCCCCTTGCAAAACTCGCCGTTGAAGAAACGGGTATGGGTATTGTCGAAGACAAGGTCATCAAGAACCATTATGCGTCCGAATATATCTACAACGCGTACAGACACACCAAGACTTGCGGCGTGCTCGAAGAAGACAAGGCGTACGGCACGATAAAAATCGCAGAGCCTATCGGACTCGTTGCGGCGGTTATTCCCACCACCAACCCCACGTCCACGGCAATCTTCAAGACTCTTCTTGCTCTCAAAACGAGAAACGGCATCATCATCAGCCCGCACCCCAGAGCCAAGAAGTCTACGATTGCGGCGGCAAAAGTCGTTCTTGACGCGGCGGTTGCTGCAGGCGCACCCGAAAACATCATCGATTGGATTGACGTTCCCAGCCTTGAAATGACCAACCTTGTCATGAAAGAAGCGGACATCATTCTCGCAACGGGCGGTCCCGGAATGGTTAAAGCGGCATATTCCAGCGGCAAACCGGCAGTGGGCGTCGGCGCAGGCAACACTCCTGCAATCATCGACGACACGGCAGACGTTGTGCTTGCCGTCAACTCCATAATTCACTCCAAGACGTTCGACAACGGCATGATTTGCGCAAGCGAACAATCCGTCATCGTTCTCGACGGCGTGTATGAACAAGCAAAGAAAGAATTTGCGGATCGCGGTTGCTACTTCCTTAACCCCGAAGAAACCGAAAAAGTGCGCAAGACCATTCTCATCAACGGCGCGCTCAACGCAAAGATTGTCGGTCAAAAGCCCGTCACCATCGCAAAACTCGCAGGATTCGACGTTCCTAAAGACACCAAGATTCTCATCGGTGAAGTGGAAAGCGTTGAACTCAGCGAAGAATTCGCACACGAAAAACTCTCTCCCGTACTTGCAATGTACAGAGCGAAAGATATAAACGACGCATTCGATAAAGCGGAAAGACTCGTAGCCGACGGCGGTTACGGACACACGTCTTCCATTTATCTCGACGCGGTCACGCAAAGAGCGAAACTCGACGAATTTGCGGCAAGAATGAAGACCTGCCGTATTCTCGTCAACACTCCGTCGTCTCAAGGCGGTATCGGCGATTTGTACAACTTCAAACTCGCTCCGTCGCTCACGCTCGGTTGCGGTTCCTGGGGCGGAAACTCCGTTTCGGAAAACGTCGGCGTAAAACATCTCATCAACATCAAGACCGTCGCAATAAGGAGAGAAAACATGCTTTGGTTCAGAACACCGCAAAAGGTTTATATAAAGAAGGGCTGCTTGCCCGTCGCTCTTGACGAACTCAAAAACGTCATGGGCAAAAAGAAAGCGTTTATCGTGACCGATAGTTTCTTGTACAACAACGGCTACACAAAACCCATCACCGACAAACTCGACGAAATGGGCATCCAACACACCACGTTCTTTGACGTCGCTCCCGATCCGACGCTCGCATGCGCAAAAGAAGGCGCGGCACAAATGAAAGCGTTCAAGCCCGACTGCATCATCGCACTCGGCGGCGGCTCTGCAATGGACGCAGGCAAGATCATGTGGGTTATGTACGAGCATCCCGAAGTTGACTTCCTTGACATGGCAATGCGCTTTATGGACATCAGAAAGAGAGTGTACACCTTCCCCAAGATGGGCGAAAAGGCATACTTCATCGCAATCCCGACTTCCGCAGGTACAGGCTCCGAAGTCACTCCGTTTGCGGTTATCACCGACGAAAAGACGGGCGTCAAATATCCGCTCGCTGACTACGAACTTTTGCCGAACATGGCAATCATCGACGCAGACTTCCACATGAGCGCACCGAAAGGACTCACGGCGGCAAGCGGTATCGACGCAGTCACGCACGACCTTGAAGCAATCGCGGCAATGCTCGCAACCGATTACACCGATTCTCTTGCAATGCGTTCGCTCAAGATGATATTCGAATATCTCCCCAGAGCCTACGACAACGGTCCCAACGATCCCGAAGCAAGAGAGAAGATGGCAAACGCGGCAACTATGGCAGGTATGGCATTTGCAAACGCATTCCTTGGCGTGTGCCACTCAATGGCTCACAAACTCGGCGCATTCCATCATCTCCCGCACGGTGTTGCAAACGCGCTCATGATTGACGAAGTGCTCCGCTTCAACGCAAGCGAAACTCCGAGAAAGATGGGCACCTTCCCGCAATACGGTTATCCGCACACCCTTGCAAGATACGCAGAAGTGGCTGACTATCTCGGCATCAAGGGCAAGAACGACAAGGAAAAACTCAACAACCTTATCAAAGCTATTGACGAGCTCAAAGCAAGAGTGGGCATCAAACCCACCATCAAGGATTACGTCCCCGACGAGAAAGACTTCCTTGACCGTCTCGACGAAATGGTGGAACAAGCCTTTGACGACCAATGCACCGGCGCAAACCCGAGATACCCGCTTATGAGCGAGATCAAACAAATGTATCTCAACGCTTACTACGGCAAACACGTCGAAGTGTGAGCGTGAAAATATAAGGAGAAACTTATGAATCTTGACAGAATCATAGCCGTAAGAACCAACAAAACGGTCTATCGCGATGGCGACAACTGCGTGAAACTCTTTGACGAAGACTTCTCCAAAGTCGACGTGCTCAACGAAGCTCTCAACCAAGCCAGAGTGGAAGAGACGGGGCTCAACGTGCCCAAAATCATCGAAGTCACCAAGATCGACGGCAAGTGGGCTATCGTGTCCGAGTTTATCAAGGGCAAGACTCTTGACAGACTTATGCAAGAAAACCCCGACAAGAAAGACGAATATCTCGAAAAATTCGTCGATCTCCAAATTCTCGTTCAGTCCAAAAAATGCCCGTTGCTCACGAAACTTCGCGACAAGATGAACAGAAAAATCAACCTTACCGATCTTGACGACGCAGTGAAGTACGAGCTCCACACGAGACTCGAAGGCATGCCCAAGCACAACAAACTCTGCCACGGCGACTTCAACCCGTCCAACATCATCATCACCGACGAAGGCGAAGCGTATTTCCTTGACTGGTCTCACGCAACGCAAGGCAACGCATCGGCGGACGTGGCAAGAACTTATTTGCTTTTCATGCTTGCAGGCGACGTGGAAACCGCCGAGAAATATCTCGACTTGTTCTGCGAAAAGAGCCACACCGAAAAGAAATACGTGCAAAAATGGATGCCTATCGTCGCCGCGTCTCAATCCGTCAAGGGCAACGCTCAGGAACGCGACTTCCTTATGACGTGGGTTGACGTTGCAGAATTCCAATAAAACCAAAAGGGAATATAGATTATTATGAGAGTTACAGTATGTATCGGCAGCTCTTGCCATATCAAAGGCTCACGTCAAGTGGTCGAACAATTGCAAAATCTTATCGCCGAAAACAATCTCAAAGACAAGGTTGAGCTCGGCGGAACGTTCTGCATGGGCAAATGCCAACAAGGCGTTTGCGTCAGTGTGGACGACGCGTTTTTCTCGGTATCGCCCGAAACAACGCAAGAGTTCTTTGACAAAGAGATACTTGCAAGATTATAATTGAGATATGATTATCGTACAAATATGCGTTGGCAGCGCTTGTCACATTAAGGGCTCGCAGGACATCGTGGAGATGTTCAAAGCGGAGATCGAAAATCGCCATCTCGAAGACGAGATTATTCTCGCAGGCAGTTTTTGCCTTGGCAAATGCAATCGGGTGGGGGTGACGGTGTCTGTCAACGACGACGTGTACGTCGGAATCACCAAAGAAGGCTTTGCGGAGTTCTTCAAAGAACACGTTTTGCCGCTTGTTGACGCCGACAGGAGTTGATATGGATTGTCTTACCTTGAAGAAATCAAACTGCAAAAACTGCTACAAATGCATTCGTCATTGCCCCGTAAAAGCCATACGCTTTTCGGGCAACCAAGCCCACATCATAGGCGACGAATGCATTTTGTGCGGTCACTGCTTTGTGGTTTGCCCCCAAAACGCAAAAGAGATTGTCAACGAGACGGAAAAAGCAAGAGTGCTTATCAATTCGGGAGACCCGGTGTACGTGTCTCTCGCCCCGTCTTTTATTGCCAATTATGAAGGCGTGGGCATCGGCGCAATGAGAGACGCGCTCAAACAACTCGGATTTGCCGACGTTGAAGAGACCGCTCTCGGCGCAACCGTCGTCAAAAACGAATACGAAAGACTTTTGAGAGAAGAAAAGCGCGATATCGTCATATCGTCTTGCTGCCACACGGTCAATCTTCTCATCCAAAAGTATTTCCCCAACGAATTGCCCTATCTTGCGGACGTGCTTTCGCCCATGCAGGCGCATTGCGCGGACATAAAGAAAAGACACCCGGGCGCAAAAACCGTGTTTATCGGACCTTGCGTCGCCAAAAAGGACGAGGCGTCGCACTATCAAGGCATCGTTGACGCCGTGTTGACCTATGAAGAATTGACCGAATGGCTCAACAAAGAAGGCATCACGCTCAAACACGAAGTGGACGACACAGAGGAGAGCAGAGCAAGATTCTTCCCCACAACGGGCGGTATTCTCAAGACGATGAGCCTTGACGCGCCCGGCTACGACTATATGGCGATCGACGGCATCGAAAACTGCATTTCCGCGCTCAAAGACATCGAGCAAGGCAACATCCATCACGCCTTCATCGAGATGTCGTCTTGCGTGGGAAGTTGCGTGGGCGGTCCGGTTATGGAAAAATACCATCCGTCTCCCGTCAGAGAGTATCTCGCCGTGGCAAACTATGCGGGCAAGAAAGATTTCAAGGTGGATCAACCCGATCAAACAGAGATAAGAAAGCACTTTACGTTTATCGAACGCGAGCGTAAGATGCCCACCGAAGAAGAGATCGCAAGCGCATTGCGCCAGATGGGCAAGACGAGCAAGAGAGACGAACTCAACTGCGGCAGTTGCGGCTACAACACTTGCAGAGAAAAAGCAATCGCAATTTGCCAAGGCAAGGCGGAAGTGTCCATGTGTTTGCCCTTCTTGAAGGACAAGGCGGAAGGTTTCTCGGACAGAATCGTCAACAACACGCCCAACGGCATCATCGTTCTCAACGATTCGTTTGAAGTGCAACAGATAAACAATGCGGCAAGGAAGATTATGAACATACGTTCGTCTTCCGACGTTCTCGGTGAAAACGTCGTGCGTATTATGGACCCGAAAGTTTTCTATGAAGTGCAGAAACGCAAGTTTAACGTGCACAATCGCAGACTTTATCTTGCCGAATATAAAAGATATATCGAACTTACCGTCATCTACGACACCGACAATCATCTGTATATCGGCATAATGCGAGACATCACCGACGAAGAAAACGAGAGAGAAAAGAAAGAAAGCATCTCAAAGCAGACCATAGAGACCGCCGACAAGGTTGTGGGCAAGCAAATGCGCATTGTTCAGGAGATTGCGTCTTTGCTTGGCGAGACCGCGGCGGAAACCAAAATCGCGTTGACCAAATTGAAGGAGTCTATCAAAGATGAATGATTTGTGTGCCGACATCGGCTACAAAAGCATAAATCACGTTGGCGAGCAGTTGTGCGGAGACCACGTTGACGTTGTCAATCAGGGTGAAGACTCCACGGTTATCGTGCTTGCAGACGGGCTGGGAAGCGGCGTGAAAGCGAGCATACTCTCAACGCTCACGAGCAAAATCATTTCCACTATGATGGCGGAAGGGTTGACGCTCGAAGATTGCGTCGAGACCATTGCCGCCACTTTGCCGATATGCTCGGTGCGCGGCGTGGCGTATTCAACCTTCACAATCGTGCATCTTGTCGACAACAGAGAAGCAGAACTCATCCAATACGACAATCCGCAAATCATTCTCATCCGTGACGGACAAAACTACGAGTATCCGCGCACGGAAATGATAATCGGCGGAAAGAAAATCTACAAATCCACGGTCACGTTGCTTGAAAACGACATCTTCGTTCTTATGAGCGACGGCTGTCCGCACGCAGGACTGGGCATCTCTTACAACTTCGGGTGGAAGAGAGAAGACATAATCTCGTTTATGGAAAGCATCAGCATGGTTGGATACACCGCAAAAACGCTTTCCACCATACTCGTCGACGAGTGCAACAAACTTTACGGCGAGAAGCCGGGCGACGATACGACGGCGTGCGTCATTCGCATCCGCAAGCGCGAGCCGATGAATATACTTTTCGGTCCGCCGTCCAATCCCGACGATTGCGACAGAATGATGTCCTTGTTCTTCTCGAAGGAAGGCAAACATATCGTTTGCGGCGGCACTACTTCGTCCATTGCGGCAAAGTATCTCGGAAAACCGTGCAGAGCGACGCTCAACTTCGAAGCGCCCGACGTTCCGCCCATTTCCGAAATAGAAGGCGTGGATTTGGTCACCGAAGGCGTCATAACGGTCAACAAAGTGCTGACTTACGCAAAGGACTATCTCAGCGACAACGAAAGTTATTCGCAATGGAGTTTCAAGCGCGACGGCGCGTCGCTTATGGCAAGATTGCTCTTTGAAGAAGCGACGGACATCAACTTCTTCGTGGGAAGAGCGATAAACCCCGCGCATCAGAATCCCGATTTGCCGATAAATTTCAGCATCAAGATGAACCTTGTCAAAGAGCTGAGCGAGTGCTTGACAAAGATGGGCAAGCGCGTAAAGGTGGCGTATTTCTGATAAAACACGCTTTCACGGAAAGCGCATAAAACGCAAAAACCTGCAAATTTTGCAAACAAAATAAGAAAATTTTGTAAAATTTGCACAAAATGAGCAAAATATCGTTGATTTATATCAAATATAGTATATAATTCAACACGGCATACAAATTGAAAAAGATAGGTGTAGATATGAGAATTTTCGACACAAAAGTTCAACATCTCAAATATAAAGTGCTTCGCGAAGTCGCAAGGGAAGCGTGGGCGGACAGACTCGGAGAGACCGCGATCGACATTCCCAAACGTATCGTGCCTGGCAAAATCCCGACCATGCGTTGTTGCGTTTACAAAGAACGCGCAATTTTGACAGAGCGCGTCAAACTCGCAATGGGCGGAAATAAGGAAAATCCCAACGTCATCGAAGTCATCGACATTGCTTGCGACGAGTGCCCGATGGGCGGATACGAAGTCACACAGGCTTGCCGCGGCTGCTTGGCTCATCGTTGCGAAGACGCCTGCAAATTCGGTGCAATCACGCTTGACGCTCAACACGTCGCGCATATCGACAAATCAAAGTGCAAAGAGTGCGGCGCATGCGCAAAGGTCTGCCCGTACAGCGCAATCATCAATCACAAACGTCCGTGCGAAAACGCTTGCAAAGTCAAGGCAATCACGATGGATGAAAGTTGCGCGGCAAAAATCGACAATTCCAAGTGCATAGAATGCGGCGCGTGCGTGTATCAATGCCCGTGGGGTGCAATCTCCGACAAGTCGTACATTCTCAACGTCATCGACCTTATCAAGAAGAGCGAGAACAACACAAAATACAAACTTTATGCCGTAGTTGCTCCGTCAATTTCCAGCCAGTTTACTTACGCAAAACTCGGACAGGTCATCACGGGGCTTAAAAAACTCGGTTTCTACACGGTCGTGGAAGCGGCACTCGGTGCGGATATGGTGCTTTTGGAAGAAGGCAAAGAACTTGCTCAAAAAGGTTTCCTTACAAGTTCGTGTTGTCCGGCGTTTGTGTCGTACATCAAGAAGAATTTCCCGACGCTCGTGCCTTACATCTCGCACAATCTCTCGCCGATGGGCATGATTTCCAAGTATATCAAGGGCACAACGCCCGACGCAAAAGTCGTGTTTATAGGACCTTGCACCGCAAAGAAAGCGGAGATTCTTGACGAGAAAGTGAAGCCGTACGTTGACTCGGTTATCACGTTTGAAGAATTGCAAGCTCTTTTCGACAGCAGAGATTTCGACATCACGACATTTGAAGAAGGCGTGCTTGACAATGCGTCGTATTTCGGACGTATCTTCGCAAGAAGCGGCGGACTCAGCGATTCTCTCAAAGAGTCTTTGAAAGAACAGAACATCGATTTCGATCTCAAATCGTGCGCTTGCGACGGCATCGAACAATGCAAGATCGCCCTAATGAAAAAGAACAAAAACATCGGCGATTTCAACTTCATCGAAGGTATGGCATGCGTCGGCGGTTGCATAGGCGGCGCAGGCTGTCTCACGCACGGCGAGAAGAACAAAGCCGAAGTCGACAAATACGGACAGGAAGCACTCGAAAAGACAATTCTCGACGCCGTGTCCGTCCTTAAATAACTCCCTATTATTTTTATTTGAAAGAGCCGCTTTTCTCCCCCTGATTTTTTTGCGGCTCTTTCTTTTTGCAAAAAAATCCGAAAACGCATTAGAAAAGAAGAAAATCGATGTGGATATTAAGGCGGTTAGAACACCGCTTTTCATTGTTGTTTTGAGAATTTTGGCGGTTTTTGTCGCATTTTGCGATTTCTTGCAAAAATACGAAAAATGCACAGTTGACAACATTTGTATAACATTGTAAAATAATCTATATGATTTTCGCACGCGCCTGTGCGCTTGCGGTTATATCGGAAGGTAGTTATGCAAAAGAAAATCCCGTGCGTTTTTATGTGCATCGTCGTTTTGACGCTCGCAATGGGAGCATTCGTTGCTTGCAACAGCAGCGAATTGCCGTCCACGTTTGAAATGCCCGAAGGTTCTCGTCCCGATCAGGCGAGTTTGTTTTCGGCAGAAGATATGAGCAAGATAAACGCCGCACTTTCTGCCGGAGCAACGCAGGAACAGAAGAAAGAAGCGGTCATGATTCTGTATTCGACCGCAAACGCAAGCCGCATCAACACGCCGCTTTCTCTCGTCGTGCAGGAAAGCGACGCAGGCATATCCATGGGACGCGTTCTCATGCACTCTTTCAATCTGAGAAACGGCGATAAGTGGTATTATCAACTCGCAACGTCCGTCAAGACGGATTCTCAGTTTTTCGACGCGATTCTTGCGGCAACCGCAGGGTATCTCAAAGTCGGATATTCGACGGGTGACGGAAATTATTATTATTTCGGCAAACTCGGTCCGCAATTTAAATGCGATTGCTCCATACCTACTTTCCCGTACGCAACGTTCGTAATTCCCGTTGACGAAAACGCAAAGCCCGAAGATAAACCTTTTGCGAACGCAATGACGCTTCAAGAGTTCAATTCGACTCTCAACGTGTTGAATTCCATACACGAAATCAACAATATGGACTTTTGCAAAGAGATTATCGCCGACGACCCGATTATCACGTTTGAAAACGGCGTATACAAAGTCGCATTTGCCGTTGACACCGTAAATTCCGACCAAGCGTTGCTTGAAAAGTGGTACGCTATGCCGCAAAAGGATATGCAAGTCGGCGGACAAAACATCAACAAATACAATTCGTATACGGCGGTTCTCGAAGTGTGGGACAACGGATATGCAAAATACTTCGAGTCACACGCCGATAGAGACGCAGGTTTGGCAAGCGGAAAGCCCGTTGACAAATACACGTACATTTGGGAAAAGAGCGACATTATGACGCTTCTCAAACAAGACCAGTCAGTTGACGATAAATCCGCGTTGGTGCTTCGCGACGTAGAAGATTACATCGACTATTACAGCGACCCCGATTTCGTCGCAAAAGAGTTGGGTGCGCTTGAAAAGACCGCTATCGTGATTGCCGCAATCGTTGCCGCGATTATCATAATCGTCGTCACGATAGAAGTGCTTGTAAAGAAAGGTAAATTGCCGAAACTTGCAGCACACAGAGCGAAAAAGAAAGAAAAGCGTCTTCAAAGAAAGCAAGCGAGAAAGAACAAAAAACTCGGCTTGCCCGCAGATTACAAGCCCGAAGACGTTTCAGGCGAGGCGCAAGAGATAGCAAACGACGACGCCGAGTGCGCAAGACCTGATTTTCCCATCGACGTTGCATTCGGATATTCGCCCGTAAATGACGAGCAAAGCGACGAGCAGAACAACGGCGCCGACGACGAAAAGTGACACTTTTCAACGCCGAAAAGCGACGGATATTGACATAAAACGCCGAAACCGAACGGTATATTTTAATTGCACGCAAGCGCGTGCAATTATTTTTAAGATTGGGTCTTTTTTTCTTCGCCAATATGTAGTATAATAAATAGGCAACAAAAATCGCGCGCTGTGCGTGCGCGAACATAAAGGGGTTATTTTATGAGAATGTACGACATAATCCGCAAAAAACGCGACGGCGGAGAACTCACTACGCAGGAAATAAAGTTTTTCATCGACGGATACGTAAAGGGCGAAATCCCAGACTATCAGGCGTCGGCTTTGCTTATGGCGATTTTCTTCAAAGGAATGAATTTCAGAGAAACCGCCGACCTTACGTTTGCCGTGCGAGACTCGGGACAACGCCTTGACTTTTCCGCTATAAACGGAATTCGCGTGGACAAGCATTCCACGGGCGGAGTCGGCGACAAAACAAGTCTCGTCGTTGCGCCGCTCGTTGCGTCGCTCGGCGTGAAAGTGGCAAAAATGAGCGGACGCGGACTCGGACATACGGGCGGCACGATTGACAAACTCGAATCCATACCCGGCTTCAAGACCGATCTTTCCGAAGAAGAATTTTTGAAGAACGTCAACGAAATAGGCGTTTGCATAGTCGGGCAAAACAGAGACCTTGCGCCTGCCGACAAAAAACTGTACGCGCTTCGCGACGTCACGGCAACGGTTGACAGCCTGCCGCTTGTGGTATCGTCCATCATGGGCAAGAAACTTGCCGCCGACGACGACTGCATAGTGCTTGACGTCAAGACGGGAAGCGGCGCGTTTGCAAAGTCGCTTGAAGACAGCAGAACGCTTGCAAAAGTCATGGTTGACATCGGCAAGCAAGCAGGCAAAAAGATGCTTGCGCTAATCACGGATATGGACAGACCGCTCGGCAACGCCATCGGCAACACTCTCGAAGTGAAAGAAGCGATAGATACGCTCAACGGACACGGTCCCGAAGATTTCACCGAGATCTGCATTATTCTTGCGACGAATATGCTTTATCTTGCAGGAATAGGCAGTATGGAAGAGTGCGAAAAGGCGGTTAAAGGCGCAATAGCGGATAAGAGCGCGCTCGAAACGTTCAAAAAAATGGTCAAGGCACAAGGCGGAGACGCGAGTTTCATCGACAATCCCGACAGGTTTGCAAAAGCACCGTTTGAAAGAAGCGTGAAGGCGCAAAAGAGCGGATATATTCATCACGTTGACACCGAAGGATACGGAATATCCAGTCTTTTGCTCGGCGCAGGCAGAAACACAAAGGAAGAAAGCATCGACTTTTCTGCCGGTATCGTGCTTAAAAAGAAGACGGGAGATTACGTCAAAGAAGGCGAAGAACTTGCGGTTATGTACACTTCCGACGAGAAGAGATTCGAGAGTGCAATCAACAAGTTCTACGATTCGACCGTAATTTTGAACGACGAACCGAAAAAGAGACCGCTCGTGCTTGACAGAGTCGAATAAAACGAAATCGAAGCGGATAGCAATGCGAAGTTTTGCGTTGCGCACCGCATGGATATAAAAGAATACGAAATACGACCGAAAAAACGGAAATACAAATGGCGAAATTATATTTTAAGTTCGGAGCAATGGGCTGTTCAAAGACGGCGCAGGCACTCATCACGAAGTTCAATTACGAAGAGCGCGGCATGAAAGTGCTTCTTTTGAAGCCGGCAGTCGACAATCGTGACGGCGAAACAATCACGAAATCTCGCATAGGTTTGCAAGCGCAAGCCCTTGCCGTCAGAGACGACGAAGATTTGTACGCGCTATACAAACGCACATACTCGGCGTGCAACGTGGTCATCGTTGACGAATGTCAATTTTTGACGCCCGAGCAGGTTGACGAACTGGGACAAATCGTGATAGACTTCGACGTTCCGGTGCTTTGTTTCGGACTTGCAACCGATTTCACCACGCATATGTTCCCTGGAAGCAAGCGTTTGTTCGAGATTGCGGAATCTATAAGCGAGATAAAGTCCGTGTGCAAATGCGGTGCAAAAGCCACCGTCAACGCGCGTATGGACGATCATGGCAACATAGTTTTCAAAGGCGAACAGGTTTGTCTCGGCGGAAACGACCGCTACGTCGCTATGTGCAGAAAGTGCTGGCTCAAGAAAAAAGCCGAGCAGGAAGCCAAAGGCTTGTATTTGTAAGGAGAAAAACATGAGCAGTATCGTCATAGGCATAGCAGGCGGAACGGGAAGCGGCAAAACCACTCTCGCAAGAAGAATTCACAAGGCGTTTGGCAAAGACAGCGTGATGCTCAGCATGGATTGCTACTACAAGGACAATGGCGATATGCCATACGAAGAGCGTTGCAAGATCAACTACGATCATCCCGATTCGTTGGACATGGCGTTGCTTGTCGAGCATATCCAAAAGCTCAAACGCGGCGAAACGATATATCACCCCACCTACGATTTTTCCACGCACTCTCGTTGCGACGAGTGGATAGAAACAAAAAGCGCGAAAGTGGTCATCATCGAAGGAATTATGGCGTTTCAAAACCCGCAAATCGTAAATATGCTCGACATAAAGATATACGTTGACACGGACGCGGACGTCAGAATAATAAGACGTATAATGCGAGACGTGAACGAAAGAGGCAGAAGTCTCGACTCGGTGGTGAAACAGTATCTTACGACGGTTAAGCCCATGCACGAGCACTTTATCGAACCGAGCAAACGTCTTGCCGATATAATCGTTCCCGAAGGCGGACACAACGACGTTGCCTACGACATGATAGTCAATGCGATACTGCGCCGCATAGCGACCGAACAATAAAAGTCAATGTTTGTCCGGTGTTTACATAAAACACGAAGCGTGTTTGAAAATTGCGATAATCATAGAAAAATGTCCGAAAACCGCAAATAATCGGTGTGCAGAACTTGTTATAAAACACGATATGTGTTGTAAGACGGTGCTAATGATTGGTGAACAAGTTAAAACACGAAATGTGTACTAACATATAACAAGGCAAAAAAACGGAAGGGAAACGACAAGGAAGAAAAGAAAATGAATTGTACAATTAAGATTTCCGAAGAAGTGAAACAAGCGATAGCGGACGGAAAACCCGTTGTCGCTCTCGAATCTACTATTATATCGCACGGCATGCCGTATCCTAAAAACGTCGAAACCGCTTTGACCGTCGAAAAGACCGTCAGAGACAACGGCGCAGTGCCTGCGACTATCGCAATCATTCAAGGCGTCATAACGGTTGGTTGTTCAAAAGAAGAAATCGAGCATCTCGGCAAGGCAGGTCTTGCCGTCACGAAGACGTCGAGAAGAGACGTTTCGTTCGTCGTGTCGAAAGGACTAGACGGCGCAACTACGGTTGCAACGACTATGATGTTTGCCCATATGGCAGGCATAAAAGTGTTCGCAACGGGCGGAATCGGCGGAGTGCACAGGGGAGCGGAAAAGACTATGGACATTTCCGCCGACCTTGAAGAACTCGCTCGCACTCCCGTCAACGTCGTGTGCGCAGGAGCAAAGAGTATACTCGATTTGGGACTTACGCTCGAATATCTCGAAACGAAAGGCGTTGCCGTCGTCGGATACGGAACTGACGAATTGCCTGCGTTTTTCACGTCAAAGAGCGGATTCAAACTTACGCAAAGAATGGATACGCCGAGTGAAGTCGCACGCGCCATATATGCAAAAGACGCACTCGATTTGGGTGGCGGTATGCTGATTTGCAATCCCATTCCCGAGCAGTACTCCATGGACGCGGAATATATTGAAAGCGTCATAAAAGAAGCGGTGAAGGAAGCGGACGAAAAAGGCGTGAAGGGCAAAGACATAACTCCGTTTTTGCTTGACAAAATCCAGAAAATCACGGGCGGAGAGAGCCTTGACAGCAATATTAAACTTGTGCTTAACAATGCGGTTCTCGCATCGAAAATCGCGGTGGAACTCTCAAAACTCGGCAAATAATTATAATAAGGAAGGATAGAACTATGGACGTTAAAACTATATTGAGCAAATGCGACCACACCTTGCTTGCGCAAACCGCGACGTGGGACGACATCAAAGCGATTTGCGACGACGGGATGAAATATCAAACGGCGTCGGTGTGCATTCCGCCGTGCTACGTGAAAAAAGCAAAAGAATACGTCGGCGACAAGTTGGCAATTTGCACGGTCATCGGTTTCCCCAACGGCTACAACACCACGGCGGTGAAAGAGTTCGAAACGAAAGACGCACTCGCAAACGGCGCGGACGAAATAGATATGGTCATCAACATCGGCGCGCTCAAAGCAGGTGACGACGAATACGTGCTCAATGAAATCAAGACGCTCAAAAAAGCGTGCGGAAACAAGATTCTGAAAGTCATCATCGAGACGTGCCTTCTTACCGACGAAGAAAAAATCAAAATGTGCCGTATCGTGACCGAAGCGGGCGCAGATTTCATAAAAACTTCGACAGGCTTTTCAAAGGCAGGCGCAACGTTTGCCGACATCAAGTTGTTCTCTGAGAACATCGGGGAAGGAGTGAAGATGAAAGCGGCAGGCGGCATCTCGTCTATGGAAGATGCGGAAGAGTTTATAAGACTCGGCGCAGAAAGACTGGGCACGAGCCGCATCGTCAAAATCGTCAAAAAACAGGAAGCGGAAGAAGGCTCTTATTGATTGACGGCATAAATGAAGATATGCGCAAGTGAAAACCGAAGCGTTCGATATATGCGCATATCGGCAAATAAGGCCTTTTGAAAATATGCGAATATGCGCATACGAAAACAACACGAAACGACGTATGCAAATATGTGCAAACTCACCGAAACAAAGTTTTATATATGCAAAACCGCATAATCAAATGCTTGTTCGGTGAATAAAATAAAAATAACGGAGAAAACACTATGGCAGTTCCAACCCCACACATAACAGCAAAACTCGGCGATTTCGCAGACACCGTTCTTATGCCGGGCGACCCCCTTCGCGCAAAGTTTATTGCGGAGAATTTTCTCGATGACGCAGTGCTTGTCAACAACGTGCGCGGAGTCAACGGATACACGGGCTACTACAAAGGCAAACGCGTTTCCGTGATGGCGTCGGGCATGGGACAACCGTCAATCGGAATTTATTCATACGAACTTTTCAATTTCTACGACGTGAAAAGCATAATTCGCGTCGGCTCGTGCGGCTCTTTCGACAAAGACTTGCACGCAAGGGATATAATCATCGCAATGGGTGCTTGCACCAACGGTAATTACGCAATGCAATACAATCTGCCCGGCACGTTCTGCCCGATTGCGGACTTCGATCTCGTGCGCAGAGCGGCAGACCTTTGCGAAAAGAAAGGCGTAAATTACAAGGTGGGCAACATCTTCTCGTCGGATATGTTCTACGATGACGCAAACAGCGGTATGGAATGGGCAAAGATGGGCGTTCTCGGCGTTGAGATGGAATCCGCCGCACTCTATTGCAATGCGGCAAGAGCAGGCAAGAAAGCACTTTGTATCTGCACCGTGAGCGACAGTTTTATCTATCCCGAAGAAAATACGACGGCGGAAGAAAGACAAAATTCTTTCACCAAAATGATGGAAATAGCACTCGAACTTGCGTGAAATTGTGACAATAAAATCACGCAAACAGGCGCAATCAAACGCAAATATTGCAAAACGCACAACAATTTTCATTTGACAATCGGCATATAGGCGCGGCTTTTTTGCCGACAAAAAGGAGAATTATGAGCAAAAGAGTTTTTATAATCGTGCTTGACAGTTGCGGTTGCGGCGAAATGCCCGACGCATATCTTTGGCACGACGAAGGTAGCAACACGCTGGGAGTTATAAGAAAAGATTCGCACTTCGATTGTCCCAATCTCGTGGATTTGGGATTGTTCAACATCGAAGGCGTCGGCGGCGGAGTGGAAAACCCGAAAGGCAGTTTCGCGCGCATGAAAGAGACGTCTATGGGCAAAGATACGACCATAGGTCACTGGGAAATCGCAGGCATTATCTCTCCGAAGCCGCTTCCGACTTATCCGAACGGCTTTCCGAAAGAAGTTATCGACGAATTTGAAAGACGTACGGGGCGCAAAACGCTTTGCAACAAGCCCTATTCCGGCACGGAAGTCATCAAGGACTATGGCAAAGAAAGCATAGAGACGGGCGCGCTTATCGTGTACACGTCTGCCGACAGCGTATTTCAGATTGCGGCGCACGAAGACTACGTTCCCGTGCCCGAACTGTACGGATATTGCGAAATAGCACGCGAAATTCTGCAAGGCGAACACGGTGTGGGAAGAGTTATCGCTCGTCCGTTCACGGGAGAGTGGCCTTATACGCGCACGCCGAACAGGCACGACTACTCGCTCGTTCCGCCGCACACGACGATGCTCGACGTGTTGAAACAACACGGACTTGCCACCATTTCCGTCGGTAAGATTTACGACATATTTGCAGGCAAGAGCGTGAGCGAATCCAACCGCACTACGAGCAACACCAACGGCATGGAAGTGACGCTTGACATCCAAAAACGCGACTTTGAAGGGCTTTGCTTCGTCAATCTCGTGGATTTCGATATGAAGTACGGTCATCGCAACGACATCGCAGGGTATGCAAACGCTATGACGGAATTTGACGTGCAACTCGGTCAGTTTTTGCCGAATATGCGTGACGACGATATTCTTATCATCACGGCGGATCACGGTTGCGATCCCGCAACACCGTCAACCGACCATTCGCGCGAGTATGTGCCGATGATAATTTGCGGCAAGCATATTAAGCACGGCGTCAATCTCGGCACTCGTCCCACTTTTGCGGACATCAGCGCAACGGTGCTCGACTATCTCGGTCAAGACAAGCAGGACACGGCAGGGGAGAGTTTCCTTGCTGAAGTCATCGACAAATAAAATCAACGAAAAAGGAGAAAGTTATGGCCGATTATAAAAGACTTATGAGTCTTGCAAACGATATGCGTGCTTTCTCGCACGTGCCGTATTCAAACTTCAGAGTCGGAGCGGTGCTCGTTGGCAAGAGCGGAAAAGAATATACCGGTTGCAACGTAGAAAACGCGGCGTTTTCGCCGACTATTTGCGCTGAACGTACGGCGTTTGCAAAAGCGGTAAGCGAAGGCGAAAAAGAGTTTGAATGTATCGCAATCGTCGGCGGAAGAAGCGGAGAAACGTCACCGCTTTGCGCTCCTTGCGGAGTTTGCCGTCAGGTTATGGCAGAGTTTTGCGACGACGATTTCAAAGTGATACTCGGCACTCCCGACGACTTCAAAGTCTATACGCTCAAAGAAATGTTGCCGCTTACGTTCACAAGCAAAGAATTGTAATGCAACTGCAAAACGGTTCAATGGCAGATTTCGGTATATAAGCAAATTTTGCCTTAATGAAAATTTGCGGTTTGTAAAATATTCATTTCGATTTCAATCGTTTGGTATTTTGAAACGGATGAGAGAAAACAAACTTAATTAAACGATACGCAAAACGAGAGCGACCGCATTGCAGTCGCTCTCGTTTTTTAAGGGAGATTGAAGATTATAGTCTTTTGCGTTCGCTTCCCAAAGCGAAACTTATTTGTTTGCGTTGAGCGTCGCAAACGCTTTTTTGTTTTGTTTATAAAGCGATTTGAACACTTCGAAGCCCTTGTCGTAAACTTTCTCTTTCAACTCAAAGTTGGGGTTGAACGTCTTTTTTGCAGGGATAAACTTCTTTATCTCTTCAAAAGACGGAATCAAGCCCATTCCGACGCCGACGCACGCCGCCGCGCCGACAGCACCGATATTTTGCGGATTTTCGACGGTTTCGATGACGTGTCCCGTGATGTCGGCAAGCACTTGGCAGGTGAAGTCAGAAAGCGCGCCGCCGCCGACGAATCTGATGACATCGGACGGTTTGACTTTCTTTGCGGACGCTTCGAGCATCCAACGCTTGTGATAGCAGATGCCTTCGAGCACCGCACGGATGAGTTCGGTCTTTCCCGTTTCGAGACTGATGTTGAAGAACATACCCCTTGCGTTCGGGTCTTCAAACGGACAACGGTTGCCGTGAAGCCACGGAGTGAATATAACTCCGCCGCTTCCTGCAGGGATGTCGTCAACTATGCTCGTCATATAAGAGAAGAGCGAGAGATATTTGTGTTCTATGTCTTCGGTGACGTGTTTTTTCTGTATGTAAACGCCGCATTCGTCAAGCGCGATGTGGTCCTTGACCCATTCAAAGCACTTGCCCGAAGTTTCGAGTTCCGCAAAATAATTGTATTTGCCCGGTTGCGCCGCAACGACTGCCGCAATCATTGACGAGACGTCCACTTGCGGCTTTTCCGTTATCGTGCCAACCCAGCCCGAAGTGCCGCTGTATATATGCGTATCTCCGACTGCCGTCGAGCCTGCGCCCACACCTATAAGGTTTGCGTCCATGCCGCCGCCGAACACTTTGATACCCTTGACGAGACCGAGTTCTTCTGCCGCTCCGTCCGTAAGTTCGCCTGCACAGTCCGTCGACGCGATAAGGCGGGGAAGGTGCTTGGGATTTATACCGAACATCTTGCACATCTTTTTGCTGATGCACTTGTGTTTAAGGTCGTAAAGCATCGTTCCGAAAGCCGAGTCGTGCGTCAGTACGAATTCTCCCGTCATGCGAGCGATGAGATATTCTTTGACGTCTAACCATTTGTACACGCGCGAGAAGTTTTCGGGTTCGTTCTTTTTGAGCCAGTTGTATTTCCAAAGCGGGTCTTTGACGCTGAGCGGCGCTGCACCCGTGATCGCAAGGGAAGTGAGCAATCTGCCGACGTTTGCGCCTTCGATTTGCAAACCGAATTTCAAACCTTCTTTGATTTCCTGCGTTGCGCGCTGGTCCATATAACTGAACGCTCTATGTACGGGTACGCCGTCTCTGTCAACGAGAACGAGACCTTGAGCCTGCGAGCAGAAAGAAATTCCTTCCACTTGTTCGGGTTTGATGCTGGAATCGGCAAATATGCGACGAGTCGTCGCTTTCATCGCGTCCCACCATTCCTGCGGATCTTGTTCCGCTCCGCCGTTTTCAAGGACGTAGAGTTGATATCCTTCGGATGCTGACGATATTATGTTGATGCTCTTATCGATTTCGATAAGGCAAGTTTTGATACCCGTTGTGCCTACGTCGTAGGCGAGAACAAATTTGCCCATATTCCACCTTATTGTTTGGATAAAAATATTATACCACACGCAAAAATGAGTGTAAATACACAATTTAATCAATTTTTAATCGTCTGGAGCGCAAAAGTAATACAATTTTTCAAAAATGTGTGAATTATTTCACAAAAAGGAAAGGTTTTTATCGATAAAACGAAAAATCAAGCAAGTTTAGCCGCTTTCAACGCAAGCACTATAGGCGGAGTGATAAGCGAGAATGCGGCGATTTCCACAAGGAAGTTCACGCCGAACCAGGCAAGCACGTATTCCACCGTCACGACGGTGTTTTGCGCAATATACGTTCCGTTGAAAAATATGAGAGTGAATATCGCAACGAAAAGAGTGTTCGTAACAACGCCGAGTGCGGCTGAAAGCGCATATATAATCTGATTGACCGCTTCGTCTTTGAGAGTGTGTTTTCCTTTCTTTTTCGTAGGCATATCACTTTCGGGCGAAGTTTCGGCTATTGCATATGCGGGCGCAATCGATTCTGCCGTTTTGCTTCGGTCGGCACAGTTTTCGGTGTCGGAAAAATCGTTTTGTGCGGTCTCGTCGTTTGTTTCGCGCGTGTATTCGTCCTTGTATTTGCGAAGCGGGCGATTGAAGAAAATCGCGCGTTGAAGACCGTATCTTACGAGATAGCACATGACGCCTATCATGATTCTGGGAAGTATGCAAACGAGCGGATTCTGAAAAATGGGAGCGACGGGGGACGCGGCTTTCGTTGTGAACCACGCAATGTAGTTGACAACGCCCATAAGCACCGCCATAAGAAGCGAAGTCTTGAAGTCACAAACCTGCGCAACGATAATCGTCGGCAAAATCATCAGCGCAAGCGTTATCGTGCCGAACTGAATCGGAACGAAACAAAATATTATCGTGAGCGCAAGCATGAGTGCGACAAGGCATATACGTCTTATTTTCTGAAGTCTTTTCGTTTTCATATCACGGCAGATTATAAACTTTAATATATGCGTTGTCAACTTTATAGTCGGTGTAAAAACGTAAGACGGACGAGTTGAATTAAGTGTGTGTAAAAAATCGCAAATAAAGTCGTTCTAAAACGTATAGAAAATTGTTCATTATTTTCGAGATAATTTCATAAACGGCATTTGATTTATATATATCAGTGCGATAAAAGTCGAATTATGTCAAAATAGCAATTTCGACATAATAAAAAATCATAAGACTTTTTGCGAGCGATTTTGCATATAAACGGAAGGTTTTTGCAAGCCGAAAGCGGTATATTTCAGGTATGAAAAACAACGTTTTGCGAGCACAGAGAAAAACTTTTCCGTCCTTCGATTTGAGATTGTCCAAAAAGACGGCAATCAATTTCACGATAGAATGTCTTGCGATATTTTTGCTTGCGTCCGTCAAGGACTTTGGCTTTGCATTGTCGCTTGCGCTGTTTTGCGGTTTGGTGTTTGCACGCCAAAACGTGATTGCGATATCGCCGTGTTTTATCGTGGCGAACTGCGTTTTTGCACTCGACTGGATGACGCTTGCCTATGCGGTGACACCCGTCGCCGTGCTGTTTCTACTATACGCTCTGTTTTTCAGATTGAAAAAGAACGTGCCTTTGTTTTGCGTTGCGATTGCCGCTCTCGTTTCTATGAGTCCTTATATTGCGTGCAAGACGGTGTTCGAGTCGGCGTATCTCAACGTGGGGTTGAGTGCGCTTATTGCCGTGACGTTCACGTTTTGTACGGGCAACACGTCGTATGCCGTGTTCGTGCGCGGAGTAATCCACAAAGCCACCGTTGACGAACTTATTTGCGGCGGTGCTTGTTTATGCGTATTCGGATATGCGCTTGCGGGAGTGGGCGGTTACGGTTTTTATGCGGTGAGCGTTGCGCTTGCGTTTTCGGTTTTGTTTTGCTCGTGTTGTTTTTCGTCGCAGATTACTCTGTTTTGCGGATTGCTTCTCGGTGTAGGCGCGGCTGTCGGAAATGCCGAACTTGCCTGGCTCGGGTATGCTGCCGCAATCGCTATGTGCGCCGTGACTTTTTCGCCGTTCACGAGATTTTGCAGTGCGCTTGCGATGATTGCGTGCGAAGGCGTATTCTGGCTGTTTGACGGTTATTCGGGCGCAGGGTGGCAATCTCTTTGTATGCTTGCGGTGGGGATAATCGCGTGTCTTCTGATACCGCCGTCCGCTATCGCCAAAGTGAAGAGCAGGACGGCGAGCGACAATAGGCACGCATACACCGCCGTCGTCAATCGCAGAGCGCGCGAACTTGCGTCGAGAATATTGGGCGCAAGCGACGTATTTTACGATATGTCGAAAAATCTCGAAAAAATCGCGCAGAAAAACGGTGAATGTTCTCCCGCCGCGCTCGCAAAAGAAGTCGCTCGCAGTTTTTGCGGGAAATGCAAAGACAGAGAGAGTTGCTTCTGTGCGCTGGGGACGGATACTTCGGGAGTCATTCAACCTATGGCGGAAGCCGCGCTCAATCGCGGGAGAGTGACCATACTCGATATGCCGCCTTTCATCACCGGCAGATGCTCTAATATGCACTCGCTTGCGTCCGTGATAAATTCGTCGGCGAAGGCGTATCTTGAAAGAATGAACGAACTCAAAAACGTCGCAAGTTGCAAAAACATGATGTCGGAGCAGTTTGCAGGCGTATCTCTCGTGCTCGATTCTCTTGCCACGTCCTGCGCAAAGCAGGTCAATTTTGCAGACGACGACGTCGAGATGCTTAAAAGCGAATATCTCAAACACAACATCGTCGCAAGCGAAATTCTCATAAGCGGAGACGGCGACGGAACTGCCGTCACAATGCTCGTGCGTGCAAACGACGCGCAAAAAGCGGTGATTGCAAAAATTGCGTCCGCATATTTGCGCGTGAGACTTCAGGTGGACAAAATCACCGATAAGGGCGCGCAAAAAGTCGTATATCTGCAAAGCGCACCGACTTTTGAAACCGCATACGGGGTGGCGAGCCGCAAATTTTCGGGAGAAAGCGAAAGCGGAGACACGCTCAGCATCCTTTGCCCGTCGAAAAATCGTAGGCTTTTTGCGATATGTGACGGTATGGGACACGGTCAGCAGGCAAGCGAAACGAGCAAAAACGCCGTGAATATGATAGAAAATTTTTATCGCGCTGGCATAGAAAGCAACATAATTCTCGCTCTTGCCAACAAACTTCTTCGCTTGTGCGCCGACGACGTGTTTTCGTCACTCGACATCGCCGCCGTCGACACTTCAAACGGTTCTCTCGACGTCGTGAAACTCGGCTCGGCTTCAAGTTTCATCATCCGCAAAGAAAACATCGAAATGCTATCCTGCACAAGTGCTCCCATGGGCATTCTCGACAGCGTGGAAAGCGTCACCATGAAATATCAACTTTTTGACGGAGACATGGTTCTCATGATGAGCGACGGTGTTTTCGACGTTCTCGAAGGCAGCGGCATTGCCGAAATAGTCGATTCTCTCGACACCGCCAACCCACAGACCCTTGCCGACGAAATACTTAAAAAGGCTTTGGAAAACGGTGCATCTGATGATTGTACTGTGGTTGCCTTCCGCCTTTTCTCGGCGTAAAGTGCGCTAAATAGCGACTGACTTTGTCAGCACCCCGAGCCTGCCAACTCACGTACGTCTTGTACGTTAGGGTTGTCATTCTCGGGGTGCTTTCGCGTCATTCATCTATTTATCGCACTTT